>JBKPON010000089.1:0-7891 GCA_046733135.1 Pseudomonadota bacterium | reverse complement strand
GTCGACGCCAGCGACTTTATCGTGATCTAGCTCGCCGACGCGCGGAACCTACACCCGCACGAGCCAGTAGCGGCTGTGGCGGTACTTGCAGCGCAGCAGCGGCTGCATCGCGTGCCTGCCGTGCTTCTTGCGGTACTTCGTCTGCTCCTTGTCCATCGCCTTCATGCATTTGTGCTTCGTGCTGTAATCGCCATAGGACTTGGCGGAGGCTGCCGTGGGAAGGGCAAGGGCGGCGGAAACGACAAGCGCGATCAACATGTTGCGCATAAAGACACTCCCCTGTTTGCGGCGCTCGCCCCAATCATGCGGGCCGAGCCGACGACGCGGTTTAACAGATGTTTAATTGTCGGGCCACCGCGTGCCTGTCCAGCTGCGCGGCGTGTGGTCGACGGAAGGAGGCGGAAGTTTGCTAAGTTTGCTGCCTAACGCTTTCGCAGGTCTGGAGCCCGGCCTTCGCCGGAAATCCCCACCCCGAGAAATCTCGGGGAGGGGATCTAGGCGTCAGTCGTCGTCGCCCGTCAGGAACGCCGGCGCGAACTCGGGGGCAGGGCCTTCGCCGCCGCCTTCGTGATCGCGGCGGGGTCCGCGATCGCCGCGTCCTTCGCCTCTGGGACCGCGATCGTCGCGTCCGCCGCGGTCACGGCGTGGGCCGCGATCGCGTCCGCCGCGGCCGCGATCACCGCGGTCGCCACGAGGCCCGCGGTCGCCGCCCTCGCGCGGTTCGCGCGGGGGGCGGGTGTCGGGGAGCTCTTCACCAGTTTCCTGGTCGACGAGACGCATCGACAGGCGGACCTTGCCGCGCTGGTCGACCTCGAGCAGCTTGACCTTGACCTCCTGGCCTTCGCTCAGCACGTCGCGGACGTTTTCTACTCGCTCGTTCTTGATCTCGCTGACGTGGACCAGGCCGTCCTTGCCGGGCATGAAAGTCACGAACGCGCCGAAATCGACGACGCTCGCCACCTTGCCGGTGTAGATGGTGCCGACCTCGGGCTCGGCGACGATCCCCTTGATCCAGTTGCGCGCGGCTTCGATCTGCGTGAGGTCAGACGAGGCGATCTTGATCGTTCCGTCGTCGTCGATATCGACCTTGGCTCCGGTCTCCGCGACAATCTCGCGGATGACCTTACCGCCGGTGCCGATGACCTCGCGGATCTTGTCCTTCGGGATCGACATGGTCTCGATGCGCGGAGCATGAGCGCTGAGCTCTTCACGGGTGTGATCGAGCGCCTTGGCCATCTCCTGGAGGATATGCGCGCGGCCGTCCTTCGCCTGGGCGAGGGCGGTCTTCATGATCTCCTCGGTGATACCGGCGATCTTGATGTCCATCTGCAGCGAGGTAATGCCTTCGCTGGTTCCGGCGACCTTGAAGTCCATGTCGCCGAGATGGTCCTCGTCGCCGAGGATGTCGCTGATCACCGCGAAATCCTTGCCTTCGAGGATCAGGCCCATGGCGATGCCGGAGACGGGGCGCTTCAGCGGAACACCCGCGTCCATCATGGAGAGCGAGCCGCCGCAGACGGTCGCCATCGAGCTGGAGCCGTTGCTCTCCGTAATGTCGGAAAGGACCCGGATCGTGTAGGGGAAATCCTCGATGCTCGGAAGCATCGGGTGGAGCGCGCGCCAGGCGAGCTTGCCATGGCCGACCTCACGCCGTCCCGGAGCGCCGAAGCGTCCGACTTCGCCGACCGAGTAAGGTGGGAAGTTATAGTGCAGCATGAAGCGCTGGTAGGAGAGGCCCTCTAGACCGTCGATCATCTGCTCGGCTTCCTTGGTGCCAAGCGTCGTGGTGCAGATCGCCTGAGTTTCTCCCCGGGTGAACAAAGCCGACCCATGGGTGCGCGGAAGGAAGCCGACAATCGCTTCGATCGGACGCACGGTCTTCGTGTCGCGACCGTCGATACGGCGTCCGTCCTTGAGGATCGCGCCGCGAACCACATCGGCCTCGAGGCTCTTCACCAGCTTGGAGGCGACGAGCTGCTCCTGCGGCTCGGCCTCGGCGAAAGCCTCCGCGGCTTTCTCGCGCGCCGCGTTGAGGGCGGCCGAGCGCTCGGACTTGTTGGTCAGGTTGTAAGCCGCCTCAATGTCCTTTCCGATGAGTGACTTGAGCTGCTTCTTGACCGCATCCTTGTCGCCCGAGGACGCGAGTTCCCAGGGCTCCTTGGCGGCCTGCTCGGCGAGCTTGATGATCGCTTCAATCACTGACTGCATCGAGCGGTGGGCGAACATGACCGCGCCGAGCATTTCCTCTTCGGAGAGCTCCTTGGCCTCGGATTCGACCATCATGACCGCATTGCGGGTGCCGGCGACGACGAGATCGAGGCGGCCTTCGGCGATCTGCGTTTGAGTTGGGTTGAGGATGTATTCACCCTCATTGCTGAAGCCGACGCGCGCGGCGCCGATCGGGCCCATGAACGGAACGCCCGACAGCGTCAGCGCCGCGGAAGCAGCGATCATCGCAAGGACGTCCGGCTCGTTCTCGCCGTCGTAGGAGAGCACCTGAGCAATGACGAGGATCTCGTTGTAGAAACCCTCCGGAAAGAGCGGCCGTACCGGCCGGTCGATCAGGCGGCTGGTGAGCGTTTCCTTTTCGGTCGCTCCGCGCTCGCGCTTGAAGAAGCCGCCGGGAATGCGGCCGGCAGCTGAGAATTTTTCCTGATAGTGGACGGTCAGCGGGAAGAAATCCTGCCCTGGCTTGACCGACTTGGCGGCTGTGACTGCACAGAGCACCACGGTTTCGCCGAGGGTCGCGAGCACCGCGCCATCGGCCTGACGGGCAACGCGGCCCGTTTCGAGTTTGAGGGTCTTGTCGCCCCACTCGATTTCGACTGTTTTCGTATTGAACATTTTTGTCCCTTCACCCCGCTCGCCCTATTGCGAACGGGACAGCTTGGGCGAGAATTCCGTCCCGCCTGCGGTTCGGGGCGCTTTTGGCCCCATCGGGTTTCCAAAAAAGTAGTACTTTTTTGGGGTCCCCAGGCGCCCCGCCGAATTGCGGGACTTCAAATATGCGAAGCGGCCCGCGATGGGGCCGCCCGCGATTACTTACGGAGACCGAGCTTCGAAATGAGATCGGTATAACGCTGCTCGTCCTTGCGACGCAGATAGTCGAGGAGCGAACGGCGCTGGTTGACGAGCATTAGCAGGCCGCGACGCGAGTGATTGTCCTTCGCGTGAGACTTGAAATGCTGGGTCAGGTTCTGGATGCGCTCGGTCAGGATTGCGACCTGCACTTCAGGCGAACCGGTGTCGACCTTTCCGCGGGCATGCTCCTTGATCAGCGCGGTCTTGCGCTCGGCAGTAATCGACATCGTTTCACTCCTGTTCTTCTAAAGGTTGAAGCCCCGGACGACCCTCAAGCCGTCAGCCGTTGCTTCCACCAGCGCGACTGGAGTTCCCTCCGACGTCGCAAGGCTCAGCCCCGGCTTTGCGGGGATGCCGACAAGCCTCTGCCCATGACGGAGCAACTCGGCTTGGCGGCTAGTGACGGGGAGGGCCGGGATGTCGTCCAGCGCCGCTTGCAGCGGCAAGACCGCCCCATCGAGTTGGCGCGCCTTAGCGGTTTCTTGGAGAAAGTCCAGTGAAACGGCCTGTTCGAGAGAGAACGGGCCAGCGCGAGTACGTCTGAGATAGGAAACGTGGCCGACGGTTCCAAGCGCCCGAGCAATATCTCGCGCGAGGGAGCGGATATAAGTGCCCTTGGAGACGGTCGCGAGCAACGATGCTTCATTCGCGGCCTGGGAGATAAGCCGCAGCTCATGGATTGTCGCCATCCGCGACTTAAGCTCAACCTCTTCGCCAGCGCGCGCCCGAACGTAGGCTGCCTGGCCGGCGATCTTCAGCGCGGAGAAAGCCGGCGGTGTCTGGTCGATCTGGCCGGTGAAGTCGGGCAGGATCGCCTCCACCTGTTCGGCGGTCGGGATGACCGAACTGGTTGCGACAACCTGCCCCTCACCGTCCAGCGTATCGGTCTCCTCGCCGAAACGGATGTTGAAAGCATATTGTTTTGTCGCGTTGAGCATTCTGCCGGCGAGCTTGGTTGCCTCGCCGAGCGCGATCGGCAGGACGCCGCTCGCCAGCGGGTCGAGCGTGCCGCCGTGGCCGACTTTCGTTCTCGGTTCGCCCCCTTCACGCAAGATGTGCTTGATCGCGCTAACGGCTTTGGTCGAACCTAGCCCGAGCGGCTTGTCCAGGATGATCCAGCCGTGAAGCATCAGGCATGCAGTCCGAAAATCCCCAAGATGCCGGTCGCAATATGATTGACCAGCGGCGAAACGCTCGTGCCGATCACATCGGCGCCCAGCGCTGGGAGGACCAGGAGCAGCACCACCAGCACGATTAGTGAGTAGCGGCCGAGCTTGCGGAAACTCCGCGCGAGATTCCGCGGCAACAGTCCTTCGACTACGTGCCCGCCGTCAAACGGTGGAACCGGCAGAAGATTGAATACCCCAAGGAAGACGTTGATCAGCACGAAATTGAACGCATTCGTCGCGACCAGAGCGGCGGCGGTTCCCTCTTGCACGCCGCCAGATAGCGTGATCGTGGCGGCAAGAATGGCGGCGCCCAACATCGCCAGCAGCAGATTCATGCCGGGACCCGCAAGCGATACGAGGATCATGTCGCGCCGCGGACGATTCAGGCGCCGGTAATTGATTGGTACGGGCTTTGCCCAGCCGAACATCGGTGCATGGCTGATCGCAAGTAGAAGCGGCAGAATAATGGTTCCGAAAGGATCCACGTGACGGATCGGATTCAGACTAAGACGCCCGCGCTCCGCCGCGGTCGGATCGCCAAGCTGCCTGGCGACCAGACCATGGGCCACCTCGTGAAATACGATCGCGATCACGAGCGGTACGAGCCAGACGGCTATTGCGTAGATCACGTCCACGCGTCAGGCGTGGGGACGCTTGGCCAAGCCGTCAAGGTTAGCGAGGCTCGACGCATTGCGCCGGGCCTTCGTGGGCGAACTCAAACCGGCCATTCGTCCTTCAGAATCGCGAACAGGACACTATCGCGGATGTGGCCGGTCCAGGTGACGCGGTCGGCGCGGAGAACGCCTTCGCGAACCGCGCCGAGTTTTTTCATGGCGGCCTGTGAGCGGGCGTTGCGCTGGTCGACGCGGAATTCGACGCGGCGAATGGCGCAGTCGAAGGCGCGCTTTAACATCATGTCCTTGACGCGGCGGTTGATGCCGGTTCCGCGCAGGTGCGGTCGATAATAGGTGCCTCCAATCTCCAGCGTCTGTCGGTCCTCATCGATGCCGATATAACTCGACATGCCGGCCAGCTCATCACTTTCGAACAGGACGAACGTCCGGTTGCGCGGGTTGGAGGTGTACGTGTCGATGCTGCGATCGAAGCCGTCGAGACCGAAATTGAGGCCGTAGATCTGCCAAATTTCGGGATCCTCGGCGCAGGCAGCGCGCAGTGCGTCACGATGCCGTTCTTCGAAAAGCTCCGCGCGGCAGCCCTCGCCGGTCATTGGCCTGGCCAGTGAGTGCATCAAAGGCCGGCCGGTTCGAACATTAGGCCGTCGCCGACCTGGTCTAGTGTGGGCATCGGCTTGTTCGGCAGTGTGACTGTCCTTGTTTCGTCCGGCTCATCCCCGGACATGGTCCCCGTCTTCACGATCATGCGTCGCGCGGGATAGTTGGCGCTGATCACTTCCGTGGCTCCAGTATTCTTGATCGTCGCGTCGCGGTCGAACCCGATCAGCCTCAGCGCTCCGTCCTGCCATCGGAACGCGAAGCTGCAAGTGCCGAATCGCCAGCCACCCGCTTCCAGGAACTCGTGCATCTTCACGCGGAGCACGCCGTTGCCGATGGTTACACCGTTGAGGGGTGGATCTTGGTTGGGATTGGTGCGGCGAGGAATCAACTTGTGGTTGGCAAGGGCCAGGTCATAGCCGCCGATTTTGGAGCGAAAGACCACGACCAGCATGAGCGGATTCGTGTCGTACCGAATCTTGGGGTCGTAGGAAGGATGGATGCGATTGAGCGGATCGTTCATCCATAGCACGAGAGCTGCGTCAGGACGGCCGTCGCCGTTGAGATCGCCAACGGCGCTCTGCGTCAGTCGCCACCCCCTCGGCACGAATCCGCCCAGCGTCGCGGCGTGACTAGCTATGGCGGGATAATTGACGTGCGGGATCTTCTGGTCGCCGGGCCATTGCGCCACAACGGCGCTAGGAACTAGCAGGAGCAGGCCTCCCGCAAGCTTCATTCGCTCTTCAGGTCCTGCGCGACTTTCTCGGAGCGCAGGATGCGGTCGATATGGCTGCTCTCGTCGAAGCTTTCGTCAACGATGAACTTCAATTTCGCCGCATATTTCATCCGCACGCGGTGAGCGACCTCACGCTGGAGGAAGGCCGTGTTCTGGCGCAGTGCCTTCAGCACCGCTTCCTCATCCTGCCCAAGCAGGGGTTTTACGAACACCGTCGCATGGCGGAGATCGGGGGACATGCGGACCTCGGTGACGCTGACGAGGTGCGACTGGAGCACGTCGTCATGCACGTCGCCGCGTGCAAGCAATTCGCTCAGCACGTGACGCACTTGTTCGCCAACACGCAGCAAGCGGACTGAACGGCCTTCCTGAGTTTCCGGGCGGCGCATGAGTTCTAAAGCGTCCGCGCGCGCTCCTCGACCTCGAACACTTCGAGCGCGTCGCCCGGCTTGATGTCGTTGGTGTCGGCTAGCAGTACCCCGCATTCGAGGCCGGCCCGCACTTCGGCGACGTCGTCCTTGAAGCGCCGTAGCGAGCTGATCGTCGTCTTCGAGACAATGACGTCCTCGCGGGTGAGGCGGGCGTTGAGGCCCTTGCGAATGACGCCTTCGAGCACCAGCAGACCGGCCGCCTTGTCCTTCTTGCCGGCCGGGAAAACCTCCTTGACCTCGGCGCGGCCGACGACCGTCTCGATGATCTCGGGCCCGAGCTCGCCAGCCATCGCACCCTTCACCCAGTCGGTGAGGTGATAGATGACGTCGTAATAGCGGAACTCGACCTTGTTGCGCTCCGCCACCTCGCGCGCCTTGGCGTTCGGGCGAACGTTGAAGCCGATGATTGGCGCCCCGCTCGCCGAGGCAAGCGTGACGTCGCTCTCCGTAATTGCGCCGACGCCTGAGTGCAGAACGCGGACCTTGATCTCGTCGGTCGACAGGCGATTGAGCGCATGGACGATGGCTTCGACCGATCCCTGCACGTCGGCCTTGATGACCAACGGCAATTCCTTGGTCGTCGAAGCGTGCGTGGCGAACATGTTCTCCAAGCTGACCGGCGCGCTGGTTGTGCGTTTCTTGTCGAGCACGCCCTGTCGGTAGTCGGCGACTTCGCGGGCCCGAGCTTCGTTCTCGACGACCGTGAAGGGATCGCCGGCGGACGGAACGGCGGAAAGGCCGAGTACCTCAACCGGTACCGACGGACCCGCCTCCTTCACCTGACGGCCATGATCGTCGATCATGGCACGAACCTTGCCGCTCGACGGGCCCGCGACGAAGACGTCGCCGACGCGGAGCGTTCCGCGTTCGACGAGCACGGTCGCGAGCGGACCGCGGCCCTTGTCGAGCTTCGCCTCGATCACCGTACCTTCGGCCGCCCGATCGGGATTGGCTTTGAGCTCGAGAATTTCGGCCTGGAGCTGGATGGCTTCCAGGAGCTTGTCCAGATTGGTCTTCTTGGTCGCGGACACTTCCACGTCCTGAACTTCGCCGCCCATGTCCTCGACGATCACTTCATGCTGCAGCAGCTCCTCGCGGACCTTCTGCGGTTTGGCGTCTGGCTTATCGATCTTGTTGATCGCGACGATCATCGGGACGCCGGCGGCCTTCGTATGGTTGATCGCTTCGATCGTCTGCGGACGAAGCCCGTCGTCGGCGGCGACCACGAGAACCACGATGTCG
>JBKPON010000088.1:0-14139 GCA_046733135.1 Pseudomonadota bacterium | reverse complement strand
TCGACCTTATCAGCTGGTCCGGCACAACGACCCCGATTGCCCGTGCGATCCTCGCCGGAACGGCGTTCGTCCTGAATGCGCCCTTCGCTGCCTATGTTCTCATCTGGTATGCGACCGACCTCGGCGGGGACCTTTACACTTGGTATCTTGCCTGGCGCGAACTCAGGCGGGAGGGGCTGCTCGAAGGCATCCGCCCGACGCTCAAACCCACCACTTTGCCGGGCGCGTGGCGATTTGCGATCCACATCAATCTGGCGGCAAGCGTCGCGACGGCGTGGGGACCGGTGGCGCGCCTCGTCGTCGGGGGTCTTCTCGGGCCGGCAGGAGCGGCCCTGTTCCGCGTCGCCTCCAGCCTCGCCGACAGCGCTCAGAAGCCTGCCGATCTCCTCGCGAAGGCCTTCTATCCGGAGGTCGTCCGAATGGACCTCAGCACGAAGACGCCCTGGAAGCTGATGCTCCGCGGAACCGTGCTTGTGAGCGCGGTTGCGCTACTCGCCATTCTGATCCTCCTGGTCGGCGGCAAGCCGTTGGTCAATCTCGTCTTCGGCAAGGAATTCCTTGGCGCTTACGCACCGCTCGTAGTGCTAATGCTCATCCCCTTCCTGGGCGTCTTCAGCTTCCCGCTCACCCCGATGCTTTACGCGCTCGGTCGGTCGGATGGGCCGCTGAAGGCCAAGCTGCTCGGAAGCTCCGTATTCTTCCTCATGATTGCGCCGCTTTCGTGGAAATGGGGAGTGATCGGGGCGGCCGTAGCGCTGGTTCTCGGCAACGTTGCGAATGTCGCGCTGATGATGATGCAGCTCCTGAAGGAATATCGGAGAGTCCGCGCCAAGTGAGCCATGTGCCGCGTGTCTGGCTGTTGATCGGCAGCCGTCGGGGAGACAATAACCAGGTGCTCGCGCTCGGCGAGGCGCTCGGCCTGCCCTTCGAAACGCGCACGATGTTCTACAAGCGAACGGCGCGGCTCGGAATGAAGCTCTGGCCCGAAAGCATCGGTCATCTGCTTCCGACGAGCCGGCAATGGCTGCAGCCGCCCTGGCCTGACCTCGTGATTGGCGTTGGCCAGCGGACCGTGCCCGTCGCCCGCTGGATTCGGGACCAAAGCGGCGGGCGCACGCGCCTCGTGCGCCTCGGACATCCGCGCGCGCCGAACCACTTGTTCGACCTCGTCATCACGACCCGTCAATATCCCGTCCCTCCGGGCGAGAATGTCGTGACTCTACCGCTGGCGATGAACCGCTTCCGAGCGCCGCCCAAACCGACGTTGGAAGAGCAAAGCTGGCTGGACACCCTGCCTCGCCCTCATCTCTTGCTTTCCATCGGCGGCACGGCGCCGATGTGGCGGCTGGATCTGAACGCATTGCGAGAGTCGACCCGCACGCTCGTTCGCCGGGCCGAACGTCTCGGAGGTACGCTGATCATCATGGGCAGTCCGCGCACGCCCGCCGAAGCCTGGACGATCGTTAGAGAGGCGGTGGACGGGAGCCATCGTGTCGCAATTGTCGAAGATTCGTCCATTCGTTACGCCGTGGCGCTCAGCGACGCCGACGAACAGTTCGTCACCGCCGATAGCGTCTCGATGATCTCCGAGGCGGTGATCACCGGAAAGCCGGTCGGCCTCATCCCCGTGGCGCCGGACTCCCGCGGCCGCCGGCGGCTGCGGGCGGATCCGCAGGAAACGCGAGTGCGTGATCCGCGTCGCTTTTGGGCGGACGTCCAGGAGCGCGGGCTCGTCGGAACCGTGGAAGCACCCCAAAGCGGCGACGTTGAAGATCCCGTCGAAACCGCGGTCGCCGCCGTTCGTGACAGGCTAGGCAGCCTTTTCGAATAGCTCCCAACCGCGATAGCGGTCGATCAGCTCGAGCGAGTCGTGGCGAATATGGTTGGAGGCCATCTCCCGTACCAACTCGTCCTTCATGACGATGCCCTGGTCTATCATTTCCGCGAGGAGCGCATAGATGAACCCTTCCTGGTTGCGGTCGGGGTGATTTTCATATCTGGGCCGCCACATGCGCCGCAGGAAATCCCACGGTCCCTGCTCTCTTAGCGTGTAGTCGACGGGGAGGCCGCTCTTCCACGGCTGGGTTCGTCGCTTGGTCGTGTGCAGGATTTTGGTCGCGGGCGTGAGCTTGTCGAAATCATTCCACTCAGGCTCGAGGAAACCGATGGTCGAGGGGTCCTCGAGCTTCAGCTGAAGCCAAGGGACGTAATCGAATTTCCGCGCGAAAAGGTCATCGATCTGTCTGCTGAAATCCCAATGTTTCAGCTTCGCGCAGTCGAGCAGCATGACCGACGTTGCGATATAATCCGGATCCTTATTGTGCCCGGGCCGCGGAACCGCGCAGATCGCTTTTCCGGTCATATCGTGATCGAACAGGCCCGCGATATCGCCGACGCCGAAGCAGTCGGGGTCCGTGACCACCGCCCGCCCTTCAAAACCCATCAGGGTCGGCGGCGCAAAGCGCAGCGGCGTAAAGCTCTGCAGATCGTCAGGGTCCCATTCGCGGACGAATCCATTGCGAAGGATCGACTGTCCGGACTGCGTCAGTCGGGGAAAGTCGCGGGTGTCCATGATTTGAACGTCGAAGCTCTCCGGCGCCGCGCTGTTCCGCTGGTAGCTGTATGCGGCAATCTTGGCCCCGAGCATCTGACGGTCGTTCGCCTGGATGAACACCGTCCGTTTCACAGCGAAGCCTCCTCGAATCCCCGCTCCTTCACCGTCCGGTCGAGCTCGACGAGTGTCGTCAGCAGGCTTTCCATGCGGTCGAGCGGCCACGCATTGGGTCCGTCCGACTTGGCGTTCGTCGGGTCAGGATGCGTCTCCATGAAGAGGCCCGACACGCCGGTTGCTACCGCGGCGCGCGCGAGCACCGGAACGAACTCGCGCTGCCCACCCGAGCTCGTGCCTTGCCCGCCGGGAAGCTGCACCGAATGGGTAGCGTCGAACACCACCGGGCAACCCGTCTCGCGCATGATCGCGAGGCTGCGCATGTCGGAGACCAGATTGTTGTAGCCGAACGATGCCCCGCGCTCGCAGACCATGATGGTCTCTTCGTTCACGCCCGCCGCCTGGGCCGCGTTGCGTGCCTTGTCGACGACATTGATCATGTCGTGAGGCGCCATGAATTGCGCCTTCTTGATGTTCACCGGCTTGCCCGAAGCGGCCACCGCATGGATGAAGTCCGTCTGCCGCGCCAGGAATGCCGGCGTCTGGAGGACGTCGACCACCTCAGCAACGGGCGCGATCTGCGGGATGTCGTGAACATCGGTGAGGATGGGCACCCCGATTTCCTCGCGCACCTTGGCGAGAATGCGCAGGCCCTCGTCCATGCCGGGGCCGCGATAGCTCTTGTCCGACGAGCGATTGGCTTTGTCGAAACTCGACTTGAAGATGAAGAATATGCCGAGCTTCCCAGCGATTCCCTTCAGCTGCTCCGCGGTCCTGAGCTGCAATTCCTCACTTTCGACCACACAGGGGCCGGCGATCAGGAAGAATGGCTGGTCCAGCCCGACCTCATGTCCAAGAACGTTCATCGGCGCCTATCTAGTCAAGCCCGTCGACAACCGCCACCGGTTGCCATTCGCCCAGACCGTTTTGCGCGGCGAAGTCCTCGGGAAACGGCTCGCCGGCATGGATTCCCCCCTGGACGAACACGAAGTCGAACCCCATCCGCGCGGCCCCTAAGGCATCGGTCTGAAGCGCGTCGCCTATCACCAGCACCTCATCCTTCGGCGGATTGCCCGCATGATGCAGCGCATGACTGTAGATCGCCTCGTGCGGCTTGCCGTACCAGGTCACGCGTCCGCCAAGCCCCTGATAAACGTCGGCAATCGCGCCCGCGCAAGCCTCGGAAACGCCCCCGCGGATCACGAGCCGATCGGGGTTAAGGCAGTGCATGTGGACGTCGCGATCGGCCCAGCGTTCGAGGTCGTACCGATAATCCTCGACATGCGGGCGCATCTCTTCGAGGCCGGTGCAGGCAAGGTCGGTGAACGTATCTCCCTTGGCAATTCGCACGCCACGCCCCTCGAGGATCTCGCGATCGCCGGCGGTGCCGACGAACCCGACTGGCTTGTCGAGGGCATCCAGCGCCTCGATCCCGGCCTCGCCGCTGGTCGTGATCGCATCCCAGCACTCGCGCGGCAGACCGATGCGCGCGAGCTGCTGTTCGACGGCTTGGGCGGTCCGCGGAGCGTTCGTGATCAGTACGACGCCCCGGCCCTCACCCTGCCACAGCAGCAGTCGTCCGGCCGCACCTGGATAGAGGTCCACGCCATCGTGAACGACGCCCCAGATGTCGCAGAGGATAAGCCTGTACTTGGGATCGAGCTCATCCCAGAAGCTCATTCGAGGCCGGCCTCTGCAAGCGCCTGCTCGATGGGCGCCACGTCCTCCGGGTTATTGAGCTCGCGCAAGGCAAAGTGCGGCGTCTCGACGTCGACCACCGCCACCGGCACCCCCGCGACCAGGAAGCGCAATTGCTCCAGCCCCTCAAGGGTCTCCAGCTCGCTCACCGGCGTTGCAACATAGCGATCGAGCGCTTCGGGGCGATAGGCGTAGACACCAACGTGAAGCCGCACAGGCGACATTGGCCCGTCCAGGGCGCGTGGCGGCAGGTGCGGGATCAACCGCTTGGAGAAATAAAGCGCGTGCCCAACGACATCGCTCACGACCGTCGTGCCGCCCACTCGCCCCGCCTCCTCCTCCGCCTGCAGCGCACGAACCTCATCGCTGCGCAAACGCAGAGCCGGCGTCGCCACCAGCGCTCCGCTATCCTCGTGCATCCTGCCGATGAGGGCTTCGACAAAGGCTGGCGGCGTCAGCAGCGCATCGCCCTGGAAGTTGATCACGAGGTCCGGCTCATGCACCGATGCCAGGGCCTCGGCGCAGCGCTCGGTTCCGTTGCGGCACTCGGGCGAGGTCATGATCACGCCGACTCCAAATCCCGTGCACGCGTTAGCGACACGCTCGTCGTCAGTGACGACGAACACGCCGCTCACCCCGGCCACTCGTCGCGCGGCCTCAACGCTACGCTGGATGAGCGGCTTGGGGGCTCCGGAGCAGCCCCTCAATTCGACCAGCGGTTTTCCGGGATAACGTGAGGATTGGTAGCGCGCCGGGATCAAGATGATCGAGTTCATCGGGGTGCCGGACAGTCGTGAATGTGGACGACTCCGATCGGCTTGCCATCGTCGACCACGAACAGGGTGGTGATCCGGTGCTCATCGAACAAGGTCAGGGCTTCATCGACCAGTGCGTCCGGCGCAATCGTCTTTGGATTGGCGGTCATGAAAGCTGAGGCCGGATGATCGAGGCCTTGCTCGATATGGCGCCGAAGGTCGCCGTCGGTGATCACGCCGACAAGGTCGCCCGACTCATCGGTCACCCCCACCACTCCTAGGCGCTTCGCGCTCATCTCGAGCACGGTGTCGTGCATGGTCGTCTTCTGGTCGACGAGCGGGAGCTCCTCGCCGCGGTGCATCAGCCGACTGACCGGCTTCAATCGCGCGCCTAGCGTCCCACCTGGATGCAGCCGTCCGAAATCGGTCCGCGTAAAACCTTTCTGACGCATCACCGTCATCGCCAGGGCATCGCCGAGCGCCAGCGTCATGGTCGTCGACGTCGTCGGCGCCACCGATTCGGGTCCGACCTCCGGCCAATGCGGGAGCACGAGCGCGGCGGCCGCTGCTTCGGCGAGCATCGACCCGGAATTGCCCGTGATTGCGACGATGGGGATTTCGACGCGCTGGAAATGGTCGATGACCGCCTCGAGCTCCGCCGTTTCGCCGCTCTGCGAGATGAGGATCGCAACATCGCCCTTCGCGGCCATCCCAAGATCGCCATGGATCGCCTCGGCGAGGTGCAGAAAGGTCGCCGTCGTGCCCGTCGAAGCGAAGGTCGCGGCAATCTTTCGGCCGACATGGCCCGATTTGCCCAGGCCGCTGACGATCAGCTTGCCCGGGCAGGCCAGGATCAGGCCGACTGCCGTCTCGAATTGGTCGCCGAGGTCGTCCGCCAACGCATCGAGCGCGCGAGCTTCGTCGTGAAGCACCGAACGCCCGAACTCGAGCACATCCCTGTCGCTCTCTCGCGCCATGGCAGCCCCCTAACCAGCGCTCGTCCTCGTGTGAAGCTTGACGGAGAAGGCCCTCGTAACGAGCGAAGCGGGATTGCTTCGTCGCTGCGCTCCTCGCAATGACGACCACGAGGAGAGGATTCGCATGGCGAAACGGCTGACCAGATTCATCCTGATCGCGCTGGTGCTTGGCGTGATCGCGGGCTGGGCGATCAACTCCGCGATCGACGACGGCACTGCGGCGAGCGCCGCGCAGCTGAAGCAGATTGCCGAGTATCTGAGCATCGTCACGGCGCTCTTCCTGCGTCTCATCAAGATGATCATCGCGCCGCTGGTCTTCTCGACCCTCGTGGCTGGAATCGCGCACATGGGGGACATCGCCGCTCTGGGCCGCGTCGGGATCCGCTCCATCGCCTGGTTCATCCTCGCGAGTCTCGTCTCCCTCACGCTTGGCCTCATTTTGGTCAACGTGCTTCAGCCCGGCGTGGGCCTGAACCTCCCGCTACCGCCGGCGAGCGCCACGAGCGGCGTTGAGACGTCGACATTCAACCTCAAGGACTTCGTCAGCCATCTCGTGCCCGCGTCGATTTTCGAGGCGATGAGCGCCAACGAGATCCTGCCGATCGTCATCTTCTCGTTGTTCTTCGGAGTTGCGCTCACCGCGGTCGGCGAAAGGGGCAAGCCGATCGTTCATGGAGTCGAGGCGCTCGTGCGCGTCATGCTCCAGGTCACCGACTATGTGATGCGCTTTGCGCCTTTCGCGGTATTCACGGCGGTGACGAGCGCCATTGCCGAGCGCGGGCCCGAAATCATCGCCACATTCGGCAAGTTTGTCGGCAGCTTCTATCTTGGCCTCTTGACCCTCTGGCTGCTGCTGATCGGGGCGGCCTTCGTCATCGTTGGTCCGCGGACACGCCATCTCGTCCGCTACATTCGCGATCCGATCGTCCTCGCTTTCTCGACCGCGTCGAGCGAGGCCGCCTACCCAAGGACGCTCGAAGCGCTCGAGCGCTTCGGGGTTCCGCCGCGCATCGCGAGCTTCGTCCTGCCGCTCGGCTATTCGTTCAATCTCGACGGGTCGATGATGTACATGACCTTCGCGACGATCTTCATCGCGCAGGCCTACGGGATCGATCTCACACTCGGTCAGGAAGTCACCATGCTGCTGGTGCTGATGATCACCTCCAAAGGCATGGCGGGTGTGCCGCGGGCGAGTCTGGTGGTGATTGCGGCGACCATGTCGATGTTCCGCATCCCGGAGGCGGGGTTGCTCCTGATCCTGGCGGTCGACCATTTCCTCGACATGGGGCGCTCCGCGACCAACGTGGTCGGCAATGCGGTTGCGTCGAGCGTGGTCGCGCGCTGGGAGAATGCGCTCGAAAGCGAGAAGGCGGCGGATATCGAACCGCCGCACGCGCCGTCACATGTCCAGCGGACCGGTAAGGTCCACGACCACTTCTAGCCGAAGGGCCGGTCGATGCTCGGCGGCGGCGTGGTGAAGAACTTCGGCCCGCTCTCGGTCATGTGGAAGCAATCCTCGAGGCGGACGCCGAAGTTGCCGGGAATGTAGATTCCGGGCTCGTTCGAAAAGCACATGCCCGGGGCGAGCGGCGTCGTTTCGCCATGCACGAGGTTCACCGGTTCGTGCACTTCCATGCCGATTCCGTGCCCCGTGCGGTGCGACGTGCCCGGAAGCTTGTATCCGGGCCCATAGCCCCAGCTCTCGTAAGTGCGCCGCACGGCATCATCGACACTGCCGGCGGGCGCTCCGAGCTTTGCGGCGGCCATGGCGATTTGCTGGCCGCGGTGGACCTGGTCCCAGACCTTTCGCACCTCCACACTCGGAGTTCCGCCGAACACGAACGTCCGAGTAATGTCCGCCTGATAGCCGTGGACCGAGCAGGTGCAGTCCATCAGCACCACTTCGCCGCGTTTCACGATCTGTGGCTTATGGCTTCCGTGCGGATAGGCGGCTGCTTCGCCGAGCAGAATGAGCCCGCCGTCATAGCTGCCGCCGAGCTGCTTCTGCGCCGCGGCGATCCGTGCATCGATATCGGCCGGGGTCATTCCCTCGCGGGTTCGCTCGCCGGCGTAGCGCAGGGAAGCGATCATCACGTCCGCTGCGGCCTGCATCAACGCCAATTCGGCTGGGGATTTGATCATGCGCTGCGCCCGAACGACCGGGTTCGCGCTGACAACCTGAACCCCCGAAAGCTGCTGCTTCAGCCGGTTCTCCAGGAAGAAGCGATTGGTTTCCTCGAACCCGACGGGCAGCGTCGCAACGTGCCGCTCACGGAGGAAATCGGCGACGAGCTTCAGCGGCTCCTCATCTTCCTGCCAAGTGCGAACTTCTGCCGGAACCGCGAGCATTTCCTTGATGCTCGGGCTTTCGAAGAAAGGTGTGACGATAATCGGCTCGCCCTCGGCCGGGATGACGACGCCCGTTAGGCGTTCGCTGCGCCACCACTGAATGCCCGTGTAATAATCGAGGCTGGGTCCGGATTCGACGAGCACTGCGCCGATCCCGTTTTGCCGCATCAGATCGCGCGCTTTCGCGAGCCGCTGCACCCGCTCCGCGCTGGTGATTGGCGGCGGGATCTTGATCGGCGCAAGCTCCGCCGTCGCGGCCGCCATCAATCGTGAAGAGGTCAGCATCAGTGCTGCGGTGGCGGCGCCGGCGCCGGCGAGCAAAGAACGGCGATGGATCTGGATCATTTCGGCTCCCAAAGGTTCGATACTGTTGCACGCCATCGCTCAATCGGCCAGCAGGTCTATCGAGCCCTCATGTTCGAATCAGCCTTCCAGGACGGCGTGAAGCGCCCCGGCACGCGCGAGATGACGGCGATGCTTGCCGGGCTGATGGCGCTCAACGCCTTCGCCATCGATGCGATGGTTCCAGCGCTGCCCGACATCGGCCGCTCGCTCGACGTGACTCAGGAGAATCACCGCCAGCTGGTGATCGTCTCCTACTTCATCGGTTTCGCATCGACGCAGCTGATCTGGGGACCGCTGGCGGACCGCTTTGGGCGCAAGCCGGTGCTCGCCGCCGGAATCGTCCTTTATGGCATCTTCGCGCTGCTCTGCGGTGTCGCCGGCAGCTTCGCTCTGCTCATTGCCGGCCGTGTCGCCATGGGAGCTTCGGCGGCGGTCACCCGCGTATTGGTCGTGGCGATGGTTCGCGACCTCTTCGAAGCCGAGGCGATGGCGAGGGTCATGAGCCTGGTGTTCATGACCTTCATGCTCGTGCCGGTCCTCGCTCCGAACATTGGACAAGCGATCCTCCTCATCGCTTCGTGGCGGGCGATCTTCCTGGTGCTGGCCGCTTATGCCGTCGTGATGCTGGTCTGGTCATCGCGTCGGCTGCCGGAAACGCTTCATCCCGAATTCCGCCGCTCGCTCGCCTTGCGCGAAATGACGCAGGCCGCCTGGGAGACCATAAGCGAGCCTCAGTCACGGGGATATACAATTGCGGTCACCATCATCTTCGCCGCACTCGTTGCTTATATCTCCTCCATTCAGCAGATCGTGTTCGACGTTTTCGGCGAAGGTCGGATCATCGGTTTGGTGTTCGCCGCAATTGCCGCGCCAATGGCGCTTGCTTCATGGCTCAATAGCCGGATCGTCGAACGCTTCGGTTTGCGCCGGGTTGGGCACAGCGCAGCAGCCGCCCTCGCCATCGTCACCCTAGCCCATGCCGCGCTGGCACTCGCCGGTGGAGAAACGCTGATCAGCTTCATCATTCTGCAGGCACTGACCATGTGCTGTTTCGCGCTGGCTTCATCCAACCTCGGAACGTTGGCCATGGAGCATATGGCCCACATCGCCGGCACGGCATCGTCCGTTCAGGGCGTGATCAGCACCGTCGGTGCTGCTATTCTCGGCTTTCTGATCGGCCAGGCGTTCGACGGAACCGTAACTCCCTATCTCGAGGGAATAGCATTATGCGCGGTCGTCGGCTTCATGCTGATCGCTCTCACCGAGCCGAAGCGCTTGTTTGCTCCGATGCAGGCCGATCCCGAAGAGCAGGAAGCAGCGAAGGAATCGATCGCGATCCCAGAGGATCTCGCGTAACGAGCCCCTCCCGATCGAGCGCCAAACCCTGAAGGCTCAGCGTCAACCGGGAGGGGCCGGCTGGGGAACCTACGGTGAGCAGCCCAGGGTCGGTCGCCCCTCGCTGCCCGCCACCTACTCCGCCGTCAGCTCATCCTCTTCCGTTGCGCCAACCATCAGCGCTTCGCCCACCTGTTCCGTCTTGCCGCGGATGGCATTCTCGATCCGCTTCGCGACGTCCGGATTTTCCTTGAGATAGACCTTGGCATTCTCGCGGCCCTGGCCGATGCGCACGGAATCGTAGCTGAACCAGGCACCCGACTTTTCGATCAGGCCCGCCTTGACCCCGAGGTCGAGGATCTCTCCCACCTTGGAAATGCCCTCCCCGTACATGATGTCGAACTCGACCTGCTTGAACGGCGGCGCGACCTTGTTCTTGACCACCTTCACGCGCGTCGTGTTGCCGACGATGTCGTCGCGGTCCTTGATCTGGCCGGTGCGTCGGATGTCGAGGCGCACCGAAGCGTAGAATTTCAGCGCATTGCCCCCTGTCGTCGTCTCCGGATTGCCGTACATCACGCCGATCTTCATCCGCACCTGGTTGATGAAGATGACGGTGCAGCGCGACCGGCTGATCGACCCCGTGAGCTTACGCAGCGCTTGACTCATCAGCCGCGCCTGCAGGCCGACATGGCTGTCGCCCATCTCGCCCTCGATTTCGGCCCGAGGGACCAGCGCAGCCACCGAATCCACCACCAGCACGTCGATCGCATTCGAACGCACGAGCGTGTCGACGATCTCGAGCGCCTGCTCACCCGTATCGGGCTGCGACACGATCAGCTCGTCGATGTCGACGCCGAGCTTCTTCGCATAAACAGGATCGAGCGCATGCTCCGCATCGACGAAAGCTACCGATCCGCCATTCTTCTGCGCTTCGGCAATGGCGTGCAACGCCAGGGTCGTCTTGCCCGAGCTCTCCGGCCCGTAAATCTCGACGATCCGGCCGCGCGGCAGGCCGCCGACGCCGAGCGCGATGTCGAGCCCCAACGAGCCCGTCGAGATCGTCTCGATCTCGATCTTTTCGCGGCTGCCGAGCTTCATCGCCGAACCCTTGCCGAACGCGCGATCGATCTGGGCGAGCGCTGCTTCGAGCGCCTTTTGCCGGTCCATGCTTGGGGATTCCACTCCGCTACCGATGATCTTCAACTGCGCTGCCATGTCCCTTGTCTCCCTCGTCAATGCAAGCGGTCATTCCGCTTCAGCAACGGCAGCCGAACTCTGCCTGGGGGACGTTCGTACCCTATATGTTCGAGAAGAACAATAGGAGAACATGTGGCCGGAAGTTTGCTAAGTTTGCTGCCCAACGCGCGGAGGGAGACTCCGCGCCATCTAGCGAATCGGCTTGCCTTCCTTGATCACACCCTCGACGTGTTCGAGGACGCGAATGTCCTGCAGCGGATCGCCTTTGACCGCGACGAGGTCCCCGTAAGCGCCCGGAGCGAGGGTGCCCACCTGGCCTTCCATTCGGAGCGCTCGCGCCGCCTCGCTCGTCGCCGACTGGATCGCCTGCATGGGGCTCATGCCGTACCGGACCATGTACGCGAATTGGCGAGCCCCGAGCCCGTACGGATAAACGCCCGCGTCCGTGCCGAAGGTAAGCTTGGCCCCCGCCTTCACCGCCGCCGCGAAGCCTTGCCGCTGGACGTCCGTCGTCTCAATATTCTTGCGCAGATATTCGGCCGGCCAGTGCTGCTTCGTCCCGACCTCGTTGATCCAGTCGCCGTTGTAGATGTCCATGTCGAGCCACACGCCGTTCTTCTTGGCGAGCGCAATTCCTTCCGAATCGAGATAGCTCGCATGCTCGATCGTCCGAGCGCCTGCGCGAATCGCCGCCTTGATGCCCTCCGCGCCGTGCGCATGAGCGATGCAATAGGTGCCGCGAAGCTTCGCCTCATCGCACGCCGCCTTCATTTCCTCAGGCGAGAGCTCGAGCGCCCCGGGCTCACTGCCGAGCGCCAGAACCGCGCCGGTGGCGATCAGCTTGATGAAGTCCGCGCCGTGATCGAGCAGGTAGCGCGCCCGATCGCGCGCCTCGGACGCGTTATGGACTTCGCCGATACGGAAGGTCTCGGGCAATGGAATGTCCGGCGCCAAAGCGTCGATCTCGCCGCCACCGCCGGGTGTCGTGATGTACCCGCCCGCGACGAACATCCTCGGCCCCTCAATCTCGCCGTCTTTGATCGCATCGCGCAACGCGATGTCCGTCAGGCCGCGATAGACCCCGACGTCCCGCACGGTCGTGAATCCGGATCGCAACTCGGTCCGCGCGGCCACGACGCCCTTGAGGATCGTCCGCGCCTCGCTGCGCTTGAGCGGTCCCGCCGGGTCGCTGTCATTTTCGTCGATCGCGCCGTCGGCGAGATGCGTGTGCAGGTCGATCAGGCCCGGAAGCACGGTGTAGCCGGACCAGTCGACGGCGGCCGCGCCGTCGGCATCTTTCCAGGGGACGACCGAGAGGATCTTGCCGTCGACGATCCGGATGCGCTGATCGGCCAGTACCTTGGCGGATCCAGGGTCGATCAGGCGGCCAGCGCGGACGTCAACCGTTTGCGCCGCTACCGAGGTGGCCAAAAGCATGGCCACCGCGGAGATCACCGACAAGCGAGCCATTTCCCCCTCCCCTTCGAGTCGCCGATCAGCTCGGCTCGACCACCTTGATGTGAAGCTCCCGCAGCTGCTTGTCCATGACGGGTGCCGGAGCATTCATCATAAGATCCTCCGCCTTCTGGTTCATCGGGAAGAGGATCACCTCGCGGATATTGGGTTCGTCGGCGAGCAGCATGACTATCCGGTCGATGCCCGGGGCCGACCCACCGTGCGGCGGCGCTCCAAACTTGAAGGCATTGATCATGCCCGAAAAGCTCGTGTCGACCTCCTCACGCGTGTAGCCGGCGATCTCGAACGCTTTGTACATGATGTCCGGCCGATGGTTCCGGATGGCGCCCGAGCTCAGCTCTACACCATTGCAGACGATGTCATACTGCCAGGCGAGAATCTCGAGCGGGTCCTTGGTCTCGAGCGCCCCCATCTCGCCCTGCGGCATCGAAAAGGGATTGTGGCTGAAGTCGATCTTCTTCTGCTCCTCGTTGAACTCGAACATCGGAAAATCGACGATCCAACAAAAGCGGAAGGCATCTTTCTCCAACAGATCGAGCTGTTCGGCGACACGGGTGCGGGCGAAGCCGGCAAGCCTCACCGCTTCGGTTTCGTTGCCGGCAGCAAAGAAGATGCCGTCGTCGGGCCCCAAGCCCAGCTGGTCGGCGAGGCGGTCCATCCCTTCCGAGCCGTGGTTTTTCGCAATGGGTCCGCCCCATTCGCCGCCCTTTCGGGTCGCATAACCGAGCCCGGCGAAACCCTCGGAGCGCGCCCACTCGTTCATGTCGTCGAAGAACTTGCGGCTTTTCTCTGCCGTCCCTGGCGCGGGGATCGCGCGAACCGCGCCGCCGCCATCGACGATCTTGGCAAAGAGGCCGAACCCGGAGCCTTTGAAATGGTCGCCGACGTCCGCAATCAAGAGCGGATTGCGGAGGTCCGGCTTGTCCGTGCCGTACTTCAGCAACGACTCCTTGTACGGAATGCGCGGATATTCACCGGGCGGGGTAACGGTGCGCCCCTTGGCGAATTCGTCGAAGACGCCTGACAGTACGGGCTCGATCGCCGCGAAGACGTCATCCTGGGTAACGAAGCTCATCTCGAAGTCGAGCTGATAGAATTCGCCCGGACTCCGGTCGGCGCGAGCATCCTCGTCGCGGAAGCAGGGCGCGATCTGGAAATAGCGGTCGAAGCCCGCAACCATGATCAGCTGCTTGAACATCTGCGGAGCCTGCGGGAGTGCGTAAAACTTGCCCGGATGCACCCGGCTGGGCACCAGATAGTCGCGTGCGCCCTCCGGCGAGCTCGCCGTCAGGATCGGAGTCTGGAACTCAGTGAATCCCTGTTCGATCATCCGGCG
>JBKPON010000087.1:0-9639 GCA_046733135.1 Pseudomonadota bacterium | reverse complement strand
TGCTCGATGAACGCACGGTTAGCCCGCCCTACGGCGGCCATCCACGCATCTTCATCTGGGGATTGCTGGAGGCTCGGCTGCAACGCGCCGATTTGGTCGTGCTGGGGGGCCTCAACGAGGGCGTCTGGCCGGGGCTGCCCGCACCCGACCCATGGCTGCCGCCGGCAGTTCGCGCGAACCTCGGCATGCCGACGCTCGACACGCGCATTGGTCTTTCCGCCCACGATTTCGCAAGCGCGCTGGGCGCGCCCCACGTCCTGATTACCCGGGCAAAACGCGACAGCCGCTCGCCGACGGTCGCTTCGCGTTTCCTACTTCGTCTCGACGCCATGACCGGCGGCCTCCCGCGCGACACGCGGCTGGAGCGGCTGACTCATGCGCTCGACGATCCTGGAACCGCGCAGCCGGTAGAGCGGCCGGCGCCCTCGCCGCCTGCTGAACAGCGACCCCAAGGGATTTCTGTCACGCAAGTGGATCGCCTGAAGGCCGATCCCTTCGCTTTCTATGCGCAGGCCATCCTCAAGCTCCGCTCCGAAGATCCGGTCGATGCCGATCATACCGCGCGCTGGAAAGGCGAGGCCGTTCACAAAACTCTCGAGGAATGGCTGCAGCACGACCAGTGCGACCCGGACAAGCTGCGCCCCCGCGCTGAACGGCTGCTACAGGACGACGCGATCCACCCGATGCTGCGCGCGCTGTGGGCGCCCCGCCTCCTCGAAGCCATCGATTGGATCGCGACGCTGGAGCGACAGAACCAGTCGGAGGGACGCCGGCCACTGCAGGCCGAGGTGACCGGCGAGGCCACGTTCGCTGGAGTGATCGTCCACGGCCGAGCCGACCGCATCGACCGCTTCGCCGACGGCAGCCTCGCAATCATCGATTACAAGACAGGCGCGCCGCCAACGCAAAAGGCAGTCAACGAGGGCTTCGCGCTACAGCTAGGATTGTTGGGCCTCGTCGGGCGTGCCGGTGGATTTGAGGGCCTTAGCGGCGATCCGAAGGCTTTCGAATATTGGTCGCTGGCACGCTATCGCGGCAAGTTCGGACGATTGATGCGTCCCGACAAGGATATGCCGCGGGGTGAGTTCCTCGACCACGCCTACCGAAATTTCGTTGAGGCTGCGGGTCGATGGCTGACCGGGAACGAGCCCTTCACCGCCAAGCTCAATCCAGTCTACGCGCCTTACGGCGATTACGATCAGCTGATGCGCCTGGAAGAATGGTACGGCCGCAAATGAGCTTAGCGGCGCGGCCTTTTCTTGACTTTGGAGGCGTAGAGCAGGGCAGCGACGATGGCGGCCGAGCCGATCCCGACGGCGACACCTGCCTTCACCAGCTTGTTGCGGCGTTGCTCGTTGGCCTTGTCGATGTCGTCGTCGCTGTCATCCATGAAGCATTCTCTATGGCGTTCAGCGCGAGTTTGGAAGCTGCATGAGGGCGCGTTTCAAGACGTTTCCGCAGCTGAGGGACGAGCAAGCGCTCGCCTCCGATCCCGCTGTGCACGCGGCGTTGTCGGCTTCCGCGGGTACGGGCAAGACGCAAGTGCTGACCGCTCGGGTGTTGCGTCTACTACTGAAGGGGGCGCGGCCTGAATCCATCCTTTGCCTGACCTTCACCAAAGCCGCCGCGGCTGAGATGGCCAACCGTATTGGCGCGAGGCTCGCGGCCTGGGTGCGTTTGAAGGACAGCGAGCTCGCCGCCGATTTGCTGGCGCTCGGGGAATCGAACGATCCCAATGCGCGACGGTGCGCGCGGCAGCTGTTCGCGAGGGTGCTTGATTGCCCAGGCGGACTCAAGATCCAGACTATTCACAGCTTCGCCCAGTCACTCCTTGCCGCGTTCCCCGCGGAAGCGGGCATCGTGCCCGGATTCCAGCCGATCGAAGGTCGCGCCGAGCAGGAGCTGGTTCGCCGGACGCTGGCCGAGCTGATGGCCGATGCGGAGGCCGATGGCGACGAAGAGTTGATCCGCGACGTCCAGTGTCTCAGCAGGCGCCTCGGCGAGGAGAGGGCGGTCGAATATCTCCAGGCCTGCGCCCGCAAACCTGAAGCAATGGCGGCGCTCGGGAAGCGCGATGCGATTGAACTCGCGATCCGGCAATTGATGAATCTGCCGGCAGGATCGTTCGAAGATTACATCTCCGACCATTGCGGCGACGACCGGTTCGATTGTGATCTGCTGCGCGCGGTGGCTGATGCCAACCGGCGATGGGGAGCGCAGAAGGGACTCGGTCACGCGGAGGTGATCGAGCGGTGGCTGGCGCTGACTCCGATCGAACGGGCCGCGGCCCTTCCCGAACTGCGCAAGGTCGTGCTTACCGACAAGGACACGCTTCGAGTGTCGAGCGGGCAAACTAAGGCCGAGCCGCATTACGAGTCGCAAGCGGGACGCCTGGCGGTCTTGATCGGCGAATTGTTGCGCCTTCAAAATGGCGCTCGGCTGGCAGTCGACATCGCCGCGGGACTCCGCGCCGGCCAAGCCTTCGCCAAGGCCTATGTGCAGGCCAAGCGCGCAGCCGGTGTGGCCGACTTCAACGATTTGATCGAGTGGACCCGCGGTCTGCTCGGCAAGCCCGGCATGGCGGATTGGGTGCGGTACAAGCTCGACCGGCAGGTGGACCACGTCCTCGTCGACGAGGCGCAGGACACCAATGCCGCGCAGTGGGACATAATCGAACGCCTCGTAGAGGAATTCTTCAGCGGATCGAGCGAGACAGAGCAGCGAGTGCGCACGCTGTTCATGGTCGGTGACTTCAAACAGGCGATCTACGGCTTCCAGGGCACTGATCCGCGCCGGTTCCAGGAGGCAAGGGAGACTTTCAAGCAGCGAGCTGGGGCACTCAGCACGGGCGACGACTTGTTCAGCTATCAGCGAAGAGCGCAGGAATTTCGCGACCTGTCGATTGCTGCGAGCTTCCGTTCAGCGCAGCCGGTGCTCGACGTCGTCGATGCGGTGATCGAGTTCGTCGGCCCAGGGGCTCTCGCGCTCAGCGAATCACCGCCGCCCCATCGCGCCCACCACAGCGACCGCCCCGGCTCCGTCGAGCTATGGGCGCCCTTTGAGGTCGAAGCGTCCCCCGACGAAAGCGATGAGGGCGAGGAGCGATGGATCAAGCAGCGCGACCGCAAATATGCGACGGAGCTCGCGGACCGCATCCGATCGATGATCGAGGAGGCGCCGGTGCTTGCCTCGACGGGTCGGGAGCTTGCGCCGGGCGACATATTAGTGCTGGTGCGCAGTCGCGGGGAACTTGCTTCGCTGATCGTCGCGCGGCTGTTTTCGGCAGGCGTCCTGGTCGCTGGCGTCGACCGCCTGCACCTCCATGAACCGCTCGCGGTGCAGGATTTGCTCGCGGCGCTGAAGTTCGCGGTGCAGCCGAACGACGACTTGAGCCTCGCCTGCCTCCTCGTCTCCCCGCTGATCGGCTGGGATCAAGAACGGCTCCGCGATCTCGCCTACGGGCGAAAGGGATCGCTTTGGCGGGAGCTTCGGCAACGGGCCGCAGCCTTTCCGGAGGCGCACGAGGCGCTCAGTGAGTTGCTGCGGATCGCCGATTACACGCCGCCTTCGCGCTTTCTGGAGACGATCCTTTCGGGTCCCATGCAGGGTCGCCGCAAGCTTTTCGGGCGCTTGGGCGTTGCATCGCGCGACGCAATCGACGAGCTGATGAACAGCGCACTCGAGTTCGAGCGTACCGAAATCGCCTCGCTCGACCGCTTTCTCGCCTGGTTCTCACGTGGAACGGTGGATGTTCAGCGCGATCCCGCCCAGCCGGCTAATCAGGTGCGGGTGATGACCGTCCACGGCGCCAAGGGCCTCGAGGCGCCAGTCGTCATTATCGCCGACGCGACGGCAGACCCGGCGAGGCTGGGCCGCATCCCCCTTACCGTCGACATAGAGGTTGAGGGTGTGGGCCCGGCGCCGCTTCTCAGACCGAAAAAGGATGAGCGCTGCCCCCCCTTCGACGAAGTCATTCTCGCCGAGGAAAAGCGAGATCTCGAGGAGCATCTGCGGCTGCTCTACGTCGCTCTCACCCGCGCCGCCGACCGGCTCATCGTCAGCGGCGCGATGCCCAAAGCGAAGAAGGACGGGTCCGACCCGCGGCCAACCAATTCTTGGCACCGGATCGTTGAGCAGGCCATGACCCCGATCGCCGGGCCTGGCGAGGCGCATGTCACGCTACGCTATGGATCCACCGCCGCGGCGCCGCGAAGACGAGGGAGGGCCAGCGTCGGACTTCCGCCGGCGATCCTGCCCGAGTGGGCGACTTCGGCCGCCCCGCCCGAGGCAAGACCGCCGCGGCCGCTCGCGCCGTCGGCGATTGCCGCGGACGACGACGCTGCCCCGCCACCGACCGCGGCGACTCGTGCCGCGGCGCTGCGCGGGACATGGATCCACCAGCTGCTCGAACGTCTCCCCGCCGTCGCGCCGGGTGCCAGAGCCGAGTCGGCCGACCGGTGGCTCGAGCGCTGCGCCCAACTCTCGGATGCGGCAATTCGAGACGAAATCGTCAATCAGGTCTGCGGGATACTTTCCGACCCCGTTTTCGCCCCTTTGTTTGGCCCCAATTCGCTCGGCGAGGCACCGCTGGCCGCCACTCTGCCCGACGGCCGAGTGATCGCGGGCACAGTCGACCGACTGCTGGTCGAAGAAACGCGAGTGTCGGTGATCGATTTCAAGACCGGGCGGGTACCGCCCGTCGCAGCGCAGATCCCGAATTCCCATCGCGCCCAAATGAGGGCTTACCTCGAAGCGCTTCAAATGATCTTTCCCGGCCGGGAAGTCGCCGCCGCCTTGCTCTACACGGCAGGTCCGAAACTGTTCGAACTTGACGCTTGAGAGGCGGCACGCGACGCCCCATATGCTCGTTAACCTTTCGCCTTTCGTAGGAGAGTCGCCCGCCATGGCCACCAAGACGGTCACCGATCAGAGCTTTGCCACCGACGTTCTCGGGGCCTCCGAGCCCGTGCTCGTGGATTTTTGGGCCGAATGGTGCGGACCGTGCCGCATGATCGCTCCGGCGCTGGAAGAGATTGCTAACGAGCTCGGGGACAAGCTGACCGTCGCCAAGCTCAACATTGACGAGAATCCGGATACCCCCGGCCGCTACGGCGTTCGCGGAATCCCGACCATGCTGCTGTTCAAGGATGGTCAGCCGATCGCACAGAAGGTCGGCGCTGCCCCCCGGAGCCAGATTCAACAGTGGCTGGAAAGCAGCCTCGGCGCCTCTGCCTCATCTTCATCCGCCGCCTGAAAGCGAGGACCCGTCCGGCGGCTCGGTGCCCGCCAATCCGCGAGTATTCGGCCGGAACTTCTCATATTTGGGACTTTCGTCGCCAGGCGTGAACCACGCGACCTTGCTCCCCCAGAAGATATGAAAGCCAGGGGTCGCGGCGTCCGGCTCGTCCAGAGTGACGAGCGGGAAATCGACGGTCTCCGGCTGGTGATCGACCTGGACTTGAAGCCCTGTTCCGCAATTGCTGCAAAAGGCCCGGCGTCCAAAGTTGGACGTTTGGATCCACCGTGGCTCGCCCTTGCTCCACACGAAATCCTCGCGCGGGACGCTTGCGAACGCCATCGCTGGAGACCCACTGAATAGTTGGCATGTCCGGCAATGGCACCACCCTGCGTCGTCGGGCTCGCCCCGTAACTCATAGCGCACGCTGCCGCACAGACAGCCGCCAGTTAACCTTCCCACAAGGCGCCTCCCTTAATTGACTACGGCTGGGGCGCTCCTTACATCGCCCAGCGCAGTTTCCCAGAGCGTCGGCGATGGGTCTTCGCCCTCATGAACGCGCAGGTATTTAAGGGAATTTCATGATCGCCGGACTGGCAAAGAGCATCTTCGGATCGGCCAACGACCGCTATGTCCGCGGTCTCGGCAAATATGTCGACGCCATCAACGCTCTCGAACCGAACATTTCGGCGATGTCCGACGATGAGCTGCGCTCGCAAACTGAGCGCTTCAGGCAGCGTCTCGCCGACGGCGAAGCGCTCGACGACCTGCTTCCCGAAGCCTTCGGGACCGTTCGTGAAGCGGCGATCCGAACGCTCGGCCAGCGCCACTATGACGTCCAGCTGATCGGGGGCATCGCGCTCCACCGCGGCGAGATCGCGGAGATGAAGACGGGCGAAGGCAAGACGCTGGTGGCGACGCTTGCCGTCTATCTGAACGCGCTCGAAGGCGAGGGTGTCCATGTCGTCACGGTCAACGACTATCTTGCCCGTCGCGACGCCGACTGGATGGGTCAGATCTATCGTTTCCTCGGCATGACGGTCGGGGTGATCGTGCCCAATCTCAGCGACGAGCAAAGGCGTGAGGCCTATGGCTCCGATATCACCTACGGTACGAACAACGAGTTCGGGTTCGATTATCTGCGCGACAATATGAAATATTCGCGCGCGGCGATGGTCCAGCGCCCCTTCCATTATGCCATCGTCGACGAAGTCGATTCGATCCTCATCGACGAAGCGCGTACGCCGCTGATCATCTCCGGCCCGACGGACGACAAGTCCGACCTCTACCTTGCGGCCGACAGGATCGTGAAAAGTCTAGTGGAGGCCGATTACGAGAAGGACGAGAAGCAAAAGAGCGTCGTCCTGACCGAAGACGGCACCGAAAAGGCCGAACGCGTGCTCGAGGAACGCGGCTTGATCGAAGGTCGCAATCTCTACGACATCGCCAACACCCAGGTCGTCCATCATCTGAACCAGGCCCTCAAGGCCAATGTTATGTTCAAGAAGGACATCGACTACATCGTGAAGGAGGGGAAGGTCGTCATCATCGACGAATTCACCGGCCGCATGATGGAGGGACGGCGGTGGTCGGACGGTCTCCACCAGGCCGTCGAGGCCAAGGAGGGGGTCGACATCGAGCCGGAAAACCAGACGCTCGCCTCGATCACCTTCCAGAACTATTTCCGAATGTACCCGAAACTCGCGGGAATGACCGGCACGGCGATGACCGAGGCCCCGGAATTCTTCGACATCTACAAGATGAACGTCGTCGCGATCCCGACTAACGTTTCGGTTCAGCGCATCGACGAAGACGACGTCTTCTACAAGACGATGCCCGAGAAGTTCGCCGCGATCACCGAGGAGATCAAAGCGAAACAGGAGCACGGCCAGCCGGTCCTGGTCGGCACCATCTCGATCGAGAAATCGGAGATGCTTTCGGAATATCTCCAGAATGAGGGCATCAGGCATTCGGTCCTGAACGCCCGCTTCCATGAGCAGGAAGCCCATATTGTCGCGCAGGCAGGCCGTCTGGGGGCCGTCACCATTGCGACCAACATGGCGGGCCGCGGCACCGACATTCAGCTCGGCGGCAATATCGATTTCCGGATCGAAGACGAACTTCGCGATGTGGAGGATGGGCCGGAGAAGGATCGGGCGATCGAGCGGATACGCCAGGAAGTTGGGGATGAAAAGCGGCGCGTGCTCGAAGCTGGCGGTCTTTACGTCCTCGGCACCGAGCGGCATGAGAGCCGCCGCATCGACAATCAGCTACGCGGTCGCTCAGGCCGCCAGGGCGACCCGGGTCTTTCGAAATTCTATTTGAGTCTCGACGACGACCTGCTCCGCATCTTCGGTCCGCAAACCATGTTCTCTCGGCTCATGAACAAGAATCTGGAGGATGGCGAAGCGATCGTCAGCCCGTGGATTTCCAAGGCCATCGAGACTGCCCAGAAGAAAGTCGAGGCGCGCAACTACGACATCCGCAAACAGGTCGTGGAATTCGACGACGTGATGAACGATCAGCGCAAGGTCATCTACGAACAGCGTGCTGACATCATGGACGCGGAGAGCGTCAGCGACGTCATCACCGACATGCGCGCCGAGACGATCGGCGCAATCGTCGCCGTGAACTGCCCGGAGGGTACCTATCCTGAGCAATGGAACGTCCCCAACCTTAAGGAGAGTATCGACGAGGTGCTGGGCCTCCAGCCGCCGATCGACGGCTGGCTTCAGGAGGAAGCGGTCGATCAGGAAATGATCACCGACCGATTGGTCGGCCTGGCCGAGGAGACGATGGCCTCCAAGCTGGTGAATTTCGAGGCGGAACGCTGGAACGATGTCGAAAAGCAAATCCTGCTTCAGACCCTCGACCACCATTGGAAGGAGCATCTCGCGACGCTCGACGCGCTGCGGCAGGTGATCCACCTGCGCAGCTATGCGCAAAAGAAGCCGATCGACGAATATAAGCAGGAGGCCTTTCTTCTGTTCGAGCGGTTGCTCGTCGCAATTCGCGAGGAAGTGACGCGCATTCTCATGCGCGCTCAGGTCCAGCTCGAGGAGACGCCGCCGCAGGGTTTGCCGGACTTCATTACGCAACATCTCGACCCCTTCTCGGGGGACGACGATACCGCGGACATCGACGCGGCAACCGGGGCCGTGCTGTCTAACCTGCCACCACTGGCGAACATTCCGCAGCCGCCGCTGCCCAGCGGCGGCACGCTGGGCGGGGTGGTCGAAGCGCCGGTCAGCCGCAACGCGCCATGCCCGTGTGGCTCGGGCAAAAAGTACAAGCATTGCCACGGGCAGCCCGCATAGCGCCGCCTGCCAGGCAAGTCGGAACCGCCGATCGAGCCGAGCTTCGCCGCGCCTATCGGCCTGACGAGGAACAGGTCGCGACGGAGCGTATTGCTGAAGCGCGGCTAGATTCCAGGGAAATGGGAGAGGCGGCGGCGACCGCACGCGCGCTGGTGAAAGGCGTTCGGGCACACAAGCCGTCCGGCGTCGATGCGTTTCTGCAGGCCTACGATTTGGGTTCGGACGAGGGCATCGCGATGATGTGCCTGGCAGAGGCGCTGCTCCGCATCCCCGATGCGCATACGGCCGACGAGCTGATTGCCGACAAGTTGTCCGGCCCCGACTGGTCGGAGAAGCTGGGCCGATCGGACTCCTCGTTCGTCAATGCTGCCACCTTCTCGCTGTTGCTGACCGGCAAAGTGATCGAGGGCGCGCAAGACCGCTCTGACAACTGGCGAGCGGCACTCGGCCGGGCGGTCGGGCGCCTCGGCGAGCCGGTGGTGCGCACCGCCGTGCGCGAGGCGATGAAGATCCTTGGCCGCAATTTCGTCTTCGGCCGCACGATCGACGAGGCGCTGAGGCGCGCCGCGCCGGAGCGGGCGAGGGGCCTGAGCCACAGCTTCGACATGCTTGGCGAGGCGGCGCGGACCTTCGATGACGCCGAGCGCTACGCCGACGCGTATCGCGGCGCCCTCGATCGTATCGCGGCGGAGGCGACGGGCGGCCTTCGAAAGTCGCCGGGCATTTCGGTCAAGCTCACCGCACTTCATCCGCGTTATGAATATACGCACCATGACGAAGCTCTGGCCGCGGTTCTGCCGGTCGTGCGCGAGCTCGCTCTGAAGGCATCGAAGGCCGACGTCCATTTCACCATCGATGCCGAGGAAGCCGATCGGCTCGAGCTGCAGATGGACGTGTTCGAGGCGCTGCTTGCTGATGAGTCGCTCTTCGCCAACGATTGGTCAGGTTTCGGCATCGCCATTCAGGCCTATCAAAAGCGCGCCGCACCTTTGTGCGACTGGGTGGTCGAGGCGGCGAGGGCGCATGGCCGAAAACTGATGGTCCGCCTGGTGAAGGGCGCTTATTGGGATACCGAGGTGAAGGCAG
>JBKPON010000086.1:0-5893 GCA_046733135.1 Pseudomonadota bacterium | reverse complement strand
GCCAGATGACGTAGCCCTTGGGGTGCCAGAAGACGCTCCCGTGGGCTTCGGCCTGGAGGTGGAAAAGGTCCATCTCCTGCCCGATCTTCCGATGGTCGCGCTTGGCTGCCTCAGCGAGCCGGACGAGATATTGGTCGAGCTGCTTCTTGTTGAGCCATGCGGTCCCGTAGATGCGCGAAAGCATCGGATTCTTCGGGTCGCCGCGCCAATAAGCACCCGAAACGCGGGTCAATTTGAAGGCGCTCGGATCGAGCTTTCCGGTCGAGGGGAGATGCGGTCCACGGCAAAGGTCGATCCAGGCCCCCTCACCCTCACCGGTGCGGTACATCGTGATGGTCTCGCCTTCAGGTAGCTCCATCACCCATTCGGCCTTGAAGGCTTCCCCTTGCTTGTCGAAGAAGTCGCGCACTCGGTCGCGGGTCCATATTTCGCGCAGCAGCGGTTTGTCGGCGGCGATGATGCGCCGCATCTCCTCCTCGATTGCCGGAAGGTCGTCCTCGGTGAACGGGCCATGGTCCGGTGTCGGCGCGAAATCATAATAAAAGCCGTCCTCGGTCGCCGGACCGAAAGTGATCTGGGTCCCCGGGAACAGTTTCTGCACCGCCTCAGCGAGGATGTGCGCGAAATCGTGGCGGACCAGCTCCAGGGCCTCCCGCTCGTCGCGTGAGGTGATGAGGGCGAGCTCAACATCCCCTTCGATCGGGCGCGTGATGTCGCGGATCTCGCCATTGATCCTGGCCGCAAGCGCCGCCTTGGCAAGCCCAGGCCCGATCGCGGCGGCGACATCGGCCGGGGTCGAGCCCTCCGGCATTTCCTTCACCGAGCCATCGCGAAGCTGGATCTTGCACATCTTCGTCATTGTCCGCTGCATCTAGCGATCCGGCCCTTCCCCCTCAACTGCTCCCGCCGAACGCATTTGAAGTAAAGGTCGCTTGACACGGCTTGACACGCAGGGTAAAGTGCGCTTTACACAATGTAAGGGATGCCAGACATGGACGGCTCGTATTTTCCCGCGTCCCGCAGCAGCTGGATGGTCATGGCCTCCGATCGGCGGCCCGTTGCATGATCAACCGGCTGAAGGTGCTGCGCGCCGAACGCGGCTGGAGCCAGCAGGACCTTGCCGAGAAACTCGAGGTGTCGCGCCAGAGCGTCAATGCGATCGAGACGGGCAAATATGATCCGTCGCTCCCGCTCGCCTTCCGGATCGCCGAATTGTTCGACCTCACGATCGAGGACGTTTTCGTGTCCCCGTCGCGAGGCAGTTCCAAGGCGATCTAGCGGCGGCCAGCCGCGTCCCCGCCGCCCGATCAGGCTTCGATGTTGGCCAAGGCTTCGTCGACCATCGCTTCGGCCCGAAGAAACAGCTGCGTGTCGATGACCAGGCCCGAGGAATGAGCATTCTCGCGGACCTGCTGGGGACGGGATGCACCGATAATCGCGGATGCGACATTCGGCTCGCGCAAGACCCAGGCAAGCGCGAATTGGCTCATGGTTAGCCCGGCTTCCTCGGCGAGCGGCTTCAGCCGCTGCACGGCGCGAAGCACGCGCGGGTCCATGAAGCGGTCGATGAACCCGCCCATTTCGGTATGCGCGGCGCGGGAATCCCGAGGCGGCGGCCGGTCTGGGTCATATTTGCCGCTGAGCACGCCCTGGGCGAGCGGCGACCAGACGATCTGCGAAATGCCGTTCGCGGCGCACAGCGGGATCACTTCGTCTTCGGGCTCGCGCCAGAGCAGCGAATATTGCGGCTGGCTCGAAACGAATTTTGCCACTCCTGACAAATCGAGTGCTGCCTGGATCCGTTCGGCCGGCCATTCGGAAAAGCCGATGTACCGCGTTTTGCCGCTCTCAACGGCCCGGGTGAGCGCCTCCATCGTTTCCTCGAGCGGCGTGTCCCAGTCGTAGCGATGGCATTGATAGAGATCGACGTAGTCGGTCCGAAGGCGCTTCAGCGATGCGTCGAGTTGCTTTTCGACCTGCGTCCGCGAAAGTCCTCGATCAGTTTCGCTCATCGGGAAGTAGAGTTTGGTCGCGAGCACGTAGCTGTCGCGAGGGCGGTCTTGCAGCGCTTCGCCAAGGAAGGTTTCGGCAGCGCCGCGCCCATAGACATTGGCCGTATCGATGAAGTTGATACCTTGGGCGAAGGCCTCGTCGAGGCAGGCGCGGGCGGTCTCGGCGGCGACCCCGGCGCCATAGGTGAGCCACGAGCCGAGTGCGATTTCAGAAACTTCGAGATCGCTGTCGCCGAGCTTGCGATATTTCATGGAAGAAGGCCTCCTCGCGCTGTCCGAAACCTGTCGCGGGCCCAGTCGTTCCGCCACCGCTCTTAGCGCCCACGCTGTTGCCGGCTACAACTTTCCTAGATGACTCAACCTGCCCTTGCATACCTAGACGTGGTCGAACGACGGATCGCCTACCGCCTTCGCTGCGGACAGCGTCCAACTCTCGTGTTTCTTCCCGGCTATGCGTCGGACATGGAGGGGACGAAGGCCCTCGCGCTCGACGCATTCGCCGAGCGCAGCGGCCTTGGAATGCTTCGGCTCGATTATTCGGGAACGGGCTCCAGCAGCGGCCGGTTCGAAGACGGCACGCTCGCGCTCTGGCTCGAAGAAAGCCTTGCCGTAATCGACCGCCTGACGCGCGGCCCGCTTGTCGTCATTGGCTCGTCGATGGGAGGCTGGATCGCGCTGCACGTCGCGCTGCTACGAGAAGACCGCGTCCAGGCGCTGGTTGGGATCGCGCCGGCACCCGACTTCACCGAATGGGGATTTGACAAGGAGCAAAGGGCCGAGCTTGAGGCACGCGGCCGATTGGAAGAGCCGAACCCCTACGGGCCGGAACCGCAAATCTTCACGCACAATTTCTGGGAATCGGGCCAGCAGCTCAGGCTCCTCGATCAAGGAATCGCCATCCGCTGTCCAGTGCGACTCATCCACGGCGAGTGCGATGAAGACGTACCCCTCGACATCTCCTTCCGCACCTTGCGACGGCTCCGTTCAGCGGATGTCCAGCTACTGACGATCAAAGGCGGCGGCCATCGATTATCGGAGCCGCGCGAGATCGACGCGATCCTGCGGACCGTTGCCGCCCTGGTGGAGCCCGTTGAATGATCTTGCTTTTCGCCGCCGCCCTTGCCGCTGCAGCTCCGGCAGCAGCCGTTCCTGCCACATCGGCCAATGCAGCTTGCCCGGACGTGGTTACGCCCGAGGCCCTCGTTTGCCGCGCGCTCGATGCCCAAAAGAACGGCAATCCAGAAGCGGCGGCGCAGGCCTTCGAAGAAGCGGCCAAATCTTCTTCCGACAAAGAGCCGACGACCGCACGCATGTGGGCGGCGGCCGGCAATATGTGGCTTGCCGCCGAGCAATACGGCAAGGCGGCGCTAGCGCTCGACAAGGCCTTGTCGTTGCCCGGGCTCGAAGCGGAGCAGCGCGGGGAGGCTTTGCTCGACCGCGCTCGAGTAGCCGAATCGCAGAACGACCTCGCATCCGCGCGCGCCAAACTCACCGAGGCCGCCGCGAGCATTTCGGCCGACCCGTTCTATTGGTATTTTTCCGCCGCGCTAGCGATCCGCGAGGGCGACAAGACGACGGCCGAGGTCTCGATCGGCAGGGCGCTGACCCTCGCTCCGTCGGATCCGACGATCCTGTTCGAGGCGGGCCATGTTGCGCATTTCACCGGTGACGAGGTCGGCGCTCGCCAATATTGGCAGCGGGCCGCGGCGGGCGACCCGCAAGGGCCGATCGGCAAAGCGGCGCAGGAAGCGCTGAAGCTCCTTCCCGCGCCACTTACCGTCAAGAACTAGCCCAAATCGTAATCGATTGTCGTTACAACCCGAACCTTCTGGAAGGGCGATGTGCCGCCCGAAGACGTGCAGTCCTCGCAAGCCTCCCCGTCGCGCGGTCCGATCGAAAAATAGCCCTGGCTGGCGGTCTTGATCCGACCGACCGACGCGCCGCTGTCGCGGGCGAACTGCTCCGCACTACGCCGCGCATTTTGGTTGGCCTCCGCGATCATCCCTGGTTTGAGGTCGTTGAGGCGAGTGAAGGTGTAGCTGATGTTCGTTCCCGAAAGCTCGACCGAGTCGCGCAACAGCTCTGCCTGGCGCGCATAAGCGGCGCGCGCTTTCATCACATCACCGGTCCTGAGCTGGATCGAGCGGCGCACCGTCAGCTTGTCCGGACCCGCCTCACCTTCTCGCGGCGACTCCCGACTGACACTTACATCGCTGTCAGCGATGTCCTCGGGCCGGAAGCCGGCGCGCTGAAAGAAGGCGCGCACGGAACGTGCCTGCTGGTCGACGGACTGCTGCACAGGCGCGAGCTCCGTTCCCTGGTGTGAGAAATCGACCGACCAGGTCGCAAGGTCGGCGGTAACGTTGTGCTCGGAAACGCCCCGGACGGTAACCGTCCGCTCCGCCATCTTGGCGCGCCTTAGCCCGTCGCCGAGCACGTAACCACTGGTGGTGAGCCCCACGGCAAAAATCGCGACCGCGCCCAAAAGGACAGCGCGGCTGTCCTGCAGTTTCTGGATCATCTGTGTGTACCCTGCGTTCGTCCGCTTAAAAGGCGGCCATCGGTCGTTATTGCCGATCAGTGCCGCGACGAACCGTGCTATTATAGCGATGAGTTGAGTAGATCGAAATGAAATTTCTGCATTCGATGCTTCGCGTGTCGGATCCCGACGCCACTGTTGCATTTTTCCAACTGCTCGGCCTCGAGGAACGACGACGCCACGACGTGCACCAGGGCAAGTACACTTTGATCTTTCTGGGCGTTCCAGGAGACGAGGGCGGAGAGATCGAGCTCACCCACAATTGGAATTAGGCCGGTTATTCGGACGGCCGCAACTACGGCAATCACGCCTACCGGGTCAACGATAGATACAAAACATGCCGGCGACTGATGGACGCTGGTGTGACGATCAATCGACCCCCGCGCGACGGTCGGATGGCATTCGTCCGCACGCCCGACAACATCTCGATTGAACTTTTGCAGGAAGGGCCGGCCCTTGCCCCCGCCGAGCCTTGGGCATCGATGCCCAACAGCGGCGAATGGTAGGCTGGAGCCACCGGCGCAAGCTCGCCGCCGACGCGCTGGCGATACTTGGGGACGAAGCGTAGAGGGTCGCATGGAAATCGTCGCGGTCCCGGCCTTCACTGACAATTACATCTGGCTCGTGCACGACGAGCCCACCAGTGAAACGGCTGTGGTGGATCCGGGCGATGCGGCGCCGGCGTTGGCGGAGGCCAAGCGGCGGGGCTGGACCGTGACTCAGGTGTGGAACACCCACCACCATTGGGATCATTCGGGCGGCAATCTGGCGATGAAAGACGCGACCGGCTGCATCGTTTCCGGCCCCGCCTCCGAAGAAATCCCCGGCCGCGACATCGCCCTTTCCGAAGGAAGCGAGCTGCGCATCGGCGATCATGTTGGCCGAGTGATGGAAATTCCGGGCCATACGCTCGGCCATATCGCCCTGGTATTCGAGGCGGACCGCACCGCCTTCGTCGGCGATACGCTTTTCGCAATGGGCTGCGGGCGCTTGTTCGAGGGCACCGCGCAGCAGATGTATTCCTCGCTTCGGCGCCTCGTCGAACTGCCCCCCGAGACGGCGCTCTATTGCGGTCACGAATATACGCTGGCGAATGCGCGTTTTGCGGTACATGCGGAGCCCGGCAACCCCGCGATCATCGACCGACTGACTGAGGTCCAAGAGCTCCGCAATGCGGGCGCGATCACATTGCCAACGAGCGTTGTGCTGGAACGCGAAACCAACCCCTTCGTTCGAGCTCCTGGCTGGAAGGAATTCGCGCGCCTAAGGACGGAGAAAGACAGCTTCCGTTCATGAATGAAGGCGCCAATGAAGGCCCGCGACAATATATCGTGTGGAGGTC
>JBKPON010000085.1:0-3441 GCA_046733135.1 Pseudomonadota bacterium | reverse complement strand
AAATTTGCCCTTGATCCCTTGTGCGGCCCAAATGTCCGCAATGGGTGGAAAGGGGACATTCCACTAGTGCCGGAACCTCTGGTATCAGGTTCTACCTTACGAGAGGGGGCTCAACCTGGACCAACCCAAATGCCCATCGTTGGAACGGACGATCACGGTGGGGGGCTCAGCTCTTCTTTCGTTCAACGGCGTCGTGGGCGCGGCTATCTTCGCATTGCCCGCCACGCTGCTCGTTGATTGGGGAACCTTCTCGCCCTGGTTATTCCTAATTGTCGCCGTCGCGGCGCTCTTGGTGATCATTCCATTCACCCGAAGCGCAGCCGCCTTCACGGAGAGCGGTGGGCCCGCAACATACGGGCTCGTATTTGGTCGTTTGGCCGGCTTCGAGCTGGGCTGGATTTATTACGTAGCCAAAGTGGCCGGGGCGGCTGCAAATCTGAATGTCCTCGCAGACTACCTCGCTCGCTGGTGGAGCGTGGCGGGCGACAGCCTCGGTCGCATCGCCGTTATTCTCGCCGCTTGGACTGCCCTGATCCTCGTCAATCTATTCGGTATGAAAAGGGCACTGGCATTTCTCAGCGGCTTCACAGTCCTGAAGGCTTTGCCATTGGTTGCGGTCGCCATCGCTGCTCTGGTGCTCTTTTGGCCTCCCCCCGTCCCAATGGTCAGTCATGGGACAGGCTCGCTTGAAGCCGGATTCCTGGTCGTATTTTACGCGTTCGTCGGTTTCGAGAACTCGGTTGTTCCGACCGGCGAAACCAAGGAGCCGGCTTCGACTCTGCCCCGCGCGGTTGGTCTGACGATCCTGGTGAGCGCTGTACTCTATTTCGTCGTCCAACTTGGATACGTGTCCGCGTTCCATCAATCCTCGTCAGCGTCGAAGGCACCGTTGCTTGACCTTGGGGCGCTCATCGCGGGACAGGTTGGCGCCGCCGTGCTCACGCTTGCCGCGATCTGCTCCTTGCTCGGCAACTTGCTCGGCAACTCGGCCTCCACCCCGCGAGTGACCTACGCCATGGGCGTGCGCGGCGACCTGCCCCTTTGGTTCGGCGCGGTCAGCGCCAAGCTGAAAAGTCCGGCCAATTCCATTTTTTTCCTAGGAGTGATCGTCGCAGCGTTAGCGATCAGCGGGAGCTTTGTCTGGCTAGCTGTAGTCGCTACGCTCGCCCGAATGATAATTTACCCTCTGACGATCGCAGCGCTGCCGCTCACGCCGGGTCGTCCGCCACTCCGTACTCTTCATTGGGTCACTGGCGCGGCTGGAATCGCCATCTGTCTCTGGGGAATGACACAAGCCGACGCCACGGCCTGGCTTACGTTGCTGGCGCTCAGCATTTTAGGAGTCGTTCTTTATTGGTTCGCAACGCGAGCAGCCGATCGAGCTGCGGCAGCTGCGCCGGTCTAATGTCCGCAGTGGGTGGAAAGCGGACACTGCCGCTGCCGGTCATAACGGTCTTCGATCGATTAGCGCTGTGAGGTTGCGGTTGCCGGCGGCGGCGCTACAGGGGCATGGGCGAGCGAGTAATAGCTGAACCCCAGCGCTCCACGCAGGACGGTACGATTCAGCTTTATCTGCGCGCCCTTTTCGAGGCATCCGCCGAGCGACGGCATGATTGACTGAACCGCCGCTGCTTCGGCGTCGGAGTTGGCTGCCGCCTGCAACAGGGCGCGCGAGGCTTGCGGGTTCGAGCGCACGGCACAGTCGCCAAACCGATACATGATAAGGGTAGTTTGGTCTTTCTGCCGGCTTTCTTCGAGCGCCTTCAATTCGTCGGTCCGATAATGCCGACCCATCTTCGGCTCATAATCGGCATTGGAAAGAAGTGGGATTTGTAATTGGGCGGCTTGGGGGAGTCGGGCCGGGTCGATGTCGGCGATCTCGTCTCGAAGCAAGGCGCCAGCAAGAGCAAATCGCATGGCGTCCCCGCTCAGGGTTAGGCCCACCTCCACGAAAAAAGTGCCAGTCGCCTCAGCCAGACAATTGCCGTCGGCCAGAGGCCGATATTTCTTCTCAAACTGGAGAGTCGTCCGATCGAGCACAAACTGAGAAGCTAACGTCCGCTGCTTTTTCACGACGCAAGACGCATACTCAGCCAGAACCTGTTCCGTGCGGTCCTGTTTGAACTTCTCCGGCCGCGTGGGAATCCGGGTGCCTAAGTGAGTTTCAGGCTCAAACTGTGCCGTAGCTTCGCTCGAAGCGATCGTTATTCCGACTAGACCCACACAGAAGTGACGGAGCAACCTGGATACACAAATCACCAACTCGCCTCCCCCATAAACCGAGCCAGACAAGCATGGGACAAGTCATCGGCGCAGACAAGCGGCACGATGGCACGCACTCTGGATCGTCCGCAATGGGTGGAAAGCAGCCACTTTTTGGGGGGCGTGCTTAGATTGACGCGTCAGGCAGTCGGTGTAGCCAGTCGCCCCACACGAGGGGTCCTATAAAGATTTGTTTACCCTGATGCTGACGAGGAAAACGCGTGCGGCTGCTCACTTTCATTGGCTGCCCGAATTAAGAGTCACTTCAGTATCCGTTATGGGTCGAGACCGGACGTTCCACCATCTCGAGTAATTGAGTGCGGCGCTATTTGCCCGCAGCCGACTTTTGGAGGCCGGTCACGAAGTCGGCGCCGTTGAGCACTTGCATCGAAGAGCTCCGAACTGCGTCCCCGATAGGTTCAGCTCGTCCACCAAGACACGGCTGAAGGAAGTTCTCGGCAACCGCATTGAACGCGATGTTATTGGTTGGACGGGCGAAGCCGTGCCCTTCATCCGGAAACAAGACGTACGTCACGGGAATATTCTTGGCCTTCATCGCTTTAACGATCTGGTCGGACTCGGCCTTATTCACGCGCGGATCGTTCGCGCCCTGACCGATGAGGAGTGGCCGCTTGATCCGATCGGCATAAGTCAACGGCGAAGCGGCCTGGAGCAACGCGCGGCCCTCTTCCGTCGTCGGGTTGCCCATCCGCTGATAGAATTGCTGCTTGAAGGACTCCCAATAGGCAGGGATCGTCCCTAGCAATGTAAAGAGATTGGACGGACCGACGATGTCGACCCCGCAAGCGAACTTGTCCGGAGTCATGGTGAGACCGGCAAGCGTCGCGTAGCCGCCGTAGCTGCCACCCATGATTGCGACCTTGTCCGGGGTCGTGACGCCGTTGGCAATCGCCCAATCCACGCTGTCGATCAGGTCGTCATGCATCTTTTTTCCCCACTGCAAATTGCCCGCAGTGATGAAGTCCTTTCCGAAGCCCGTGGAGGCGCGATAATTGACTGAGAGCACCGCATAGCCGCGATTAGCGAGCCACTGGTGATAGGAATTGTAACCGTAGCTGTCTCGTCCCCATGGCCCGCCATGAACGAAGAGAACCATCGGAACCGGATGATTGGCGTGCCCATCTCGGCCTGCATCGGCGCCTGCCGGCAGTGACAGGT
>JBKPON010000084.1:0-3829 GCA_046733135.1 Pseudomonadota bacterium | reverse complement strand
AGGCCGGCGCGGGCCTCGGGCGTGGTGAGGGGCTGCGCTTCGACTTCGTGCCGCCACAGACGCGCATCAAGCGGTTCCGGGCTTTCGAGGAGGACTTCGAACGCTTCTCGGCCGCCGGAACGGATGACGTCATCGGGGTCCTGGCCGGCGGGAAGCTCGACGAAGCGGAGGGTGCGCTCGGGTCCGATCAGCGGCAGAGCGCGCAGTGCGGCGCGGATCGCGGCCTTTCTGCCGGCGCTATCCCCATCGAAGCAGAGGATGGGAGAGGGATCGAGCCGCCACATCCGTTCGAGCTGCGCCTCGGTGACCGCCGTCCCGTTCGGCGCCACGACTTCAGAAATCCCGGCCCGGTCGAGGGCGATCACGTCCATATATCCCTCGACCACGATCAGCCGTTTCGCTGTGCGACTGGCCGGACTCGCGCGGTCGATGTTGTAGAGCGTTCGGCCCTTGTCGAAGAGCGGGGTGTCCGGGGAGTTGAGGTATTTCGGCTCGCCTTCGCCCAAGACGCGCCCGCCGAACGCGATTACCCGTCCACGCGGATCGCGGATCGGGATCATCAACCGGCCGCGGAACCGGTCATAGCTCTCCTTCCCTTCCTCATCGGGCCGAATGAGCATTCCCGTGTCGACGAGCTTGTCTTCGCCGAGATGCGCGAGCGCCTTCTTGAGGGCGGTGCGGCTGTCGGGTGCCAGGCCGAGACCGAAGCGCGCGATCGTGGCTTCATTGATTCCGCGTCGCTTGAGATATTCACGGGCGTCCGCCCCGCCAATGCCCTGAAGCTGCTCGGCATACCAGGCGGCGACCGACGCCATGACGTCAGTCAGCGTCGACGTGCGCTCGGCGCGTTCCTTCGCTCTCGGGTCGGGGGCAGGCACGTCCATTCCCGCCTTCGCCGCAAGTTCCTTCACCGCGTCCATGAAGGGCATGCCGCGATGGTCGGTGAGGAAGCGGATCGCATCGCCGTGCGCGCTGCAGCCGAAGCAATGATAGAAGCCCTTGTCGTCATTGACGGTGAAGCTCGGCGTCTTCTCGTTGTGGAAGGGGCAGCACGCCTTCCACTCACGACCAGCGCGGATGAGCTTCACGGACGGCGCGATGACCGCGGACAAAACGGTGCGCGCACGCAATTCGTCGAGCCAGGCGGGGGATAGGGTCAATTATCCACCTGTACAGCTTCGTTCGTCCTGAGCGCAGTCGAAGGGCGCTTCTCAAACGTTGGTGCAAGGTGCCCTTCGACTAAGCGCTCCGCGCTCCGCTCAGGACGAACGAGACCGGGGGTGCCGGGCTCGACAGTGAGACGTCGCTCGTGCGGCGGCTTGGCGAGCCAGCCAATCCGGTCCCAATCACCGGCGATCAGCGCCTCCTTCTTCGCCCGAGTCCAGCCTTTGATACGCCGCTCGAAGGCGAGCGCTTCGTCGCGGGTTGGAGCCGCTTCACACCAGGCGAGCTCGACCGGCCGCCTGCGAATCGTCCAATCGCACCCGATCCCCTGTTGGTGCTGCCAAAGGCGACCTTCCATGTCGTCGGTGTGTCCAGCGTAATAGGAGCCGTCAGCGCAGCGCAGGAGATACACCCAGAATCGCATCGATGTTGTGCCTGCGCCCTTCGACTTCGCTCAGGACGAACGAGCTTTGGAGCTTGGCATCGCGAATCGCCTCGCCGCAAGCGCGAGAGGAGGAGTTATCCACAGTTGGCGAATCGCTCAGCCGCTGAGCGCGGCTTTGACCAACCCGCTCGCCCGCGCCGGCTCGATCGATGCGCCCAGGCGCTCCTTCACCAGCGCCATCACTCGGCCCATGTCCTTCATGGACGATGCGCCCGTCTCGGCGACGATCTCGCTGATCTTGGCCTGCGCTTCCGCATCGCTCAGTTGCTTGGGCAGAAAGCGCTCGATGACGGCAATCTCCGCCTCCTCGGCCGCGGCGCGGTCTTCGCGGTTGTTGGTGCGGTAGATGTCCGCCGATTCGCGCCGCTGCTTAACGAGCTTCTGCAGAACCTCCGTCACCAGCGTGTCGTCATCCTTCGGAGCGCCGCCGGTGCGCGCCTCGATATCGCGGTTCTTGATCGCGGCCTGGACGAGACGCAGGGTCGCCGTCGTTTCCTTGTCGCCGCCTTTCATTGCGGCGATGGTCGCGGTCTTGATATCGTCCCGGATCATCTTTCTAGCTCGCTGAGGAAACGGTCAGCCCTAGCGGCGCAATTCGGACCTGACCAGACGTTGACCCGGGCCGCCAAAACGCATAGCGGCAATGCCTTAGCGACATTGCTGCAACCCTGGACGGAAAGGCTCACCCGCCGATGGCCGACGTACGACCCCTGCACGCGCAGGGCTCCCTTGCAAAGGGGCCCGACGGCGCGACAGGAGTCATCGTCTTCGCCGACGGTCGGACGGTGTGGGGACAGGGCTTTGGCGCCGAGGGCGAAGCGGTCGGTGAGCTGTGCTTCAACACCGCCATGACCGGCTATCAGGAAGTGATGACCGACCCGAGCTATGCCAAGCAGGTCATCGCCTTCACCTTTCCGCACATCGGCAATGTCGGCGCGAACGATGAGGATATCGAGGCGGCGGATGCGCATGCGCTCGGCTGCCTGGTGCGCGAAGTGGTGACCCAGCCCAGCAATTATCGGGCGAACCAGGGCTTTGCCGACTGGATGCGCAAATGGGGGCGGATCGGGATTGCCGGAGTCGACACGCGCGCCCTGACCAAGCTGGTGCGGGGCGAGGGGCCGCCGACGATCTCCGTCGCGCATGCTCCGGACGGGCAGTTCGACCTCGAGAAACTGCAGCGAATGGCCGCGGAATGGCCGGGTCTCGAGGGCATGGACCTCGCGAAGGACGTCAGCCGGCTGCAGGTCGAGCGCTGGACGGGCGGGAAATGGGCCTGGGGGCGGGGATATGAGATGGGCAGCGACGATCCCAGAAGCCCGCATGTCGTCGCGGTAGATTACGGATCCAAACGCAACATCTTCAGAAATTTGGTCGAAGCGGGCGCGCGGGTCACGGTGGTGCCGGCGACCGCGACCTTCGACGAGGTCATGGCGCACAAGCCGGACGGTTTCTTTTTGTCGAACGGGCCGGGCGATCCGGCGGCGACCGGCGAATATGCCGTGCCGGTCATCCAGAAGATGCTGGAGACCAAGAAGCCATTGTTCGGCATCTGCCTCGGGCACCAAATGCTGGCCCTCGCGGTCGGCGGTAAGACGTCGAAGATGTTCCAGGGTCACCGCGGCGCCAACCATCCGGTCAAGCGCCTCGCCGACGGACGGGTCGAGATCACCAGTATGAACCACGGCTTCGCGGTGGAGCGCGAGGGAATGCCGGACAATGTCCGCGAGACGCACGTGTCGCTGTTCGACGGAAGCAATTGCGGGATCGAGCTCACCGACCGCCCCGCGTTCAGCGTGCAATACCACCCCGAGGCAAGCCCGGGGCCGCAGGACAGCTTCTACCTGTTCGAGAAGTTCGTGGGAGCGATGCGGTGAGGGCTCTGATGGCGAACGCTTCTCCTTTTGGCCGATGGATTGTGGGCGCGTTGACCGCCCTGGCGCTCACCGCCTGCGTAACGCCCGCGCGGATGCACACCGAGGCGCAGCTCAATGACATCGCGCTCGGGTGCGGGCTGGCGCTGGGCGAACTCATCCAGGACGAGAGCGAGAAGCGCCTGTTGCTCCTCGTCCGCGACAATCCTTCGCCCGAGCAGCGGGTGTGCGTCGCGAAATGGGCGCGCAAGAACGGGCTTAAGGCCGTGTTCCTCAATATGCAGTTCCCGGCGGGATGATGAGTAGGAGTGGCGGATATTCCCCCTCTCCCCAGTGGGGAGAGGGT
>JBKPON010000083.1:0-16706 GCA_046733135.1 Pseudomonadota bacterium | reverse complement strand
GAGGTCGAGCGGCCGGCGGTACAAGTCGCGATGCTCGACCTTCAGCGTCGGAGCGGCTCTGCGCAGCGCCGCTGTCGCATCCTGCGAAGCCTCAGCCGCATAACTCGCGTCGGTCGCTAGCGAGAAGGTGCCGAGCCCGGCGAAAAGGTCAGCGACGCGCTGGCAGCCAGAGACTGCCTCACGGACCGCCGCAATCAACGCCGCCTCGCCGTCTTGGGTCGCCTGGAGGAAGCTTCCGGGCGGAAACACCACTTTTCTGTCTGAGAGGACCATGGTTACCGGTTCCGGTTCGTACAGGGTCTCCGGGCCAAACCCCTGATCGACGCTGAGGCGAGCAAGGTGCTGCGAGCTCGCAAATGACGTCAAGCGCTCAAGCGCCTGCAGGCCTTCTGAAGCGATGTCTTTCAGCACCAAGTCGACTCCTTGGTCGACAAGGGTGAAGTGCACCTCACTCATCCGGCGCGGCAACAACAGGGGCCGAAGCAGCTCGCGAAGCGGTTCCACCAGGGCGAAAAGCTCTGGTCGCAGGATGTGACACTCTCGCAGATCGACGATTTGGTGCGACTGCGCTGCATTGAAGCCGATGATCGTTCCCTGCCCTGCCCGCATGGCACGGAGCGACGCTCGTCGGCGAGTTCGAGGCGGCGACAAGTGAGGATCGCGGATCTCGGTCGCCAATGCGTGCTGCGCGAGCGCCGTTGAGATGCGCGAAACGAGATAGCCCCGATACGCATCATCGTCCGCATGTTGGAGCTGACATCCGCCGCATTCGGGAAAATGACGGCATGGCGGCACTTGGTGATGGGAACCGGGCGCGAGCGCGCCATCGTCGAGAAGCGCGTCCCCCGGAACTCCGAAGGCGACATGCCGCCCGCTTTTCGTGACTCCGTCCCCCCGCGCGGCAATGCGGACGATCAGCTCGTTCACAGTTCGGCGATAGCGACGCGGATGGCCGCAGCGAGGTCGTCGGCAATCATTTGCGGCCCCGCCCATTCGGCGGCGCGCCCGTGCAGCCACACGCCTCCGGCCGCGGCTTTAAAGCTATTCCCCGTCCGCGCCAGGAGCGCTGCGATCGTTCCCGCGAGGACGTCTCCCGACCCGGCGCTCGCGAGATAGGCGGGCGCGGGGGGAGCGAGAGCCACTTGCCCGTCGGGACCGGCAATGACGGTGTCAGCGCCCTTATAGACGACGATGGCATCGCTGCGGCGCGCTGCTGCCAAGGTCTGCTCGATCTTCGATCCTTCGATTTTTCCAAAGAGATGCTCGAACTCACCATGGTGCGGCGTCAGGATGGGCCGTTGCCCCGATCGTGATTGTACGGCTGCGACCTGCTCCGGAGTCACGAGCCGTAAGGCATCGGCATCGATGATGACCGGCGGACCCGCGGCCAAAGCCTCCTTCAACAGCTCCTTCGCTCGATCATCTCGACCCAGACCGGGTCCGACCAGCAATGCGTCGGCCTTTTGCTCGTCGCCGGTCCATTTCAGCCCTTGGACAACGGCTGCAGGTACATTGGCCAGGATCCTTTCCGCATAGAGGCGAACGGTTCCAGCGCCGGCATTCGCCGCTGCCGTCGAGGCCAAGGCGGCCGCGCCTGGCATCGAGCCTGAAGCGATCGAAACAAGGCCCCGGCTATATTTGTTCGCGTCCGGATCGAGAGGGGGCAGCCTGGGCGGACCGATTTCGCGCCATTGGGTGTCGTCCCCAATACCGATATCCGCGAGGACGACCCGCCCGCACTTGTGCATCGCCGGCATCAGCCGATGGGTCGGCTTGAGCGCCCCGAATGTCACCGTCAGATCGAAGCCTGGGATCGGGCTCAGCTCCGCGCCGCTGTTCGTATCGACCCCACTGGGCAGATCGCACGCGATTTTCACCACGGAAGCGTTGCACAATCTAAGCAAATGTTGATTTACAGCACCTTCCAGGCCGCGTTTCAGACCTGTTCCGAACAAAGCATCAATGATCAGCGGTTCGCCAATGGTGCCATCTGACAGCTGCTCGACCGGCCCCTTCCACAGCGAGCGCGCCCGCTCGGCGGCTTCGCTTCGCGGTGCGCCCAATGCCGCGACCCGTACTTCCATACCTCGCTCTGCCAGATGTCGAGCGGCGACATAGCCGTCACCGCCGTTGTTCCCCGGCCCGACCAGGATCAGCGTGCGGAGCGGTCCGGCGAAGCGATACGCCGCCTCCGCAAGCGCCGTCCCGGCTCGCTCCATCAACTGTTCGACGGTGGTACCGGCGGCAATCGCTGACTCTTCGGCGGCGCGCATCGATTCGGCGGTGAGGATGGGGCGGCCGGACATTGCTGCTGCGTCTAACGCAAATAAGTCGCCAGGCGCCACCACTCACGCGGAACCCTGTCGGCGGCCGCGTCTCTCGCGGCGTCGGTGTCGAACAAGGCAAAGCAAGTCGCTCCCGATCCCGACATGCGAACCAGTTCGGCACCCGGTTGCACCGACAGCCAGGCGAGGACGGTCTCGATCTGGGGGACCAACGCAATCGCTGGTTCCTGGAGATCGTTGCGTCCCTCGCGCCAATCGCCGAGCGGTCCGAGATCGATGCCATTCCATCGAGAGAAGACGTCGCCAGTCGGCAACGTCACCCGCGGATTGATCAAAAGCACCGCGCGACCGGAAATCTCTCCGGCCTCGATTAGGGTCAATTCGTCACCCGCCCCCTCGCCTCGTGCAGGAAGGCTCAGCAGGCATGCAGGCACGTCGCTGCCGAGTTGCGGCGCAACCTCCTGCGCATGCCTTGGGTCGGTCCGCCACGCTGCCGTGAGCAACCGCAGCGCTGCGGCCGCGTCCGCAGATCCGCCGCCGATCCCCGAAGCCACTGGAAGTTGCTTATCGAGCGTAATAGCCGCGCCCGTCGCGACCCCGGTCGCTTCCGCCAACGCTCGGCCGGCGCGAAGGACGAGATTGTCGGCGTCGTCAAGTTCGGCCGCGAACGGTCCCGTGATTTCCAGCGACAAGGTGTCGGCAGCCTCGGCCATCATTCGATCGCCATCGGTGCAAAACGCAAAGACGGTCTCGATCGCGTGGCGTCCGTCGGGCAAGCGGCCGCGCACATGGAGCGCGAGGTTCAGCTTGGCTGGGGCGATCTCACTGGCGGCGGTCAAGGCGCGGCGTTGGCGGGCGACAGCCCGGAAGCGAGCTTCGCCTTCACGCGGGTCGCAACCTCATCCTCGGCGGTGACCATTGCGGCATTCCAGGCGAACCGCGCCTCATAGCGCCTGCCCGACCGATACAAGGCGTCGCCGAGATGCTCCTGGATTTCCGCCTGATCGGGGTCTTTTTCCGCGGCTTTCTGAAGGGTGGCGATGGCTTCGCCGACCTTGCCCCGCTTGAACTGCGCCCAGCCGAGCGAGTCGGTAATCGACGCATCGTCCGGCGCAAGATCGCTCGCCTTGCGAATCATCGCCTCGGCCGCATCGATATTCTCGCCCCGCTCGAGCTTGGCATAGCCGAGAAAGTTGAGCAGCAGGGGCTGGTCGGGCGCTATCGCGAGCCCCTGCTCCAGCGCCTGCTTCGCCTCAGGCCAACGCTTCGCCTCTTCGAGCGCGCTCGCCTGGAGTAGAAGCATCGGCCACAGCTCGGTCCGTACGCCCTGAGCTCGAGCGAGGGTGATGGCGCGGCCGTAAGCGTCGGCCGCCTCGCTCGGACGCTTCATTGCCTGGAAAACGTCGCCCAGCCGCGAGAGGTCACCGACGCCCGCGCCGGGAGCCGCCGCAGCGGAGGCCGCGAGCACGTAGGCCTCATTGAGCCGCTTTTCGTCGCTCAAGATACGGCCCTGGACATCGCGCACCTGCCCGATGAGGGCGTCATTGCGCGGCACCCCTTGCAGCAGCGCCAGCGCTTCGTCGGGTCGGCCCTGCGCGTCGAGTAGCAGCCCGAGCAGTACGACGGCGCTGCTGTTCTGCGGATCGGCGTAGCGAGCGACCTGGACCAGCCCGATGGGAGGCGAAGCCCGCTGCATCCTGGCAAGGTCGCCCGCAAAAGCGACGAGGCTCTCGCTATAGGCCTTAACCGCCGTATCGATCGCCTGGCCGCTGAGCTTCCCGGCGAGCACTCGCTGCCGGGCGACAGGCATTCCCACGCCCATGCCATCCAGCATCATCAGCGCCCGGGCCCGATCGCCGGCGGCGAGGAATCCGTCGGCGAAGGCCAGCCTTAGCCGATCTTCCCTGGCGCCCGCACTGCCGATCGCTCGACGAGCATAAGGCTCGGCATCCGCCGTATGGCGGAACTTGAGCAGGATGAAAGCGCGCTGCTCGACCCGCAACGGGCCAAACAGGCTGTTCGCCGGTACCTGGTCGATGGTGGCCAGAGCGGTCTGCAGATCGCCCCGGTCAGCGGCGCTCCACGCGGTGAGCAGCGGAGTGAGGAAGGTCAGGTCGCCGTTGTCGCCCGAGACCTTCAGCCATTGCTGCGCTCGGTCGGGGCGGCCACGCTTGACCTCATCGGCGACGAGCAGCAGCCGGACGTCGCTGGTGAGCTTCTCCGGCGGAATCGATCTCGCCAGACGCAGAGCAAGCTCGATCTGCCCTGCGCCGAGCGCTTCGCCGAGTGCCTTGCGCGCAATGTCGACCTGATCGGGCTGGGCCGCGGCAAGCGCCGTCAGCAACGTCGCTGAACGCGCATGATCGCCGCTCATCGCCGCGGCTCGCGCCTCGACGTAAGTCCGCGCCGGGTCGGTGGCCGAAGCGCTGAGCCGTGCCTGGGCCGGTTCTGGAGCGATCAGCACCGCCGCCAGGGCCGCACCGCTCAGCCACCTACATGTTGGGATAATTCGGCCCTCCGCCGCCCTCGGGCGTGACCCAGTTGATGTTTTGCGTCGGATCTTTGATGTCGCACGTCTTGCAGTGGACGCAATTCTGGGCGTTGATTTGAAGTTTCTGCGATCCACTTTCATCCTCGACGAATTCGTAAACTCCGGCCGGGCAATAACGCTGCTCGGGACCGTCATAGACCGGTAAATTGACCGCCGTGGGTATGTCCGCGTCCTTGAGCGTCAGATGAACCGGCTGGTCCTCTTCATGATTGGTGTTGGACACGAACACCGACGACAGCCGATCGAAGGTTATCACGCCGTCGGCCTTGGGGTAAGCGATGGGCGCCGCATTTTGCTTACGCCGCAGCGTCGTGTGATCGGGTTTGAGCTTCAGCGTCCAAGGCACACCAATCCTGAGATAATTCAGCCACATATCGAGCCCGGCATAGAGCGTTCCGACCAAGCCGCCCCAATGCGCCACGGCCGGCTGGGCGTTCCGCACCGTCCTCAGCTCCTTGGCGACCCAGCTGCGGTGCAAGGCAGTGGGATAGGCCTCGAGGACGTCCGCCGAACGGTCATTGGCGACCGCTTCGAACGCGGCTTCCGCGGCCAGCATGGCTGATTTCATCGCGGTGTGCGTTCCCTTGATCCGCGGCACGTTCACGAAGCCCGCCGAGCAGCCGATCAGCGCGCCGCCCGGGAAAACCAGCTTCGGGATTGCCTGATAGCCGCCCTCGTTGATCGCTCGGGCCCCATAAGAAATCCGACGGCCGCCTTCGATCTCCGCCCGGATGGCCGGATGGGTCTTCCAGCGCTGAAACTCCTCGAAAGGCGAGAGATATGGATTCTGATAATCGAGCGACACTACGAAACCGAGCGCGACCTGATTGTTCTCCTGGTGGTACAGAAAGCCTCCGCCCCAGGCATCCGATAGCGGCCAGCCCTGGCTGTGAATCACTCGTCCGGGCTTATGTTTCTCGGGAGGAACGTCCCACAATTCCTTGACACCAAGGCCAAAAACTTGCGGTCCACTTCCATCCCGGAGCCCGAAAATCTCCGTCAGGCGCTTGGTCAAATGCCCCCGGGCGCCCTCGGCGAAGAAGGTGTAGCGCGCATGAAGTTCGATCCCCGGCTGATAATCCGGGCGGTGGCTGCCGTCGCGGGCGATGCCCATGTCGCCGGTTGCAACGCCTTTCACCGACCCGTCTTCGCCAAACAGAATCTCGGCCGCGGGGAATCCCGGGAAAATCTCGACTCCCAGTTCCTCCGCCTGGCCGGCAAGCCAGCGGCAGAAATTCCCCAGGCTCAGCGTATACGTGCCCTTGTTGTGCATGAAGGGAGGCATCGCGAATTGCGGCATCGACCACTTGCCGTTCTTCGTCAGCACCCAGTGATGATTCTCGCTCACCGGCACCGTCAGCGGCGAACCCTTCTCCTTCCAGTCGGGAATGAGCTCGTTGAGCGAGATCGGGTCGATCACCGCGCCCGAAAGGATGTGCGCGCCGACCTCACTGCCTTTCTCGAGCACGCAGACCGAAAGGTCGCCGCCACGCTCCTTCGCCAATTGCTTCAAGCGAATGGCAGCGGTCAGTCCTGCCGGCCCGGCACCGACGATCACCACGTCATATTGCATGCTTTCGCGCTGCATTTTCTCCCCACGCGCGCGGTCGCGCGCCAGCTTTGAACCTCTCGTCGCGCGTTAGACTCGCTTCGGCTCCGCTTGCCCTGCCAATTCCTTGACCATGGCGTCAATGGCAGAGAGAACCGATGCGGTGGGTGGGGAAGCTCGGCATATCGGCCTTGCGGAGGCAAAGAGCGCGCTCTCGTGGTGGCTGGACGCGGGCGTCGATGTAGCCATCCAGGAAGAGCCACGCGATTGGCTGAAGCCCGCGCCGCCCACGACACGGCCCCAACCGGCGCAGGCCACGAACGTCACTCAGCCGGGCCACGAAACTCTGGCCGAGCTCCAGCAATGGCTGGCAAGCAGCGTGCAGCTTCCGCTTGCCAGTGCGAGATCGAAGCGCGTCCTTCCGCATGGTCCAGAGAATGCGCCGGTGATGCTGCTCGCCGACGCTCCCGCCCTGGAGGACGCGGCGAGCGGCCAGCCGATCGGCGGCGAGGCCTGGATTCTCGCTCAGCGAATGCTCGCAGCCATCGGGATAGGCTCGGACGAGGCTTACAGCGCGTCGCTTTCCTGCTTTCATGCCCCAGGCACCCGTATGAGCGAGGCAGAGCGCCAGCAGTGCGCGGACATCGCGCGCCAGCAAATCCGCCTGGTGAAGCCGAAGCGCATCCTTCTTTTCGGCGACGGACCATGCGTTGCGCTTCTCGGCAAAAGGCTGGTCCAAGCGCGCGGCCATGTCCACAAGATCGAGGGCGTGCGGACCGTCGCGACGTTCCATCCCCGCCATCTCATTAATCGGCCCTTAGACAAGTCGCTGGCATGGCGGGATCTGCTGCTGCTGATGGAGGATGAATCTTGAAGGCTGGCTGGCTCGCGTTCGGAGCGGTGATTTCGGCTGCGCCCCTCTATGCGCAAGCGCAGGACCCACTCGCCCCCTTGGCATCACCGCAGCCCGGCAGTTCTCAGCCGATCCTTTCGCAGCCGCCGTTGCCCGAGCAAGATTCGGCGGCCCCGCAGACATTTTCCCTCCCGCAATTTCCGACTCAGACGACCGCTCCGCCAGCAACGATGCCGCATCCGGCCACCGTGGCTGAGCCGCCGCCGGTTGCGGTGGTCGCCGTCCCAAGGGACTGGCGCGGCGTCTTCGATGCGATTGATGCGGGTAATTGGGCTTCCGCACGAGCCGGGATCGCCACTCTTCCGCAAAACGTGCTCACGCCCGTCGCGAAAGCCGAGCTCTTTACGGCGAAGGGCTCGCCGACCGTCGACCTCGCCTCCCTCCAAGCGCTCATCACGGAGGCCCCGGAGCTTCCCCAAGCCGACCAGCTTGCCCGCATGGCCATTACCCGCGGAGCGACCACCTCACCGCTGATCGTTCCCGAGAAGCCGACCTACAGCTTGGGCTCGGCGCCGGTCCGGTATCGCGCCAAGCCGGTCCAGGGCGAGCCCGCGGCCGATACTTTGCGCTCATCCCTCGACCCATTGGTCAAAGCCGATGATGCGGCGGGCGGCGAAGCCTTGCTTGTCACTCAAGCCCCCTATTTGTCCGTCGAGGCACGAGCGGAGGCGGGCACGCGAGTCGCCTTCGTTTATTATGTGCTCGGGCTCGACTTGGATGCCCGGCGCGTCGCCGACACCTGGCGGCAAGGCGCGACCGGGGACTGGGCGCCGCAAGCGGCATGGGTGTCGGGCCTCGCCTCTTGGCGTCTCGGCGACTGCGAGGCCGCCTCGCGCAGCTTCCAGCAAGTCGTCCAGACCGCCCAGCAGCGCGAATTGCGAGCCGGCGCATATTATTGGGCTGCGCGCTCGGAGCAGGCTTGCCGCAGACCGCGGTCCGTCGAGCCGCTGCTCAAGGCCGCGGCAAACACGGTGGAAGGCCCGGAGAGCTTCTATGGTCTGCTCGCCCGCGAGACGCTGGGGATGGATACCAAACTCCCAGCGGACCCCTACGTGGGCTTCGACCCGCCCGTCGAGCAATATGCGAACGTCAAGCGCGCCGTCGAACTCGCCAGGATCGGCGAATCCGGGCTGGCCGAAGAGATGCTGCGTCACCAAGCGAAAATCGGCTTGCCGACGGAACATCATGCGCTGATCCAGGTCGCCAAGAAACTCGACCTCCCGTCCGCGCAGATGTGGCTGGCGAATAATGGTCAATGGGGCGCGCGTACGACCGCCGCGGATCGCTATCCCAACCCGAAATGGAATCCGCTCAACGGGTGGCGCGTGGATCCGGCCCTCGCCTACGGCCATATCGTGCAGGAATCATCGTTCCGCCGAGCCGCGGTCAGCCACGCCGGAGCGGTCGGGCTGATGCAGGTCGTCCCGGACACAGCGCAGATGATTTCACGGAACCGGGGCGTGCCCTATTCCAGGGCAGCGCTCACCGACCCAAGCTACAACCTTGAATTCGGTCAGTGCTTCCTTGAGATGATGCGCGGCTCTTCGGCCACCGCTGGCCAGCTGCCGCGCGTGATCGCCTCCTATAACGCCGGACCGCTTCCAGTCGCTCGCTGGGCCGCGATCAACGACAAGGGTGATCCTTTGCTGTGGATCGAATCGATCCCCTATTGGGAAACACGCTATTACGTGCCCGCGGTGCTTCGGAACATGTGGGTCTATCAGGGCCTCAACAAGGAAGACACGACGACGCTGAAGGCGATGGCCGAACATCGCTGGCCGATCTTCCCGACCGGCATGACCCGCCTGTCGCACTGACGAAATTCGATTTCACCGGTCGCAAAAAAAACTCCCGGGCACGGCGGTCCATGCCCGGGAGCGGAGTTGCCCTCTTTAAAAGGGTTATGCGCTACGAAAATTAGCGTCCGCGTTCGCCGCGCTCGGTCGGAGCGGGTGGCGGTGGCGGCGGCGGAGCCGGGCAGGCCGAAGTCGCGAGGATCACCGATCCATCCGGGCAAGTCTGCGTCTCCGGTGCGGCCGGCGGTGGCGGCGGTGGCGGAGCAGGTTCTGCGGCCGGCACCGGCGCCGGTGCGGAAGCCGCTGCGTTGAAATTATAGACGAGGCTCGCAAGCAGGCTGTGCGAATCGTAGTTGCCCTTCGCCGTGGTGGTGAAGTTCGTTGCGTTCACGGTGAAGCCGTCATCGAAGCCCAGCTTTCCGGTGCGGAAATAGCGGTACTTCAAGCCGACATCGACATTGTCGCTGGCCGCATAGCGCAGCCCGGCAATGCCCTGGTAAGCCCAGGCATTATCCTTGTCGCCGGAGAATGACGCCCAGGCTCGACCCGCACCGCCGCCGACGTAACCGCCGAAGCGCGAATCGCCGAAGTTCGAATCGAGCAGCGCATTGGCCATCAAGGTCTTGATCCCGATGTGGCTGCCGACATCGAAGTCGGCGGCAGTGGCCGTGGTTCCCGAAGCCGCCCCGACTGCAGTGACCAGCGGAGCGCTGACGCCGAGGCTTTTGACTTTGGCCCGCTTGTAGCCGGCCTCGCCCTCAAGCCGGAAGAGACCAAGCTTGTAGCCGAGGATCGCATCAACGTCGTACCCCGTCTTGTATTTGACCTTGTAGCCATTGTCGAAAGTCGCCGACGTGTTTGGAGTGACGCTCGTGTTGTTGAGAATGACGTCCAGATCCGAGCTCTGCGGAAAGGTGACGCCGCCTTCGACCCCGACGTATGGGCCGTCGGCCGCCGCGAACGCCGGCGTCGCTACTGCAGCGAGAACCGTCGCCGCCATCAGATACTTGCGCATATTACTATTCCCTTTTGGCTTCATGAGCCCCTGTTCCGCGCGTCAGTGGCGGTTCGAAACTGGCTGCCAGATGAATCAACCGTTACAAATGACGTGAACTCGACACTTCGTCGGGTTGCGGGATCGGCTCGCCGCTTTAGGCAACCTCTGGGTTGCATTTCTACAGGATGCTCGTCACAAGACGTGCAACTTGGAGGTTGCACATGACGGACGTCATCCGGAAATCCACCTTGATCGAAGCGCCGATCGACCGCGTGTGGCGCGCCATCTCAGACTATCGCGAGTTCGGCGAGTGGTTCAAAGTCGCGCTCGATCAGCCGTTCGAACCAGGCAAACCGTCGACTGGGCACATGACGGTTCCTGGCTATGAGCATGTCCAATGGAATGCCGAGGTCGTCGCGGTCGAGGCGCCGCACCGCCTGGCGCTTCGCTGGCATCCCTATGCGATCGATCCGAACGTCGATTATTCGAACGAACCGACGACGCTTGTGGAATTTACGCTCAGCGAACGCGACGGCGGGACCGAAGTTCAGGTGGTCGAAAGCGGCTTCGATGCGCTGCCCGCGAGCCGCCGCGACGAGGCTTTCCGGATGGACTCGCAAGGCTGGGAACAGCAGATGGCCAACATCCGCAACCATGTCGCCTGACCGCATTTTCGCAGCACTTGGCGATCCGACTCGGCTGCGCCTCATCGAACATTTGTCCGACGGCCAGTCGCGCTCGATCCAGGAGCTGAGCGCCGGATCTTTAATCAGCCGCCAGGCGATGACCAAGCATTTGCGCGTCCTTGAAGAAGCGCGGCTGGTGCGTTCGGCACGGCGCGGCCGCGAAGTCCGGTTCCGGATCGAGCAGTCGGAACTCGAGCATGCGCGTAACTTCCTGGCCAAGGTCGCCGGTCAATGGGAGGATGCGCTGGCGCGGCTCGCCAACCACGTCGAGGAACAATAGTGTTCTTGTTATGTTCTCCTCGACGAATTAGGATGCCGTCATGCCGGTCGAGTCGAGCGATGGACGCGGGGCGACCCGCAATTCCACCCCCACGCGCTTCAATTTGAAGGAGCGCGTCGCCGAGGGGGAATGGCTCGACCAGGTGGAAGCGCTCGACGGAGTTCCCGCTCGCCGAACCACCGTCACGATCGAACATCCTAAGTCCATTCTCACCCGCAACAGCTCGCCGGACATCGGGTTCGACCGATCGGTCAACGCCTATCGCGGCTGTGAGCATGGCTGCATCTACTGCTTCGCCCGGCCCACCCACGCTTATCATGACCTGTCACCGGGGGTGGATTTCGAATCCCGCTTGTTCGTCAAGCCCAAGGCCCCGCAGCTGCTCCACGCTGCTTTGTCCCGTCCCGGCTACGAGTGCCGCCCCATCGCCATGGGAACGAACACCGATCCCTATCAGCCGATCGAAGAACGCTGGCGTGTCACCCGCGCCCTCGTCGAGCTCCTTCTCGAAACCCGCCACCCCTTCACGATCACCACCAAGTCCGACCGGGTCCTGCGTGATATCGACCTGTTGAAGCAGGCGGCGGACCTGCGCATCGCCTCGGTTGCGATTTCCGTAACCTCGCTCGATCCCAAGACCGCACGAACGATGGAGCCGCGCGCTCCGCAGCCGCGCAAGCGGCTCGCCGCGGTCAAGGCGCTGAACGAAGCTGGAGTGCCGTGCTACGTCGCCATTGCTCCGGTCGTTCCGCAAATCACCGACCATGAGATTGAGCATATCGTGGAAGCAGCCGTCGAGGCCGGTGCTCCCGGTGGCTTCTATCTGCCCGTCCGCCTCCCCCACGAGGTCGCGCCTTTGTTTCGAGCGTGGCTCGAGGAGCACTATCCCGACCGGGCATCCAAGGTGATGGCGACGATTCGCTCGCTGCGCGGTGGCCGCGACAACGACCCGAACTTCTTCAGCAGGCACCGCGGACAAGGACCGTGGGCCGACCTCCTCCGCACCTGGTTCGAGCGCGCCTGCAAGAAATATGGCCTCAATCAAGCCAGGTTCGCGCTCCGCACCGACCTCTTTCGACCGCCCGAGGGTGATCAAATGCGGCTCCTTTGATCGATCGATGCTCAAATTTAATCGACCGGCGAGGGTGACTTCGCGCCCTTCCCTGCACTAGGCGAACGGCTATGAAAGCCTATCTCCTCGCTGCGCTTCTCTTCACGGCCGCACCGGCGGTCGCTCAGCAGCAACCGCCTGCACCTCTACCGCCGGTGGGCCAGCAGGTCGCTGCCCTTCGCGACGCGGCGCTTCATGACGAGGTCGCCTATGGCATTATCGTAGGGCTGACGACCGAGGTCGGCCAACGCCTGGCCGGAAGCGAAGCCGAAGCCCGGGCCCGCGACTGGGCGGTTGGCAAGCTCAAGGCCCTCGGTTTCTCGAATGTCCGGGTCGAGCCGTTCGACATGCCGACCTGGGCACGCGGCGCGGAATCCGCGGAGATCCTCGCGCCCTTCCCGCAGAAGCTGGTGATCGCGGCGCTTGGTAACAGCGCGTCGACCCCGCCCGAAGGGATTACCGGTGAAGTCGTCGGCTTCGATACGCTTGCGGCCCTCGAAGCCGCGCCCGACGCCGCCGTACGGGGGAAGATCGTCTTCGTTTCCCACGCCATGCCCCGAACGCAAGACGGCTCCGGTTACGGCTTTTACGGCGGTCCGCGCCGGCAGGGCCCGAGCATCGCCAGCCGCAAAGGCGCCATCGGCATCGTGATCCGCTCGATCGGCACCGACTATCACCGCAATCCGCACACCGGCGTACAAACCTTCGACAAAGGAGTGCAGCCGATCCCGGCGGGCGCTCTAACGCTCCCTGACTCCGAGCAGCTGCAGCGTATCCTCAAGCGCGGAAAGCCCGTCACGATGCGGCTGACGCTGGTATCGCACACGGGCCAGGGGCAGTCCGGCAACGTAATCGCCGAAGTGCCCGGTCGCGACCCGAAGCTGCCCCCGATCCTGGTCGGCGGTCACCTCGACAGCTGGGACCAGGGCACCGGCGCGATCGACGATGCGGCGGGGGTTGCGATCGTGACCGCTGCCGCTAAGCGAATCATGGATTCCGGTCGACCGCTGCGCACGATCCGGATCGTCTGGTTCGGTGCCGAGGAGCCCGGGCTGTTCGGCGGCTTCTCCTATCAGGCGAAGCACCCCGAGCCGCACTACGCGATGGCCGAAAGCGACTTCGGCTCCGGCCGCGTGTGGCGGGTCAATTCCAAGCTCGGCACGGAGCGTGAGGTCGAGGGCAAGACCCTGCAGGCGGCGCTCGCTCCTCTCGGCGTCGTTCCCGGCAAGCTCGATGTTGCCGATGGGTCCGACATCGGCCCGATGATCGCGGCCGGCGCCCCGGGAGTGGAGCTCAGCCAGGACGGAACCTATTATTTCGACGTCCACCACACGCCCGACGACACGCTCGACAAGGTTGACCCCGAGTCCCTGCGTCAAAACGTCGCCGCCTGGACCGGAATGCTCGCCGTGCTGTCGGGCGGAATTGAGCCGGAGCCGAAACGGCGTAAAGGGCGTTGACCCCCCAAAAGGAGAACGTCCTATGCGCATCGCTCTAGCTCTTCCGCTCCTGCTGCTCGGCGCATGCCAGGTCAGCAAGGGCGATAATGAAGTCAGCGTGACCTATAATGAAGACGTGGCCGCCAACGCCGCCGCCGATGTCGGAAACACGCTTGAGAATGTTGCCGGGGACATTGGCAACGACGTGAAGACCGAAGGCGCGAAGGTCCAAAACAAGGTGGGCGGCACCGACGTCAACGTGAACGTCAACAGCGACGTGAAGACCGAGAACACGACGAACAAGCAGTAGCGGCCGGCTGCCCTGGGTTCGCTTCCAGCAAGAAATGGTCGGGGAGACAGGATTCGAACCTTTGACCCTCTGCTCCCAAAAGATAGAAATAAATAAAACTTAAGTATACGTGACTAAACGTTAGCTAATTTCATAGAATGTTGCCCGTCTATCCTGTGTGTGTTATATTAATATACATCAAATAACGTGATGACACGATCTCTTCGTGTACACGGGTGCCAAAAGATTGAGGAGCGCCGTCAGATAAAGATGCAGCGCCACCAGGAGCTGGCGCAGAAGCAATTTGAAGTCGACGTTCTCTGGCCTGCATTACCTATTGAAGGTGTGAATCCGCGACCCTCTGCTCGGCGACATAGGCGCATTCGACCGCGGACGCCGCCGCAGCTGCTCCGTGTATTCCGCTGTGTAATCCGCGGGCATCGGGCTAGCGGCTGAAATTGGCCGTAAGCGAACCGGCCGCTTCGGGCGGTTGCCGTGGTCCTCCCTATTGAAGGTAGACACCGAGATGTCAGGGGCGGATCGGGGGGAAAGTAAGGCAAAGGCAGAACTTTCTTTAACGGCACCCTGATATCCGCTACGTTAACAGCGCCGGATCGAATCGCATTCAGCCGCAAATAGCGCTGATGCCTTAGGGCCTTCACATATGGCGGATTTCGAACCCACGCACGTCTCGCCGGCGTTGACGGAAGCGCTGCTTGGTATCGCCTCGTTGAGCTGGCGCGAAGCGCCGCGCTTTGCGCTTGAAGGGCCTTCGAACTGGGGCAGATTCGAAGGTGATCTGACCGTGCGAATGCTCGACGACGGGCGTCTCTGCGAGCTCCTTGCGGACTATGTCTATATTCGGAATGACGGTGGCCGCTGGCGAGCACCCGGAGGCGTCAAGCTAGACGGCGCCTCGATCCCGAAGATCTTCTGGAGCCTGATCGGTGGCCCTTTCGAGGGAAGATACCGGAACGCGTCCGTCATTCACGACCGATATTGCGACTCCGCGGAGCGGCCCTGGCGTGACACGCACCGCATGTTCTATGAGGCGATGCGGTGCAGCGGCGTTGGCGCCGCGCAAGCCAAAATCATGTATTATGCCGTCTACCGCTTCGGGCCGCGCTGGCCCGAGCCCGGCACATCTGTTCCGGAAAGCGTGGCACAAGCGCCGGCGGCGGCATTGACTCCCGAGGCCGCCCGAATGCTGCTCGCCGACGCGCAAGCGATCTATGCCCACGACCTGTCGCTCGAGGCGATCGACAACCTGGCCGATGCGCGACAAGGTCAGGAGATCGCTGCCGAGGGCAGATTGCAGCCCGAGGGTGTCGATTCCGGCAAGGCTGCGCGCGTCCGGGCGTTGGTCATCTGCGGGGGCTCGGGAACGCCGGAGGACCTTGATGCCGTGGCACGCGAGGCGGTGCTCCTCCCAGACTATGTCCTCAAGCGGTTCGAGCGCAAGCGCACCCGCATTATCGCCTGCCGCGAGAGCGTCACGGATTTCGAGGCGGACCTGCGCGGCCAGGTGCCGCGCGGCTGGGAGAAGACCGGGCGCACATGGGATTCGGTGCCGGGCACCTTCTTCCAGGACCGCGGCAGGGTCGTGATCGCAACTATGGCCGAAGCGGGCCGGAGGAGCGTTCCAACCAAGGCGAGCAGACGGCACGGTTCCGACAATCTCGTGGTTCACGAAAGCCTCCACGGCTTCGACTATCTTGGGGGTCACGAGGTGCTTCGCGAACCGCGCTTCACGCAAGCCCGCGACGCGGACCTGCCGAGGCTCGGCACCGCGCTCAACGGCTATTTGATCCAGCAGGGGCAGGCCGGGCTGGAGGAAACATTCGCCGAAAGCGGGGCGCGCGACGCGGTTGACCGGCCCGGAATTGCCGCAGAATGGCCAAACCTGGCGCTCTATTGGAGCGCAGGTCCGGGGGATCTCGAGGCCGTTGGCGAACCGCTTGTCCTAGAGGCTCCGGAAGCCGCGGACAGCATCGGTACTGCGACCATCCACGCGGACGGCTCGATCGAGCTCGATCTTCGCGCCGAGGGGCCCGGCGGAGCCATCGGCCACGCGGTGCTCGAAATTCCGTCCAGCGACCCAGCGAACAAGGGACTGAGAGACCATTTGTCGGGCGTGCCGTTGCCCGAAGCCGCCGGAGGGGAAATCAAGGTTCCGTTTCTCGTCGATTAGCTCCGTCGCTCACGCAACTGGAGGACTCGCAATGATACCAATCTGCAAAGACCCGGCCCTGACCATGCTCAAGTCCAAGGGCTATAATGTCGTTCGTCTGCCCAAGGCCGACCTGCTGCCGACGCAATTGCTGGTTCGTAACGGCAGAACCCTCAAGCGTTTGGGCGACCTTTCCTCGGCGTTCGTCGCCGACCAGCACGTCGCGCCGCCGCCGATTAGTGGCGATAATCCAGCACCACCTATGAAGGAAAGGTTCCGCTGGTCTTCGGGTTCCAGGCCGTGCGGCTCGTGTTCGACAACGGAAAATATCGTATGATGAAGTTCCCCGACACGGGCTCGATCGTCCTCGAATTCCATGCGCTCCAGCATAGCGAGGACGAGGACGAATTCGTGTGGCTGTCCGAGGGACGACTGGTTCCGGACGAATTGTGAAAGGGGGGCGAGAGATGGCCGACCAAGAAATGCCCGATGCTGCGAAGCTCGAGGCTTGGCTCGAGCGCCAGAGTGAGCGCGACCCTGAATTCTACGAAGCAGCCAAGCGCAAGTTGAGCGGGGCCGCGGCCGAACCCCTGGCCGAAGGAGTAGCGGGCTTCGCACCGCTTGGGGCCGAGCCCGCTGC
>JBKPON010000082.1:0-8493 GCA_046733135.1 Pseudomonadota bacterium | reverse complement strand
ATGTTTCAAGAGACGATCATCAAGGAACAGCCGCTGAGGCACTGGCAGGATTATGTCGTCCCGCAATGCTGGGAATCCTTCACTGAGGAGGATCACGCCGTTTGGGATCAGCTGTTCGCACGACAGGTCGACCTTCTCGGCACCCGCGTCGTTTCGACCTTTCTCGAGGGGATAGACCTGCTGCGGCTGTCGCATCCCGGCGTACCGGACGTCGACGGGCTCAACGCAATCCTCGAGCCGCGCACAGGCTGGCGTGTCGTCGCGGTGCCGGGTTTGGTCCCGGACGACACCTTCTTCGCGATGCTCGGCGAACGCTTGTTCCCCGTCGGAAATTTCATCCGCCGGCGCGAGCAGCTCGACTATCTAGAGGCGCCGGACTGCTTCCACGACATGTTCGGTCACATCCCGATGCTCGCGCACCACGATTTCGCACAGATGGTCGAGCATGTCGGGCGGCTCGGGCTCGCCGCGATGGACGCAGGCGAAGGGCACCGCGTCGCTCGAATCTATTGGCACAGCGTTGAATTCGGTCTCGCGCGGGAAGACAACCAGCTGAAGATCCTCGGCGCCGGCCTCGCCTCCAGCTTCGGCGAGGCGCATTTCAGCCTCGAAAACCTAGGGGTCGAACGCTCACCCTTCTCGGTCGAGCGGGCGGTCCACACCCCGTATCGGCACGATGCCTTCCAGCCGCTCTATCTTGTGTCGGACTCACTGGAGAAGACGATCGATGAGGTGCTCGCACTGACTCCTGAGCGGCTGCTGGCACTCTAACCTCCGGACGCTATACGCCTCCCGTGACCGATCCGACGACCAAGGGCGAATTTCGCAGCGGGCACGATTCGCGCACCCTGCGCGACGCGCTCGGCTGTTTCGCGACGGGGGTTACGGTAGTGACCTGCCTGGACGAGGGTGAGTGTCCGGCGGGACTGACCGTGAACAGCTTCACTTCGGTTTCGCTCGACCCGCCACTCCTCCTGGTGTGCGTTCATAAAATGGCGGCGGCGGCGGACCCACTGACCACCGCCACCCACTTCGCGATCAACGTCCTACAGACCGGGCAGCAGCCGGCCTCCATTACTTTTTCGACGCGGGTCGAGGACCGGTTCGGGAACATGCCTTGGTCATGCGGCGAGGCCGGAGCGCCGATCTTGAGGGACTCGCTGTGCGTGTTCGAGTGCGAGCGCTTCGCCGTCTATGATGGCGGCGACCACCATATCCTCGTCGGACAGGTGGTGAAGGCGAGTTTCGATGGCGGCCTCGATCCGCTACTCTATTTCCGCGGGCGCTACCGCCGACTCCACTTCGACTAATCGACGATCAGCTCTTCCGGGTGCTTGGTGAAGATGCGGACGATGGCAACGATCACCCCGCCGACGACCACTCCCACAATGGCCGAAGCGAAGGCGTAGCTGAGCCATCCGACCAGCGGCCCCATGGGGCCGACCGACGCGCGTAGCGCGGCCGACCAGTCGTGCAACGCGTTCGGCAGCGCATGGAACAGGCGCAGCTCCTCGAGGCCGTGGAGAAGAATTCCGCCCCCCACCCACAGCATCGCCGCAGTGCCGATCGCCGAAAGGGCGGTGAGCATTTTCGGCACCACATGGACCAGCGCGTTGCCGACGGCTCGGGCACCGTTGTTCGGCCGTTCGGCAAGGTGCAGGCCGATATCGTCGAGCTTCACGATGAGGGCGACCACGCCATAGACCCCGGCCGTGATCGCCAGGGCGACCGCGATCAACGCAAGCGCCGTGGTGAGCAGGGTCAAATGCTCGAGGCTCGCCAAGGCGATCGCCATGATCTCCGCCGACAGGATGAAGTCGGTACGAATGGCGCCTTTCACCTGCAGCTTTTCCAACTCGCGCGGATCGGCCATGGCGTCGACCAGCTGCTCTTCATGTTCATGCTCGTGACGCAGCTTCTCGACGATCTTCTCGGTCGCTTCGAAGGCGAGATAAGCGCCGCCGATCATGAGCAGCGGGGTGGTCAGGAAAGGCGCGAAGGCGGTCAGCAGGAGCGCGGCGGGCAGCAGGACCAGGATTTTGTTTTTGAGCGAACCCCAGGCGATCTTGCCGATGATCGGTAGCTCGCGCTCGGGGGTGAGGCCGACCACGTAACGCGGAGTCACCGCGGTATCGTCGATGACGACGCCCGCAGCCTTGCCGCCCGCCTTGGCAGCCGCGCCCGCAACGTCGTCAAGCGAGGCGGCGGTGAGCTTGGCGATGGTCGCGACATCGTCGAGCAGTGCAATGAGGCCTGAGGGCATGGGCGCGGGCGTTAATGGAGGGTCGCGCGCCTGCCAACCTCACGATGGTTGAGTTTCGACGTGCAACGCACTAAATCGGACTGGAAAGCTCCGAATTAACATGCGCCTGAGCCATCTTGCCGATTATGCGGTCGTTCTGATGACCGCCGCTGCCCGCCGTCCCGCCGGCGAGCGGCTCAGTGCGACCGAGCTTTCGGCCGATACTGGCGTGCCTCTTCCAACAGCACAAAAGCTGATGGGCCAGCTTGCCGCCTCCGGGCTTTTGATCAGCGCCCGCGGGGCGTCGGGCGGTTTCGCGCTCGCCCGTCCGGCCGACGAGATCAGCCTCGCGGACATCGTCGAAGCGGTCGAAGGGCCAATCGCGCTCACCATGTGCGCGGACTCGAATAACCACGAATGCATTCTCGACGCGCACTGTCGAGTGAAGCCGCACATGGGGGTGGTTGGCAATGCCGTACGCGGAGCGCTTGGCGCGGTATCGTTGCAGCAACTCAGCTCCCCGGCGAAGGCCGGGGTCCAGCCCGGACAAGAGCAAGTCTGGGCTCCTGCCTTCGCAGGAGCGCAGTCAAAATGAACGAGGCCATCAAGAACCGCGAGCTCAAAGAGAAGATCGCTCAGGATTACGAGTGGGGCTTCGTCTCTGACGTCGAGCAGGAATTCGCTCCCAAGGGCCTCAACGAGGACACGATCCGCTTCATTTCCGGCAAGAAGAGCGAGCCCGAATGGATGCTAGACTGGCGGCTGAAGGCCTATCGCGCCTGGCTCGAGATGGACGAGGTGAGCTGGGCCAAGCTCGACATCCCCGAGATCGATTACCAAGACGCTTATTATTACGCGGCACCCAAGACGAAGCCGAAACTCGCCTCGTTGGACGAGCTCGATCCCGAAATCCGCCGCACTTATGAAAAGCTCGGAATTCCGATCGAGGAGCAGAAAGTCCTCGCCGGAGTCGAAGGCGCAGCGAAGGTCGCGGTGGACGCGGTGTTCGACAGCGTCAGCGTCGCAACGACCTTCCGTGCGGAGTTGAAGAAGGCGGGGGTCATCTTCCTTAGTATCTCCGAAGCGATCCGCGAACATCCGGAGCTCGTGAAGAAATATCTCGGCAGCGTCGTCCCGCAACGCGATAATTACTTCGCCTGCCTCAACAGCGCCGTCTTCTCCGACGGCACCTTCGTCTACGTTCCCGAGGGTGTGCGTTGCCCGATGGAGCTGTCGACCTATTTCCGAATCAATGCGGAGAACACGGGCCAGTTCGAGCGCACCCTGATCGTCGCCGAGAAGGGCAGCTACGTGTCCTACCTCGAAGGCTGCACGGCACCGATGCGCGACGAGAACCAGCTCCACGCCGCGGTGGTCGAGATCTTCGCGCACGAGGACGCCGAGGTGAAATACTCGACGGTCCAGAACTGGTATCCCGGGGACAAGCAAGGTCGCGGCGGGATCTTCAATTTCGTGACGAAGCGCGCCCTTTGCTCGGGCGATCGATCGAAGGTGAGCTGGACCCAGGTCGAAACCGGAAGCGCGATCACCTGGAAATATCCGAGCTGCATCCTGAAGGGCGACGGCAGCGTCGGTGAATTCTATTCGGTCGCGCTGACCAATAACCGCCAGCAGGCGGACACCGGCACCAAGATGATCCACATCGGCGCCAACACGCGCTCCACCATCGTCTCGAAGGGCATCAGCGCGGGCCGCTCGAACAACACCTATCGCGGGCTGGTGCGCGTGCTCCCGCGCGCCGAGAACGTCCGCAACTTCACCCAGTGCGATTCCCTGCTGCTGGGCAGCGACTGCGGCGCGCACACCGTGCCCTACATCGAGGTCAAGAACCCGACCGCGACGATCGAGCATGAAGCCACGACGTCAAAGATCAGCGAGGATCAATTGTTCTACGCGATGAGCCGCGGGCTCGATGCCGAAAGCGCGGTGGCGCTGATCGTCAACGGCTTCGCGCGCGAAGTCTTGAAGCAGCTGCCGATGGAGTTCGCGGTGGAAGCGCAAAAGCTCCTGGGGATCAGTTTGGAAGGAAGCGTTGGCTAGTGCTTGAGATTACCAGCCTCCACGCAACCGTCGCCGACAAGCCGATCCTGAACGGCGTGTCGCTGCAAGTACCGGCGGGCGAGGTACACGCCATCATGGGCCCGAACGGCTCGGGCAAGTCGACGCTCGCTTACGTGCTCGCCGGGCGGCCTGGGTATGAGGTGACGGAAGGGTCGGTGACGTTTTCCCCATTTCGTCATCCCCGCGAAAGCAGGGACCCAGCCCAAACAGAAAAACTGGGTTCCCGCTTTCGCGGGAATGACGATGGAGGATTGGACCTGTTGGCGCTCGAACCGCATGAGCGCGCCGCGGCCGGCCTCTTCCTCGGTTTCCAGTATCCGGTCGAGATCCCCGGAATTTCGTACCTCCAGTTCCTCCGCGAGAGCCTCAATGCGCAGCGGCGGTCGCGCGGGGAGGCGGAGCTATCGGCCGGCGACTTCATCAAGCTCGCGCGGGAGCAGGCGAAGCTGCTCGGCATGGACTCCGAAATGCTGAAGCGACCGGTCAACGTCGGCTTTTCGGGCGGGGAGAAGAAGCGCGCCGAGATGGTCCAGATGGGCATCCTCAGCCCCCGCTTCGCAGTGCTCGACGAGACTGACAGCGGCCTCGACATCGATGCACTGCGAATCGTCGGCGAAGGCATCAACCGTATCATGCGCGCTCCCGACAAGGGCGTACTGCTGATCACCCATTACGAGCGGCTGCTCGAGCATGTTCGGCCGGACCGGGTGCATGTCCTCCAGACCGGCCGGATCACGCGTTCCGGCGATATCGAGCTTGCCCGCGATCTCGAGCGCGAGGGTTATGCGGAGGCGGCCGCGTGACCGCGCCCTTCCCCACCCGCAAGCAGGAGGAGTGGCGCTACGCCGACCTCGCCGCTTTGCAACCTGTGTGGGAGCAGTTCGCCGAGCCGATGACGCTGACGATCGGACCCGGCGAGGCTTTCGAGGAAATCTGGCTCCCGGTTGCGGACGATGTCCAGTTACGCCGCATCCAGCTGGCACTGGAAGAACGTGCGAAAGCGCGCCTGTTCATACTCAACACTGCGCCGGTCTACGGCCGCATCGAACTCGAAGTGTCGCTCGCCGAGGGGGCCGAATTCGAGCTCTTCGGAGCAAACATCGGAACCGGACTTTCGACCAACGAGATCGTCACCAATTTGAAGCACCTCGGAGCCGGTGGCCGCTCGCGGCAGACGGTGCGCTCCGTTCTGAACGGCAAAGCAGTCGGGTCCTATCTCGGCAAGGTCGAGGTCGCTCGCGGAGCGCAGCAGACCGACGCGGAGCAGTCGGTAAAAGCGATGCTGCTCGACCGCGGCGCGACGGCGAATTGCAAGCCCGAGCTCGAGATTTTCGCCGACGACGTAAAATGTGCCCACGGCGCATCCGTCGGCGAATTGGACGCGATGCATTTGTTTTACGCCGAGAGCCGAGGCCTCGATCCGGTAGCGGCCCGGGCGCTGCTTCTCGAGGGCTTCATCATGGGCCTGTGGGACAATGCCAAGGACGCGGACGCGATCAGCGAGGCCGCTCGCGAAGCGCTGCGGAGGGTGGTGTGAGGGCCCGGCATCCATCTCCGTTCGTCCTGAGCGAGCTGAGGGGTCTTGCATGAACGTCCTGACGCGCATGAACTCGGCGCTCAACGTGCGCGACCAGTTCCCTGCGATCGCGAACTGGCACTATCTCGACAGCGCCGCGACCGCGCAGAAGCCGCAGGCGGTGATCGACGCGATCACAGAGGCATACGCGCGTGATTACGCGACGGTGCATCGCGGCGTGTACGAGCGCTCGGCCAGCATGACTGCAAGCTATGAGGCCGCCCGCGCCGCATCGTCGTCGCTCATCGGCGGCCAGCCGAATGAGCTGATCTTCACCCGTGGAGCGACGGAAGCCATCAACCTCGTCGCGCGGACCCTGCCAAAGAATGGGCGCAGCCGCGTTCTCCTCTCCAACTTAGAGCACCACAGCAACATCGTCCCATGGCAGCTCGCCGGTTACGAAGTGGATGCTGTCCCACTCACCACTGACGGTCGGATCGACCTCGACGCCGCTGAAGCAATGCTCACGGATGACCATCGGGTCGTCGCCTTCGCACACGTCTCGAACGTTCTCGGTTCGATCCTCGACGCGAGGCGCGCGGCAGAGATCGCGCATTCGAAAGGGGCGCTGTTGTTGCTCGATGGCTGCCAGGCGGTTCCTCGGATGCCGGTGAACGTCGCGGAGATGGGCTGCGACTTCTACGCTTTCTCAGCGCACAAGCTCTATGGGCCGACGGGCATCGGTTGCTTGTGGGGCCGTGCCGAGCTGCTTCAGGCGCTTCCGCCGTGGCAGGGCGGCGGTGCAATGATCGAGAAAGTGACCTTCGAAGAAACGACCTTCCTCGACCCGCCGGCGCGGTTCGAGGCCGGCACGCCACACATCGTCGGAGCCGTTGGACTGCACGCCTCAGTGCTTTGGGTCGAGAAGCTCAGCCTCGACGCGATCCATGCGCACGAATGTGCGCTGGTTACAGAATGCCGGGAGGCATTGCGCGGCATTCAAGGCGTCACGCTTTACGGTCCCGAGGACAGTGCCGGGATTGTCAGTTTCAACGTCGATGGGGTGCATCCCCACGACACGGCCACCATATTGGACGATGCGGGAGTCGCCGTCCGGGCCGGTCATCATTGCGCCCAGCCGCTGATGCGCTGGATGGGAGTCGAGGCGACGGCCCGCGCCAGCTTCGCCGCGCACAGCGACAGCTCGGACATTCAGGCGCTGGTGCGCGGGATTGAGCAAGTCAAACGGATCTTCCAATGAACAGGGAACGCAAGATCGAGACGGAAGAAGTGGCGGGCGTGCCGACGCCGCCCCGCGCGCGAGTAACCTCGGACTTCGAGCGCAAGCGCGATTATCTGGCCGGCTTCCTCGCGGGTGAGAAGGACGACGAACCCATTGGAGGCGCGGGAAGCGACCTCCAGGCTTCGGTCGTCGATGCTTTAAAGTCGATCTACGATCCCGAAATCCCGGTCGATATCTATGAGCTTGGCCTGATCTACGATGTCGCGATTAGCGAAGATGGCGACGCCACGATCACCATGACCCTGACGACGCCGCACTGCCCCGTGGCGGAGTCGCTCCCCAATGAAGTGGAGCTGCGCGTGCTGTCGGTGCCGGGAATTCGCGACGCTTTGGTGAACCTCGTCTGGGATCCGCCCTGGGACCCGTCGAAAATGAGCGACGAGGCGCGGTTAGAGCTGGGGATGCTTTAGACATGAATTTCGTTGTTGGAGTCGTGCATTGAATAAGGAAACGAAACTCCGCGCCCGACCCGCCGCGATTACACTCACTCCGGCGGCGGAGGCGCGCATCACCGAGCTGATGGGCCGCGCGCCGGACGGCGCTATCGGGGTCAAGCTGTCGACCCCGCGGCGTGGCTGCTCGGGCCTCGCATATTCGGTCGACTATGTGACCGAGGAACAGCGCTTCGACGAGAGAATCGAGACGCCCGGGGGTACCTTCTTCGTCGACAGCGCTTCGGTCCTTTACCTGGTGGGTAGCACGATGGACTGGCGCGAGGACGACTTCGCCGCGGGTTTCGTCTTCGACAACCCCAACGCCAAGGGCGCTTGCGGCTGCGGCGAAAGCTTCACCGTTTGAACTGACCGGCGCGGCAATGCTATATTCCCGTTCTTGAGGAGAACGGTCATGCGCCTGTTGTTCCTTACCGCCATTGCCATTGGAGTGGGCGCGTCCGGCGCCACCGCCGCCGGCTTCACGCCGTTGCGCGATATGCCGGTTTTCAACCCCACCGATGGATCGCCAACATCCTGTCCGCCGACAAGCCGGTACGAGGCCGCGCGGCGGGGCAAGCCCGTCCGGGCCCAAAAGTTGAACGAGCTGCCAGCCGGCGATCTCTACCTGGCAGTCGACCGACGGATCGGCGGCTGTCCGGCACCACTCATCGTTCGCTACAACATCGGGACCGACCCGGAGAGCAAATCCGTAAGACGTTAACCTGCGCCGCCGAAAGGAGGCTTCGGCATGTCACGAGCATTGACCCTGGCTTTCGCGATCATCGCCTACGCCGTCTTCTTCGCGACCTTTCTCTATTTGATCTGCTTTGTCGGCGATCTCGCTTTCGCCGCGAAGACCGTCGATATCGGCCCCGCGACGCCGCGCGGGCTCGCTGCCGTCGTTGACGTCCTACTG
>JBKPON010000081.1:0-3064 GCA_046733135.1 Pseudomonadota bacterium | reverse complement strand
AGCCCTACCTCACGATGAACTTCGAGGCCGAAGGGACGATCGTAGCCGAGCTCTACAAGTTCGCGACAAGCGGCCAGCTATACCGCGGCGCCAAGCCGGTGATGTGGTCGCCGGTCGAGAAGACCGCGCTGGCCGAGGCCGAGATCGAATATGAGGACATTACGTCGACCCAGATCGATGTGGCGTTCGAGATTGTCGAAAGCCCGATCCCGGAGCTGGTCGGCGCCCATGCGGTGGTGTGGACGACAACCCCCTGGACGATCCCGGTCAACCAGGCGATCGCCTATGGGCCGGACGTTGAATATGTGCTGTTGGGCAGCCCGGTCTTCGAAATCAATGATTCTGGCCGCGACGACGCCATCTACGACCTGCTCAAAAAAACCTTTGGCTTCGATTTCAAAGATGAACCACGCCGATTCTTGGTTGCGAAGGACCTGATTGAGGCATTCGAAAAGCGCGTGAGCGAGGCGGCCAATAGGCTGCCGCTAGCGGATTTTGGCGTAAGCGAGGTCTTCTTTCAGTCTTGGCAGCAAAATAAAGAACTGAGCCGCATTAAGGGCTCCCAACTCGCCGGCACCATCGCACGCCACCCGAAGCACCATCTCGACGGCTTCTTCGCCAGGCCCCGCCCCTTCCTGCCCGGCGACTTCGTCACGACGGACCAGGGCACGGGCCTAGTGCACATGGCGCCCGACCATGGCGAGGACGATTTCGAGCTGTGCCGGGCCAACGGCATCGATCCGGTCTTCGCGGTCGATGCGGCGGGCTTCTACCGGCCCGACTGGCTGTGGCTCGGCGGACAGGGAAGCGTGATCAACAACAAGTTCAACGCGCCCGACGGGCCGATCTGCTCTGATCTGCGCGAGGCGGGCGCGTTGCTCGCGGCGAGCGCTGATTTCCGCCACAGCTACCCGCATTCGTGGCGGTCCAAGGCCAAGGTCATCTACCGCTGCACCCCGCAATGGTTCATTGCGATGGACAAGCCCATTGGCGACCTCATCCCGCTGACCCGGGGTGAGCAGCGCTGGGAAGGCGAAGGGGGTCAGGTGAATGCCGCGGACGACGCGCGCGATCCGACGCTGCGCGAGCTCGCACTCGACTCAATCGCCAGCACGCGCTTTGTCCCCGAGAAAGGCCGCAACCGCATCGGATCGATGGTTGAGCAAAGGCCGGACTGGGTGATCAGTCGGCAGCGCGCCTGGGGCGTCCCCATTGCGCTGTTCGTCGAGAAGAAAAGCGGTGAGCTGCTGATCGACCAACAAGTCAACCGGCGCATCGTCGAGGCCGTGGGCGAGCAGGGCGTGGATGCCTGGGACGAGGAGAATGCCGCGCAATTCCTCGGCAACCGCAACCCCGATGATTATGAGATGGTCACCGACATCCTCGACGTCTGGTTCGACAGCGGCTCGACCCATGTCTTCACGCTGGAGAGCGGACGCTGGCCCGACCAGCGCTGGCCCGCCGACCTTTACCTCGAGGGCTCCGACCAGCATCGCGGCTGGTTCCAGTCGTCGCTTCTCGAAAGCTGCGGAACGCGCGGGCGAGCGCCATTCGACGCGGTCCTCACCCATGGATTCACCATGGATGCCAAGGGCCTGAAAATGTCCAAGAGCCTGGGCAATACGATCAGCCCGCTCGACCTGATGAAGGAGTATGGCGCCGACATATTGCGGCTGTGGGCGCTGTCGGTCGACTTCACCGAGGACCACCGCATCGGGAAGGAAATCCTGGCCGGCGTCGGGGACCAGTATCGCAAGCTCCGCAACACCTTCCGCTATCTGCTCGGAGCGCTCGATGGGTTCACGGAGGCGGAGCGGCTCGATGATGTCGCCCAATATCCCGAGCTGGAGCGCTACATGCTTCATCTGACCGCCGAGCTCGACGGCAAGCTGCGCAATGCGGTCAATGATTTCGACTTCAACAGCTACACGCGGCTGCTGTCGGACTTCGCCAACAACGATCTTTCCGCCTTCTTCTTCGATATCCGCAAGGACAGCCTCTATTGCGACGCGCCTTCATGGGCGAAGCGGCGCGCCTATCGGACGGTGCTCGACACATTGTTCCACGCGCTGGTGCGCTGGCTCGCGCCGGTGCTCGTATTCACGACCGAGGAGGTGTGGGGGACGCGTTATCCGGACGGCGGGTCGGTGCATCTGCTCGAATGGCCCGAGGTGCCTCTGGCCGACGCGGACGAAGCGAAATGGATGCGCCTTCGCGAGCTTCGCGAGAGAGTCACCGAAGCCATCGAGCCCATGCGGCGCGACAAGATCATCGGATCGAGCCTGGAAGCGGAGATCAGCTTGCCGGAGCTTCCCGCCCCAGCCGACGAACTCGCCGAGCTGTTCATCGTCTCTGCGGTGCAGGAAGGCGATGAGTTGCGCGTGACGAAAACGAGCAAGCACAAATGCGGGCGCTGCTGGCGCCATTTGCCGGAAGTGAAGGCGGACGGCGATCTGTGCGACCGCTGCAACGAGGTGGTGAATGGCTGAGCGGCGGGAATTCCTCCCCGGTACGGGGAGGGGGACCATCTGTAGGATGGTGGAGGGGCCGGAGGCGGCGACCCCTCCGTCAGCCCTGACGGGCTGCCACCTCCCCGTTCCGGGGAGGATTTGATGAAGGCGCGTCAACTCGGCTTCGCCATCGCCGCGATCGTCTTCGCGCTTGATCAGCTGGCCAAGTGGGCCGTGACTGGTCCGCTCGGCATCAACCAGCTCGGAGATCAGCTGGTGCTCCTGCCGATTTTCAATTTCACCTACACCGAAAACAATGGGATTTCGCTCGGCTTGCTCAACGCGACCACGGCCGTCGGCCGATGGATGCTTGTTGCGCTGACCTCCGCGATCGCCATCGCCGTCGCCGTCTGGATCGGTCGCGAAAAGGACCGAATCGACCAAGCCGCGCTTGGCATGGTGCTTGGCGGGGCGCTGGGCAACATCCTCGATCGGGTGCGGCATGGCTATGTCGTCGACTTCGCCGATCTGCACTTTGGTAACTTCCGCCCCTTTTTGGTATTCAATGTCGGCGACGCGGCGATTAGCATTGCGGTCGTCATCCTGTTGCTGCG
>JBKPON010000080.1:0-2173 GCA_046733135.1 Pseudomonadota bacterium | reverse complement strand
CCTCATTTCCCCCTTCCCAGGCGCGACCGAGTTGAAGCCCGGCTCGGCGACCAAGCCTCTGCCCGGGGTCGAGCCGTTGCTCGTCGACGCCAGCCATAACGTCCTCCAAGGTGCTGCAAGCGGCAATCTCTGCATCGCCAGCTCGTGGCCCGGCCAGATGCACACGGTCTGGGGCGACCAGGAGCGCTTCTTCCAAACCTATTTCTCCGCTTATCCCGGCCTCTATTTCACAGGCGATGGCTGCCGCCGCGACGAGGACGGCTATTATTGGATCACGGGCCGTGTCGACGACGTCATCAACGTGTCCGGCCACCGAATCGGCACCGCGGAAGTCGAAAGCTCACTCGTCAGCCATTCCAAGGTCGCCGAGGCTGCCGTCGTCGGCTACCCTCACGACATCAAAGGCCAGGCGATTTATGCCTTTGTGACCTTAAATGCCGGCGAGGAGGGTGACGAGGCTTTGCGTAAGGAACTGATTCAGGAGGTGCGACACGACATCGGGGCCTTCGCCGCGCCCGATAAGGTCCACTTCACCGCCGCTCTGCCCAAGACCCGTTCGGGCAAAATCATGCGCCGAATCCTGCGCAAGATCGCCGAGGGTGCGACCTCGGGTTTCGGCGACACCTCCACGCTCGCCGACCCAAGCGTCGTCGACGCATTGCTGGCGAGCAGGCGATGAAGGTCCGCGCTGTCTTCGCCGCCGCCGTTCTCGCCGCGAGCCCGGCCTTGGCCGACCCGACCAAGCTCGACATGCTCGCGTTCTTCGCGGGCAAGACTCATGGCGAAAATGTCATGAAGCTCGCTCTCAAGCGCCCATCTAAGCTGGTTGTCGACAGCATCGGCGGCAAAGGCGATCGGGGTGATTTCGTCCTGATCGACACCGTTCGCGAGGAAGGCAAACCGGTGCGGACCCGCAAATGGATCATGCGTCCGCTGGGCCCTAATCACTTTACCGGATCGCTGACCGACGCGGTGGGCCCGGTGGACGTTGTGGTCGACAGAGATTCCGCAACGATCCGCTACACGATGAAGGGCGGGCTCAAGGTCGAGCAGCAGCTGCAGCTCCAGGGGGACGGCAAAACTGTCACCAACAAAGTGACCGTCCGCAAATTCGGCCTTAAATTCGCTCGTGTCGAAGGCACGATCCGCAAGCTGGACTGATCGGGCAGCGCTGCTATCCCCCGCTGAGAGAGGGAGAGCGAATGGCAAGCGCAGCGGAGCGAGACGACGACAGACCCTGGTCGATGAAACGCGTGGTCATCGCCTCGTCGGCGGGCACCGCATTCGAATGGTATGACTTCTTCATCTTCGGATCGCTCGCGCCGGTCATTTCGAGGGTTTTCTTCGCCGGGCTCGACCCGACCCCTGCGCTGATCGCCGCGCTGGCTTTGTTCGCCGCCGGCTTCGCCTTTCGTCCGCTCGGCGCACTGATCTTCGGGGTCATCGGCGACAAGCTCGGCCGCAAGGGCGCCTTCCTCATCACCGTCAGCTTGATGGGCGCCGCCACTTTTCTGATCGGCCTGCTTCCGACCTATGCCCAGGCCGGAGCGACCGGCCCCACCCTGCTCATCATCCTGCGTATCCTCCAAGGCATCGCGCTCGGCGGCGAATATGGCGGCGCCGCTATCTACGTTGCCGAACACGCGCCTCGCGAAAAGCGCGGTGCGTCGACGGGTTGGATCCAGTCGTCCGCGTCCTTCGGACTGCTTGCTGCGCTGCTCATCATCGTCGCGACTCGCACCAGCGTCGGTGAGGCCGCCTTCGACGACTGGGGCTGGCGCGTCCCCTTCCTCATGTCCTCGATCCTGCTCGCCATTTCGGTGTGGATGCGCGCAAAGCTCTCCGAAAGTCCGGAGTTCGCCAAGCTTCAGGAAGAAGGTGAGGTCGCCCAGCGACCGCTGCAGGAGGCGTTCGGGAACCGCGAGAACCTGAAGCGCGTGCTGATCGCCTTTTTCGGAATCATGTGTGCCCAGGGTGCCGTCTGGTACTTCGCCTTCTTCTACATTCAGGTCTTCCTCGAACGCTCGCTCGGTCTGCCCGGGGCGACGAAGGACCTGCTGCTCATCGTGATGACGGTCGTCAGCGCTCCGCTCTACGTCTATTTCGGATGGCTCTCGGACCGCGTGGGCCGGAAACCGGTGATGCTGGGCGGCATGCTGCTCGCGCTGGTGCT
>JBKPON010000079.1:0-4907 GCA_046733135.1 Pseudomonadota bacterium | reverse complement strand
CTACCGGGCGGCACCGAACGACATCGGACAGTGGTTCGTGCGCAACCTCCAGGGCGAGATGGTACCCTTTTCGTCCTTTTCGCAGACCGAATGGATGACGACCCCCACCAGCCTGTCCCGCTTCAGCGGCTATCCTTCCTTCGAATTTTCGGGGCAAGGCGCGCCGGGAGTCAGTTCCGGCCAGGCGATGAGCATTATGGAACAACTCGCGTCCCAGATCCCCGGCGTCAGCGTGGCGTGGGCGGGGCAGTCGTATCAGGAACGGTTGGCTTCCGGGCAGGCACCGATCCTTTATGGTGTAGCGCTGTTGGTCGTCTTCCTGTGCCTTGCGGCGCTTTACGAGAGCTGGTCCATTCCGGTCGCGGTTCTGCTGGTAATTCCATTGGGTCTGGTCGGCTCGATTTTCGCTGTGACCCTCCGAGGATTGCAGAACGACGTCTACCTCCAAGTGGGCTTGATCACGACCATGGGGCTGTCGGCCAAGAATGCGATCCTGATGGTCGAGTTCGCCGAACGTGCCGAAAAGGAAGGGAAGCGCGTGATCGACGCGGCGATCGAAGCCGCCCGAATTCGACTTCGACCGATCCTCATGACCAGCTTCGCTTTCATCTTCGGCGTCATGCCGCTGGCGCTTTCGACCGGTGCGGGCGCGAACAGTCGGATCGCCATCGGGACGGCGGTGGTCGGCGGAATGCTGACTGCGACGATCCTCGCGATTTTCTACATCCCCTTATTCTTCGTGATTGTTCGGCGCAGCGTTCGCGAGGGGCTGAAGATCGTCCATGAGCGCTTGCGTCGCCGCCGGGAGGCGCAAGCATGAAGCGCTCCGTCGCGATCGTTGCGCTGCTCGCCACCGGCTGCGCTTCGATGGAGCCAAAATTTGCGCGGCCGGCCCCGGCCGTTCCTGCGTCCTGGCCCGCGGGCGACGCCTATCTGAGGCAGTCGGAAGCCGCGCTGCCCGCGCTCACCTACAAGGATATTTTCCGCGATCCCCGTCTGCAGACGCTGATTGCGCAGGCGCTCGCCAACAACCGCAACCTCGCGGCAGCGGCGGCCAACATCGTCGCCGCGCGCGAACAGTATCGCATCCAGCGCGCCCAGCAATTCCCGCAACTCAATGCCGCGGCTGGGGTGACCGCGACGGGCGAGAAGGACAATGACGATTCGAACTCGGATTCAGGGAGCTCGGGCTCGGGGGTTTCCGCGCAATATCAGGCCGGCTTTCAGGTTCCGAGTTTCGAACTCGATCTGTTCGGCCGTCTACGCTCACTCACCCACGCGCAGCTCGAGCAATATTTCGCGACCGAGGCGGGCGCGCGCGCGACGCGCCTTACGCTCGTCGCCGATGTCGCCAGCGCCTGGCTGACCTATGCCGCCGACTCGAGTCTGCTTCTGGTTGCCCAGCAAACGGCGGCGAGCGCGGAGAAGAGCGTCCGCCTGACGCGCATGCGGCTTGAGGGAGGCGTCGCTCCGCGCACCGACCTGCGCCAGGCGGAGCAGGTCCTGACCCAGGCCCAGGCCGACATGGCCCAGCAGAAGACCTTGGTGGCGCAGGATCTCAATGCCCTTCAGCTGTTGGTCGGAGCTCCGATCGACCCGACCTTGCTCCCCGATTCCATTGACCACGCCCTACCGACGATTGCCGAGCTCCCGGCGGGAATCGATTCCTACATTCTTCTGCGCCGGCCGGATGTCCTTCAAGCGGAATATCAACTGCGGGCCGCCAACGCCCAGATCGGCGCGGCGCGAGCGGCGCTGTTCCCGCGGATCACGCTCACAGGCCTGCTTGGCTTCGCCAGTACGGCGCTCGTCAAATTGTTCGCCGGCGGCGCGCTCGGCTGGAGCGCGGGGGCCGATGCGACGTACACAATCTTCCAGGCGGGGGCCGGTCACGCCAACGTGCGCCTAACCCAAGCGCAGCGCAAAGCGGCGATGGCCAATTACCAGAATGCGATCCAATCGGCCTTCCGGGACGTTGCGGACGCCCTTGCCCGCCGCGGGACGATGGGCGATCAGCTCGCGGCGACACAGCGGCGCACGACGGCGGCCGCCGATGTCGTCCACCTCGAGGAAGCGCGCTATCAAAACGGGATCGACAGCTACCTTAACCTGCTTGACGCCCAGCGATCTTATTATTCGGTGCAGCAGGTGCTAATCCAGACCAAGCTCACATCCGGACAGAATTTGGTGACGCTGTACCAGGCACTCGGCGGTGATCCGCTGCTTCAGACCACCCCGATCTGTCAGCCCCTGCCAACCGACAACAAGGCGAGCAGCGCGAACGTCGCCAACCAGTGTTCGCCCATATAATCGCCGCTGATGTGCGGTAGCGCGGCGCCGAGATGATCGTCTGCCGCACCCTCGGCGATCGCACGTTCGACCGACGGTAATAGTGGCGCGATGCCGAGCCAGCACCAGGCTCGGCTGAGATTCAACCCGTCGAGATGCGCGATCTTTCCATCGCTTCGATCGCTGACGAGGGCGGGAGTGAAAAGGGTCGCTGGCTCGCGCAAAGCGAGCCTCGGAAGGAAAAGCTCGAACCACGAAGGGAATAGCGCCGGGTGCGTTTTGGCGATGCACATCGCTTCAATCAATGCCGGCGACAGAAACTCGTCACCTCCGGGCTCCCACGCCTGGCAATCCCGATCGGCGCCGAACCAATGGAGCGCGCGTTCGCGCAGCATCTGCGCGAGAGGCGGATCGAGTTCGTCGGCCCATTCGAGCGAGAGAACGAGCGCAAATGCCGTATTGAAATGTGTGCCGACACGAATGGGATAGGTCAGGATCTGAAGATAGCGTCTTAACCGCTCGGCGAACGCCCTGGCGAGCGGTTCGAGCGCAGCAGCCCAGGCTTCGTGGTGCCGCGCCGCTTCACGATGAAGCGCGAGGAGCCATGCCCAGCCATAGGGCCGTTCGAACGGGCCGCTGAGGTCACGGTCGAGATAGCCGAGCTCAGCGGCGACCCTGTCCTGAACGAAACTCTCGTCGGCGAGCCGCGCGATCGTTTCCGCCTCCTCGATATGCGGGAAGAGACGGCGGAGGGTCAGCAGCGTCCACCACCCATGAACGCAGCTATGCCAATCGAAGCTGCCGAAAAAGATCGGGTGCAGCGTCCGCGGCGGAAGCAGGTCCTCGTCGCCGAGCAGCACATGGTCCAGCTTGTGCGGATATTCCCTCGCAATGTGGCCAAGCGCGATTCGGGCCATTCGCGACGCAAGGTCGGGATCGAGCCTCGTCACAGGTGGAACCCGGCGAAATAGAGGATCAGAATGTTCGCGATCAGCAGCGGGATTGCGGTAGGGATCTGCGCTCTGATGACGCCATATTGGTCTTTGAGTTCGAGCAGCGCCGCCGGGACGACGTTGAAGTTGGCGGCCATGGGAGTCATTAACGTCCCGCAGAAGCCGGCGAGCATTCCCACCGCGCCGATCACCGCCGGATTGCCGCCGTCCTGGTGGATTAGGATCGGCACCCCGATCGCCGCTGCCATCACAGGAAATGCCGCGAAGGCATTGCCCATGATCATGGTGAACGCGACCATGCCGAGCGCGAAGAGCAACACCGCGAGGAAAATGCTGCCTTGCGGGATGATCGCGCTGGCCATCGCTCCAATCGTTGTCCCGACGCCGGCAGCCGCGAAGATCACCCCGAGTGCCGCGAGCATCTGCGGAAGGACCAACGCCCAGCCGATGGAATCAGCGAGGCGCCCGCCTTCGTCGAGGAGCGCCATCGCGGGCGGCCGGAGCCAGACGTAACAGGTGACCAAGGCAATGAGTGCACCCACACCAAGCAGCACCAGCGTCACCGACTTCGGATCAATCAGCTCGGCATTCTTGAGCGGCGTGTAATCGAACAGCAACGTCCCGACGAAGGCCGTGAAGGGAATGACGAGCGCAGGCAGGAACAGCTTGTTGCCCAGCCGTCTGGAGTAGCTTTCCCTCTCTTCGGCGCTGGTCGAAGGCTTGGAACCCTTGCGGAGGAGGTGCGCTCCAGCAAGCGCGACGAGCGCGAGGACCAACACCCCGTTGCCGATGTCGCCGAGAAAGTCGCCGAACCAGAAACTGCCGGCGATCAAGCCCCAGAAGGCGGTGTTTCCCCAACGCCTGTCTCGCGTGTTCGATAGCGCGAAGGACGCGAAAATGGCGCCGGCAAGGACATAGAGCCAATGAAGGTTGATCATTTGATGCGCTTCGCCAGCTGCCGGTCGAGCAGCAACAATCGCATACTGTGGATCAGGAAGGCGCAGATCGCGGTCGGAACAGCCCAGGCGGAAAGCTGGAATGGGGTCAGCTGAATGCCAAAGCTCGCTAGCGAGCTCTGAATCAGCAGGATCGAAGCGATGGCGAGGAAAATGTCCTCCCCGAAAAACCGTCCAACATTGTCGGTCGCGGCCGACATTGCCTTGATGCCTTCCGAGGTCTTGTCATCGAGTGCGCCGTGTTGTTTTTCGGCTGTGGCCACTGCCATGGGGGCCAAGAGCGGGCGCACCGTCTGCGCATGGCCCGCGACGTCCATCAGCCCGACCGCCGCGAAAATCTGGCGGAATCCGAGATAGACAATCAACAGCCGGCCCGTCGTTGCGGCACGCATCTCCAGGATCAGCGCTCGCGCCCGTTGCTGCAGTCCGTAGCGTTCGAGCAGGCCGATCACCGGCAGGACGATGTAGGTGATTGTAACATAACGGTTCTCGTTAAAGCCGTGGCCCAGCGTTCCGAGCACTTTGAGGAAATCCATGCCCCCGAGCAGGCCCGTGGCGATCGCGGACACTGCCACGACCAGCAGCGGATTGAATCGCAGGGCAAAGCCGATGACGACGAGAGCAATGCCGAGCAGCGGCCAGTAGTTCGTCACTCGCCTTTCCTTCCGAAACCGCCGCCACCTGGTGTTTCGATGACGAAGCGGTCGCC
>JBKPON010000078.1:0-2809 GCA_046733135.1 Pseudomonadota bacterium | reverse complement strand
GGCGCAAGAAGCTACATTATGGCTTCCTCCGTACCGCCCACACGAATGCGGAAAGGCTGCTGACCAGCGCGGCCAGTGCCATCAAGAGAGCAGGATCGACAACAAGCATTTCACGCGACTCCAGGTTAATTGTATGTTCCCCATTTGTTCCCTAGATGCAATAGGAAAATGCCTATTCTAGCGAGCACCGGCCACACCGGAATCTTTTCCGCGCGGCTGTTGTCAGATTCACGGGCCTTTGAGTCCTGTTTGACGATGTTATGGTCGAGTTTTGGCCGTGCAGCAGAGCTGCGCCGCCCTTGCCCCTGCAGCCCTGCTGAGCTAAGGCGCGCACCGTCCAGCGGGCGCCAGGCTGCTCGCGGAAGCCCGCTTTTTTGCGAGCGCGTACGGTTTCGGTGAGCGATGCTCCCGCACCGGCCGCGCTTTTTCGCATTCCAGCAGGCCCGCGATTGCTGAGCTCTCAACGGATGCCTCGCCAGCATGAGGCTGGCGGGGCGGTTGGTTTAACCAGGTCCGCATGTTGGAGCCCCGCCATGGTGGCGCGGCGCGGCAGGCCGATTTGAAGATACGGAAGAACAATTTGACTATGGCGACCACGACTTTCCCGACCCGCGACGATTTCGCGGAGCTGCTCAACAAGAGCCTCGGCGGCGAGAATGAGGCGTTCGAAGGCAAGGTGGTGAAGGGAACCGTCACCGCGATCGAGAACGACATGGCGGTGATCGACGTGGGGTTGAAGTCGGAAGGTCGTGTCGCACTGCGCGAGTTCGCGGCGCCCGGTCAGAAAGCGGAACTCAAGGTTGGTGACGAGGTCGAGGTTTATGTCGACCGGGTCGAAAATTCGGCCGGTGAAGCGATGCTGTCGCGTGACCGCGCACGCCGCGAAGCCGCATGGGACAAGCTCGAGAAAGAATTCGAGGCGGGCAACCGCGTCGAGGGCGTGATCTTCGGCCGAGTGAAGGGCGGCTTTACCGTCGATTTGGGCGGTGCCGTGGCCTTCCTTCCAGGTTCGCAGGTGGACATCCGTCCGGTGCGCGACGTCGGCCCGCTGATGGATCTGCCGCAGCCGTTCCAGATCCTTAAAATGGACCGCCGCCGGGGCAACATCGTGGTTTCACGCCGCGCGATCCTCGAGGAAACCCGCGCCGAGCAGCGCAGCGGCCTGATCCAGTCGCTCGCCGAGGGCCAGGTGATCGAAGGCGTGGTCAAGAACATCACTGATTATGGCGCTTTCGTCGACCTGGGCGGAATCGACGGTCTGCTCCACGTCACCGACATCAGCTACAAGCGCGTCAATCACCCGTCCGAAGTGCTGAACATCGGCGACACGGTGAAGGTGCAGATCATCCGCATCAATCGTGAGACGCAGCGCATCTCGCTCGGCATGAAGCAACTCGAGAGCGATCCGTGGGAAGGCGCGGCGGCCAAATATCCGGTCGGCGGCGTATTCCGCGGCCGGGTTACGAACATCACCGAATATGGCGCGTTCGTCGAACTGGAGCCGGGCATCGAAGGCCTAGTCCACGTCTCCGAGATGAGCTGGACCAAGAAGAATGTGCACCCAGGCAAGATCGTTTCGACGTCACAGGAAGTGGACGTGAAGGTGCTCGAGGTGGACGAGGAGAAGCGTCGGATTTCGCTCGGCCTGAAGCAGGCGCAGGACAATCCGTGGGCCGCGTTCGCCGAGAAGCATCCGGTCGGCAGTGTGGTCGAGGGCGAAGTCAAGAACGCGACCGAGTTCGGCCTGTTCGTCGGTCTGGAAGGCGACGTCGACGGCATGGTCCACATGTCGGACATCGCCTGGGGCGTGTCGGGCGAGGAAGCTCTTCAGCTCCACCGCAAGGGTGAGACAGTGAAGGCGCAGGTTCTCGACGTCGATGTCGAGAAGGAGCGCATCTCGCTCGGAATGAAGCAGCTCGAGGGCGGCGGCGCCGGCGCCGGAGCCGGAGCCGGAGTTGCTGCGGCCGGCGGCGTGAAGAAGGGCGAGACCGTGACAATCATCGTCCGCGCGGTTCAGGACGCGGGGCTCGACGTACAGGTGGGCGACGATGGAGTGACCGGCTTCATCAAGCGTACTGACCTTGGCCGCGACCGCGACGAGCAGCGTCCGGAGCGCTTCCAGGTCGGACAGAAGTTCGATGCGATGGTCTCGGGCTTCGACCGCTCGAAGAAACCGAATTTCTCGGTGAAGGCGCTGCAGATCGCCGAGGAGAAGCAGGCCGTCGCACAGTACGGGTCGTCGGATTCCGGAGCGAGCCTTGGGGATATCCTGGGCGCAGCACTGAAGGAAAAGGCCGAAGCTTCCTCCAAGGAAGAAAAGGCGTCCAAAAAGAAGAAGTGATTGGAATGGCGGCGTTCCTCAAGTTGTTTCGACTGGGGACGCCGCCGACCGAATCCGACTTGCATGAGGCAAGCTTTCCTGACAGCGTGAAAAGGAGACGGTCCCGACGTCCTTGGGGGAGAGGGGGCCCGGTTCAACCGTTTTATCGGGGATGCCAATGATCCGTTCCGAACTGGTGCAGAAGCTATGCACCGATTTTCCGGACCTCACTCAGCGCGAGGTCGAAAGCGTGGTGAGCGCAATTTTCGATTCGATTACCGATCATCTCGCCAAAGGCGGGCGGGTCGAGCTGCGCGGCTTCGGCGCGTTTTCGACGCGCAACCGCGATGCCCGCATCGGCCGCAATCCGCGGACCGGCGAGGCAGTGTCGGTCAACGCCAAGCGCGTACCCTATTTCAAGCCCGGCAAGGAAATGCGCGAACGCTTGAACCTGCAGGAAGCGAACGGCAGCGGCGTCTTATGATCGCC
>JBKPON010000077.1:0-5874 GCA_046733135.1 Pseudomonadota bacterium | reverse complement strand
GCGGATGACGGTGAACGGCGAAGCGATCCATTACAAGCTCGACCCCGAAACCCCGTTGCTATGGGCGCTGCGCGACGCGTCCAATCTGACAGGCACGAAATATGGTTGCGACAGCGGCGATTGCGGAGCCTGCACGGTGATCATCGACGGTCGCGCCGTGCAGAGCTGCAGCGTCACCATCCGATCGCTCGAAGGCGCGGAGATCACGACGATCGAGGGGCTCGGCCCAAACGGATCGCACCCCGTGCAGCAAGCGTGGCTTGCGGAGCAGGTGACCATGTGCGGCTATTGTGAGCCCGGCTTCATCGTGGCGATCGCCGCGCTCCTGGAAGCCAGTCCGTCGCCGACCAGCGAGCAGATCGCAGCGCTTCCGAACATCTGCCGCTGCGGTGCCTATCCGCGCATCTTGAAGGCGATCCGGCGAGCGTCGCAGGCGGCGGCGCATGCCGCTTCCACGCATTTACAAAGATGAATATACGGCTCCGAAACGGTTAAGGACCGGCTCATCTCAAAAGGCGCAAAAACCGCTGCAATGAACTTGAAAGGTCACTGTCATGCGTAAGCTCCTTCTCTCCATTCTCCTCGCAAGCGCGGCGGTCACTCCGGCGCTTGCCGATCCTCAAACCCCCGAAGAACGCAAGCAAGCCCGCGAAGAGCGTCAGCAGGCGCGTGATAATCGCCAGCAGGACCGGCGGCAGTCGCGTTCAGAGCGGGCGCAGCCGCAGGTGCAGGTGCAACCGCAAGTGCGTCAGCAAACGGTGCAGCCCACCGCTCGAATGCAGACGATCCAGCGGGCGAACAACGTTAATGTCCAGACGGCTCGCGATCGGGTGGATGCGCGCCGGCAGGATCGGGTCGAAGCCCGCGATCAGCGCATCGACCAGCGTCAGCAGCTGCGTCAGGACCGGATTGAGGCGCGCGAAATCCGTCAGGCGTCCCGTGCGCCGGTGGTGAGCACGACTCCGCGGCCCGGCACCCAGCCGCCGCTGCGCGTAGACAGTCGCCGCTCGTCAACAGCGCAATGGAACACCAACTGGCGCCACAACAACAAGTACGATTGGAACGGCTGGCGCCACAAACACCGGTCGCTGTTCCACCTCGGCTTCTATTTCGATCCGTTCGGTTGGGGCTATCAGCCCTATTCGATCGGATGGCGCCTGTGGCCGAGCTATTACTCTAGCCGCTACTGGATCAACGATCCGTACCAGTACCGTCTCCCCTACGCTCCTCCGGGCTACCAGTGGGTGCGGTATTGGAACGACGCCATCCTCGTCGACACGTGGACCGGCGAAGTCGTGGACGTCCTCTACAATTTCTTCTGGTAGAGCGCGCACGATCGTTCATCGAAGGGGCGTTGCGGCATTGCCGCAGCGCCCCCTCTGCATTAGGCGCCTAACACACTCCACTATGCTTTGAAGGTTGATCACAGAAAATGAGGATTGCAGGCCGTTTGATCTTGTCCGCATCACTGCTCGCCTTTGCAGCGCCCGCGCCGGCGGCGATACAGGCCGCTCCGACGACGCAGGCTCAGCAGAGCGCGCACGACCGATTGTTCCAGCTCTTCAAGGCTAGCGATGAGGCCTTTCTGAAGCGCAACCCGGTGTCGGCGATCCTGCGCGGCGACCTGCGCTATGCCGACCGGCTCGGCGATGGCATCACCGACGAATATTATGCCGCCGAGAAAGGCGCCGCGGAGCATGATCTCGCCGCGCTTCACGCAATTCCCCGCGATCGCCTCGATACGACCGACCAGCTCGCCTACGACACGTTCGACTTCACGACCAAGGACACGTTGCGCGGCTACCAGCCGGACATGCTCAGCCTGACCAAGGTCAGGCCGCTCAACCACTTCTTCGGGATGCACACCTTCTATCCGACCTTTGCCAGCGGGAAGGGCGGTGCGCCGTTCAACACGCTCGAGGACTATGAGAACAACCTCAAGCGCCACAAGGATTTCGTCACCTACCTGGATCGGGCGATCGGGCGGTTCAAAGAGGGCGAGCAGAGCGGCGTCGTCGAGTCCAAACTGACGGTCGGCAACATGATCGAGCAGCTCGACAATCAGCTGAAGCAAGCGCCCGAGGACTCGCCTTATTACGGTCCGGTCAGGGAATTCCCGGCGTCGATCGGCGCCGCGGACCGGGCGCGGCTGACGAAGGAATATCGCGCAGCGATCACCGACGAAATCTATCCGGCGCTGACCCGTCTGCGCGACTTCTTCAAGAATGACTATCTGGGCCATGCGCGCGCGGGGGCGGGGCTGATGTACATGAAGGGCGGCGACCAGCTTTACCGCTATCTCGTCCAGTCGGCGACCACGCTTCCGATGACTCCGGACGAGATCCACCAACTCGGGTTGAGCGAGGTCGCGCGGATCACCGGCGAGTTCGAGAAGGTGCGCCAGGAGGTCGGATTCAAGGGCACGCTGCCCGAGTTTTTCGAATATGTGCGGAGCAGTCCCAAGTTCCAGCCGAAGAGCCGAGCGGCGCTGACTCAAGGCTTTTATGATTTGCAGAAGAAGGTCGAGCCGAAGCTGCCCGCGCTTTTCTCCCGGATGCCCAACAGCAAGCTCGTGATCCGTCCCTACGATCCGTTCCGCGAGAAGTTCGAGGCGGGCGGAAGCTATGAATCGGGAACACCCGACGGATCGCGGCCTGGCACCTTCTACTTCAATGCCTACGACCTGCCTTCCCGCAACATGACGGAAATGACCACGCTCTTCCTCCACGAGGGCGAGCCGGGACACCATTTCCAGATCAGCCTCGCGCAGGAGAATAAGGCGCTGCCGGCGTTCATGCGCTTCGGCGGCAACACGGCCTATGCGGAGGGTTGGGCGCTCTACGCCGAGACGCTCGGCTACCGCATGGGGCTGTACAAGGATCCGTACCAGCGCTTCGGCACGCTCAATGACGAGATGCTGCGCGCGATGCGTCTGGTCGTCGACACCGGCATCCATGCCAAGGGTTGGACGCGTGATCAGGCGATCGATTACATGCTTTCGCATTCGGGCATGAGCCGCACCGATGCGACGGCGGAGGTGGAACGGTACATCGCGATTCCGAGCCAGGCGACGGCGTACAAGGTCGGCGCCCTCACCATCCAGCGGCTGCGCAAGAAAGCGGAGGACGCGCTCGGACCGAAATTCGACATCCGCGAATTCCACGCCGAAGTGCTCGACACCGGCGCGCTGCCGCTCACGGTCCTCGAGGAAAAGATCGACCGCTGGATCGCCTCGAAGAAGCGAACTTAATTAACCGCTCCGGTACATTTTTCTTGATTTGTAGGATTTCGATCCGCATCGGCGTCCGCCGCGTTGGAGGGGGATTTAGTGCGGGCATTCGAATATTATTTGCGCACGGGGCGCCGCCTTCGGTCCGAAGATTCGGAGGACAACAAGGCAGATTTCGGGCAACGTTCGGCTTGAGCCGGAATACCGATCGAGAAGCGCCCAAGCCAATGCAGGTAAGCCGATCGCCGCAGCTCTGATGATGGCGGCCATTACATCGCCGCTCGATTCAAGGGCCCCCGGGAGTGGTTCAACCACTTCGCGAAGGACGCAAACTTCAATCGCGGCGCCTACCGCCGTCTTGAAGATCAATGGGCAAAGACGGTCCGTTCGGGCAAGCGCGTGTTCGTAGACATCGTCCCGCACTATCGTGGAACGTCTATGCGACCTTATGGACTCACAGTCAGTTGGTTCATCGACGGACAAGAGTGGTCCTTGGAATTCCCGAATGAAAAGCGGAGGCAGTGAGATGGTAGCGGACAAGTATGACGTGCTCGGCCCCGCATATGCCGACATCGGTACTGAGCTGCTGCCGTCGTTGGCGATCCAGACGGTGTGTATCTCTACGCGGAAGCAGGTGAAGGCTGGTACGGATACAGTGTGTTCAAGGATGAAGGAGATCAGATCCGCTATTACCGTCCAAGCCCAGAACTGAGCCAGCTCATTTACAAAGCCTGGCTGACCGAGGACGCTGACAAGCGCTGGTCTGTCATGGAATATGAGGTAGTCGGCACCAGGTGCAATGCGCAGTTCAAGTTCCCGGACGAAGTTAATGTAAGAACATTTGATGAGGACGACCGTCGGGAAGTCGCGTTGAAGAAACGCTACGGCGACAAGCCGGTGATCTATCCTCCCACCCCCATTTGAAGAATAGGGGCAATGACGTGCAGGCCCCCGTTTCGCCGGGGCAATCGACCGACAACGGATCTCGATGGGATGCGCCTGAGTTTCCGGGTAGAGATTCCTTATGGATCGACGCGCATTTCTGACGGGGTCGGTCGCAGCGGCGGTTGCAAGTCCGTTGGCGCTGAGGAGTGCCGCGCGCGCGGAGGGACCGGCGCAACCTTCGCCGGATCGTCTGCAGCATCTGCGAGGCGCAATCGCTGCAACCAGGCTCGCGCTCAAGTTTGACGGCCGAAGTTTCTCCGGCGCCGGTTACGATTGGCTCCTCAAGCGTGGTACGGAGGCGCAGGCGTTCCTCCTCGGCGAGGAGCATGGAATTGCAGAAAATGCGAAGCTTGCTGCGGCCTTGTTCACGGCGCTGGCCCCGCACGGCTACCGCAAGATCGCCATCGAGACTTCGCCGCCAGTCGCCGAGGCATTGGACCAGGCCCTGCTGAGCGGCGGCCTTCCGGCGCTGGAGACGTTCGTCACCACGCCGGGATCCCAAGCCGTGTTCTTCGGCCTCCGCGAGGAAGCCGAGTGGCTGGCGGTTGCGCGCGCGGGCGTGCCCAGCTCCGCCCAGCTTCTCTGGGGCCTCGATTATGAGCTCTGTTGCGACCGCTACCTGGTCCAACAGTTGGAGATGCATCGGAAGCCCGCCTCCGCCGAGCGCGCGCTTCAAGCCCTCAAGTCCGGCTCGACGGCATCATGGACGCGTTACACGCAAACACATGATCCGCAGTTCATTTTCAGCTTTGCCGGCGATCCCGGGCTGGTCGAAGCGGTCGAGCGAGCCTGGCCGCGCGCGGATGAACGCGTCCGAATCATCCTCGATACGCTCAGGGAAACGCTGGAGGTCAACAGGCTGTGGGGTGCCGGCAAGGTCTATGAAAGCAACCTGCGCCGGGTGGCGCTGATCCGTTCCAATCTCTTGCGCTACTGGCGTGCCGAGGAGCGTCGCGACCCCGGTTTCCGACTATTCATGAAAATGGGCGCCAACCACATGATCCGCGGGCTCAATATGGTCGACATGTTCGACGCCGGCTCGCTTGTCCCTGGCCTCGTCGCAGAGCGCGGCGGCCGGGCCTTCCACCTGATGGTGCTGCCCGGGCCGGATGCGCAAACGGCTAACTTCGATCCCACGCGTTTCCAATATGTGCCGGGGCGGCGGGACGAATATGGCAAGGGAATGGAGCTGTTCAGCGCCAACCTCCTTCCGAGCGGCTTCACTGTGTTTGACACTGCGCCGTTACGTCCCCTTGCAAGCTCAGCGGGCGACGAATTGGGGTCGCAGTTGATGAAGGTGATCCACGGCTTCGACGCGGTGCTGATGATGGCCGGATCGCATCCGTCAGCCGGACTCTAGATCGCTTCGCAGCTCCACGTATGGCGCGAACTTGATCTGACGTTTGATGAAGCTGGTTTCGTAGCGGCGTACGGTCGGGTCAGCGACGAGGACTTCGTCACAAAGTGCGTTGAACTCGGACATGCTGGCGCAATCCAAGACCGCGAGCACGTCCGACGCGCCGGTCGTCTCGAAACAAAATTGGACCTGCTCGACCGCCCGCAATCGCCCCTCCAGCGCGACTTTGCCCTTGAGATCCGCGTGCTCGGCAAGCTCGATAAAGACGAGGGCGCGCAGGCGCCGCCCGGTGAGTCGGTCCGACAAAAGCGCGATGGTGCGCGCGATCCAGCCTTCGCCGCGC
>JBKPON010000076.1:0-11338 GCA_046733135.1 Pseudomonadota bacterium | reverse complement strand
GGTCTAAGCTCCCCGCCGGTCTCCAAAACCGCGTTCGCGAATGCCGGAATCATAGCGTGAAACCTCCCAGGCGACCGTCAGCTCGAAAGTCGTGGCACATCAACATGGATGCCACATTTCGCGCGGATGAAACGTCAAGCGGCTGATCAGATCAACTGCACTGCGCCTTGGCCTTCGCTTCTTCTACTTGCTTTTTCAGGTCTGCGCGCACTTTGGGATAAACGGCATCCAGCTCCGCATAGGCCTTGCACGCCTGAGACGGCTGGTTGAGCTTCATCAGCGCTTCACCAAGGTAATACAAGCTGTCCGGGGCCCGCTCGCCTTTTGGATTCTGCCGATAATTTGCAAGCAGAGCCTGCGCCGCGCCGCGCGCGTCCCCTTGGTCCAGCAACGCGCGCCCGATAAGGTTGTTTGCGTAGCTCACGCGCCGGTGCTTCGGGTAAGCTGAGGTGAAGGCGCGCAGCGAGGTGATTGCCCCCTGGTAATTGCCCGCTTCCCACAGGCGAAATCCTTCGGTGTAGGCTTCTTCACCCGAATCATCCTCCGGCGGTGTCGCGGAGGTCGTAGCCGCCGAGGAGGTTGCGCCAGGCCCGCCGGCGGGCTTAGCCGCATTCGACTTGGCGGCCGGCGGCTTGCTTGCAGCAGGCTTCGTCTCGGGCGGCTCTATCACGGCCGCCGCGGGGGCAGCCCCCGCGTCGCTAATGCGCTGCTCCAGAGCCGTGATGCGCTGCTCCTGATCCGTGCGCACCTTCGCGATATCGGCCTCGAGCGATTGCAGGCGATGACCGTTCTCCTCCGACTGACGGAGGATGTCGGCCATTTGCTTCTCAAGCGCGTCGAGGCGTTGGTCGAGGCTGACCACAGAAGATTGTGTCGCCGCGGGCTCATCGGCAAATCCGGCGGTGTCCGCCGGCCGGCCTCGGGGAAAGACCTGCCGCTGCATTTGCTGCACTTGCCGCTCCAGCCGATCGATCCGCTGATCGGGCGACGCCGGGGGGCGCTGGGCAAGCGCGGCAGCGGGCAGCATTCCCATGGCGAAGAAGGCCGCGAGAGCGGCGATCGGGCGCAAAGACTTCACGTTATTGTTCCCCACGCTTTTCGAGTGACTCGACTGTGCCTCGCCTCGGCTTAGCCGCGGATGAATCTATTGTCCGGTATTGGTGAGCGCCAAGTTTGGCGCTTGTGGTCCAGTCCCCGGGCCGCCCTTCATCAAATCGGCTGGGAGCAGGCTGACGTCGCGAACGGTCGTGGCAGCCGGGCCGACCGGCGGTGCGACGGCCGTGCCGACATTGATGCGTAGCGCTTCAGGCTTGCCGGTCTTGAGCAAAGGCGCGCTGGCCGTTGCCGGGACCGCAAAAGTCTGGCCCGGCTGCAGAGTCCCTGAGAACAAGGTTGCCCCGCCCTTTTGATAGACCTGCAGCCAGACCGCTTCGGTCGCGTTCAGAACGACGGGCCCTTGTGCCGGGGCCGGAGTAGGCGCCGGCGCCGGCGCCGGTGCAGGGGCTGGCGCGGTCGGTGCCGTCGCTGATGTGTTGATCGCGGTCGCCTCCGGTTGCTCGAGCGAGCGGCGGTTGAGCCAGCTCATCACCACGACGACCAAGATGACGGCTGCGATCCCGGCGAAGACAAGCCATTTAGGCATGGTTCGGGCAGGATCGGCGGGCTCAAACACCTCCACGGCCGCCATCTGCCGCTGCCCCGCCAACTCCGCCCTCAGCTGTTCGCCGATCTCCGTCCGGTCGAGACCGACGGCGGAGGCGTAGCTCTTGGCGAAGCCGGTGGTGTACGTCGTCGCCGGGAGTTTATCCCACTCGCTCGACTCGATGGCTTCCAAATGGCGCTGGGGAATGCGCGTCTGCGCCGCGATGTCCTCGAGATTGAGGCCCTTTTCCTCGCGCGCCGCGCGCAAGCGCTCTCCGACTGTCGGAACTTCTGTTTCGACCAGTTCCTCGTCCATCGTTTCGCTTCTAGCCCTCCGATGCTCGACACCCCTGTTTGAAGGCTGGCGCCCGAGTGTCAACCGCCCATACTAGCCGACGACGATATCGTGACGCCGCGCCCAGTCCGTGAGCGCCTTGCGGACGTCTTTCGGGGGCTTGGCGACGAGCTGCTCCACACGTGCACGGACCGCGCCAGCGTCGAGCGAGCGGACCATCGCCTTCACGGGACCGACGCCTGCTGGGGTTATCGAAAAATTCTCGGCCCCAAGACCGATCAACGCCATCGCCTCGAGGGGGCGCCCAGCCATTTCTCCACAGATGCGCGCTGGGACGTTCGCCGCCCGCGAGGCGTCGAGGACGCGTTTAAGAAAGCGAAGGATCGCGGGGCTCAGCCAATCATAGCGCTGCGCGAGTCGCGGGTCCGAGCGATCGGCGGCGAAGAGGAATTGGGTGAGGTCGTTGGTACCGATCGAGATGAAATCGACGCGCGGCAGCAGCTCGTCGAGCATCTCGGCCAGGCTCGGAACCTCCAGCATCGCTCCGAATTCGATGCTCTTCGGTACGCTGCGCCTGCCCCTGCGCGCCCAAGCCACCTGCTCCTCGAACAAGGCGCGCGCTTCCTCATATTCCCAAGGCTCGGAGATCATTGGGAACATGACCCGAAGGACCTTTCCAGCGGACGCCTCGATTAGCGCCCGCGCCTGCGCCTTCATCAGGGTCGATCGGTCCAGCGACAGCCGGAGCGCGCGCCAACCCATTGCCGGATTTTCGGCTTCGTCGTGAACGTCGCTCAAATAGGGCAATGCCTTGTCGCCGCCGATGTCGACTGTTCGGAAGACAACGGGGTGCCCGCCGGCGGCTTTCAACACCTTCGTGTAGAGCCGCTGCTGACGCTCGCGCCCCGGCAGCGTGGCCGAAACGAGGAACTGGAATTCGGTGCGGAACAGGCCGATACCGTCGGCACCCGTCATCGAGAGCGCCGCGGCGTCTTCCGCGAGCCCGGCATTGACCATCACGCTGACGTGCAATCCGTCCTTGGTGACGGCCGGCAGCGCCTTTGCGGCTGCCATTTCGGCGCGGCGCTTCTGACTGAGCGCCATGCGGTGCTCGAAGCTCGATTGCAGCGCGCGGTTGGGCCGGATGATGATACTACCGTTGTCCCCGTCGACGAGGATCATCTCGCCTTCATCGACGCTGTGGCGGATGTCGTTGAGGCGCCCGATCACCGGCACTCCAATCGCCCGGGCGACGATTGTCATGTGCGAGGTGAGCGAGCCTTCCTCGAGGACAACGGCCTTTAACCGCCGACGGTCGTACTCGAGGATTTCGGCGGGGCCCAGATTGCGCGCGATCAGCACGGTGTCGTGGGCGAGACCGGTCTGAGCGGCAGTACCGATCCGGCCTGATACGATGCGCAACAGCCGGTTCGATAAGTCCTCGAGGTCATGCATCCGTTCCTGCAGCAGCGGATCGTCGATCTCCTGCATGCGGGCGCGCGTGCGTTGCTGGACGCGCTCGATCGCGGCTTCTGCCGTGAGGCCGCTGTCGATCGCCTCATTAATCCGTCGCGACCATCCTTCGTCATAGGCGAACATGCGGTACGTCTCGAGAATCTCCTGGTGCTCGCCGACTGTGCCGAACTCAGCGTCGCGGGCCATGTTGTCGATCTGCTCGCGCATTTTGCGAAAGGCCGAATAGACCCGCTCACGCTCTGCCTCGATGTCGTCGGCGACCGTGTGCTCGACGATGACCCGCGGCTCGTGGAACACCGCTTGTCCCTTGGCCATTCCAGTGACCAGTTTGAGGCCTGAAAGCCGCAGCGGACCGGCGCTGCGCAAACGACTCCGGCGCGCCCCGTCGACCAGGCGCGCTCCCGCCAGCATCTCCGACAGGACCATCGCGACCGTTTGCAAGGCCTCGATCTCGACGTCTTCGTAACGGCGCGGATCGGCATGCTGCACCGCAAGCACGCCGATCGGCGTTTCGAGCCGAATGATCGGCACTCCGGCGAAGCTATGGAAGCGCTCTTCGCCCGTTTCCGCCCGGTAGGCGAAGGCTGGATGCGCTGCCGCTTCAGCGAGGTTCAGGATTCGACCTTCCGCGGCGATCGTCCCGACCAGGCCTTCGCCCAACCGCAACTTCGTGACGTGGACCGCTTCCTTGCGCAGTCCGTGCGTCGCGAACAGCTCGAGGACGTTGTCGCGAAGCAGATAGATAGAGCAGACCTCGCTCTTCATCGCATCGGCGATGAGATCGACGACCCGGTCGAGCTTCGTCTGCGCCGAGCCCCGCTTGGCCATGATCTCGTGCAGACCCGTCAGGATCTCCCGAGCGGACGTGGCGGCGGACTGCGGCATGACCGAGCGCTATCAGATGGCGCAGCGCGGCGCCAATAGCTTGGGGTGGGCTAGCCGCGCCTTTCCAGCGCCGCGGCGGCTTCGTCGGCCAGTTCTTGGATGATGGCGGCGACGGGCTCCTCGCGCGTCACCATGCCGACCGACTGACCAGCCATGACTGAGCCGGTCTCGACGTCGCCGTCTATGACGGCACGGCGCAGCGCGCCGGCCCAATAATGCTCGATTTGAAGCTGCGCTTCGGCCATTTCGATGTCGCCATTGTCGAGCAATTCGGCGACCTCACGCTGTTTGGCGGCGAACCGTTCCATCTCTCGGTTCTTGAGCGCCCGCACGGGAATGACCGGTAGCCGTGCGTCTATCTGCACGGAAGGGATCGCATCGCGCGCGGAAGCGCGGATGAACGCCTTTTTGAAATTCGGATGGGCGATGCTCTCGTCCGCACAGACGAAGCGGGTGCCAATCTGTACCCCTACCGCCCCCATTTCGAGATAAGCGGCGATCGCCTCGCCCCGGCCAATTCCCCCGGCGATAAAGACGGGAATGTCCTTCGAGACTTTCGGTAGAATTTCCTGAGCGAGGACCGAGGTTGAAACCGGGCCGATGTGGCCGCCAGCTTCCATGCCCTCGATCACCAGCGCGTCGACGTTCGATCGCATCAGCTTCTTCGCCAGAGCCAGCGCCGGAGCGAAGGCCATCAGCTTCGCGCCGCTCATCTTGATCCGATCGATCGCTCCGGCCGGCGGGAGTCCGCCTGCGAGCACCACATGGCCGACGTCATGTTTGGCGCAGACGTCGATCAGCTCTGAAAGCTCTGGGTGCATGGTGATGAGGTTGACGCCGAACGGGCGATCCGTGCGTCCTTTGGTCTCCGCGATCTCGGCATCGAGTAGCTTCGGGTCCATGGCCCCGCAGGCGATTACTCCGAAACCGCCGGCGTTGGAGATGGCGGACACGAGGTTCCGCTCGGAAACCCAGCTCATCGCGCCGCCCATGATTGCCACGTCGCAGCCGAGGAACTCGGTACCGCGGCGCATCAACTCCTGGAGGCGCCGGTGACCCACTGTGGCGTGAACCGCACGCGGCTCGGCGATCAGGCCCTCGCCGCTCATGCCGCCCGGCCTTGGGACTCAGGCTCATCAAGATCGAACGCAGTGTGGAGGACGCGCACGGCGAGCTCGAGCTCCGTTTCGGAGATCAGCGCACTAACCTTGATCTCGCTCGACGAGACGGCCAGCAAGTTGATCTGGCGCTCGGCGAGCACCTCGAACATTTTCGCGGCAAGCTGCGGGTTGGAGCGAATGCCGACGCCAACGATACTGACTTTGGCTACCGCATCGTCGTGGATCAATTCGGCATATCCCACATCGCCCCGGCGTTGCTCGATCACCGACATCGCCTGCGCGAGGTTCGCTCGCGGGACCGTGAAAGTGAGATCGGACGAGCCAGTGTTCGGAGTCGCCGCATGCACGATCATGTCGACTGAGATCCCGGCTTCGGCGAGCGGCGCGATCGCCTGCGCTACCGTTCCAGGCTGGTCGGGCACGCCTGTCAGCGTGACCCGCGCCTCGTTCCGGTCGGCGGCAATCCCCGCGATGAGGTTCCTTTCCATCTCTGCTCCTGAAAGTTCGGCGACGATGTCCGTTCCGGGAAGATCCTCGAAGGCCGAGAGTACGCGCAGCGGCAAATTCTCACGCATCGCCATCCCGACCGAGCGGACCTGCAGGACCTTGGCCCCGACGCCGGCCAGCTCGAGCATCTCCTCGAACGTTACCTCATTGAGCTTGTGAGCTCGAGGCACGATCCGGGGGTCGGTCGTGTAGACGCCGTCCACGTCCGTATAGATATCACAGCGATCCGCCTTAACGCCCGCGGCGATGGCGACGGCCGAGGTGTCGGAGCCGCCGCGGCCGAGTGTCGCCAATCGCCCATCTTCCGATACACCCTGGAAGCCCGGGATAACGGCAACCGTGCCGGCACTGAGCGCCTCGTCGAGCATTGCCGCTTCGATCGTTTCGACGCGGGCATTGCCGTGCACGCCGGAGGCTTTGACTAGCTGCCAACCCATGAAGCTGCGAGCCTGCAGACCCATGTTCTGCAAGGTCATGGCCAACAATCCCGCCGTCACCTGCTCGCCCGACGCGACGACCACGTCATATTCCTTCGGGTCGTGAAGCGCAGCGGCTTCACGGCAGAGCTGAACCAGTCGGTCAGTCTCGCCCGCCATCGCCGACACCACTACGAGGACCTGGTTACCAACTTCCGCCTCGCGCCGCACGCGCCCGGCCACGCTGCGGATGCGTTCGACGCCCGCCATCGACGTTCCGCCGAATTTCATCACGATGCGGGGCATGGCTGGAGGCGCGCGTCCTTGGGTTGAGGGCGGCGCCCTGTTAGGAGGGAGCCATGGTCGAGACAAGCGCAAGCGGGCGCCTGAACCGAGCGACGGCAAGTATCGTGCCCGAAGAGGCCCGACGGTTCGGTGCGCTCGCGAGCGACTGGTGGGACCCTAATGGCCGCTCGGCGATGTTGCATAAGCTCAATCCGGTGCGGCTCAAATATGTTCGCGACAGGATCGACCAGCATTGGCAGTGCGACGAACACGTCCGAGTGCCGCTCGAGGGGAAGAGCGCACTGGATGTCGGCTGCGGCGCCGGACTTCTGGCGGAGCCGCTGGCCAGGCTGGGGGCGCGGGTCACGGCAATCGACGCCTCGCCTGAGCTCATCGCGGTCGCTCGCGAGCATTCGGCGGCGATGGGGCTGGAGATCGATTATCGTTCCGGCGAGGTGGAGGGGCTGGCCGGCGAGTTCGACCTCATCACCTGCATGGAGGTGGTTGAGCATGTCGCCGATCCGGCTGTGTTCGTGACCGCGCTGGCAAAGCGGCTCTCACCCGAGGGTCTGCTGATTCTCTCCACGCCCAATCGGACGAGCTGGTCGCGGCTGATGATGATCGTCATCGGCGAAGGAACGGGCCGAATTCCCGAGGGCACACACGACTACGACAAATTCATCACGCCGGAGCTGCTGAAGTTGTTGTTCGCAAATGCGGGGCTCAGCTGCCTCGACGTCGAAGGGATCGCCTGGTCGCCGACCCGCGGGCTACACCTTAGCGACGACGTCAGCCTCAATTATTTGGTCGCGGCAGTCCGCGCCTGACGACCGACGGCTTTGGGATTCACCTGCCCGAAAGGATGCGAGTGCCATGCCATCGACTCAGACGCATCTAAGGGAGAGCAGTGATGAGCTTCGCGCGCACCTTGTTGAAGGAGCTCCGCAAGCTATTCGTTCCAGCATCTCCCAAACCGGCGGCGGCGCCGGCGCAAAGACAATCGGCTCGGGATTGGCTCGCCCAAAACCGCTGCTGGTGACCATTGCCGCCACGATGTGGTAGTTTCGCCCCGCAATTGTCGAACGGGGAAAGCGACATGACGCGGCAAATCCTACTCGTCCTGACCATGGGCCTCGGCCTCGCCGCCTGTAACAAAGACGCAAAAGCGGACGTGCTTTCGGTGACCAAGCCGACTGCAATTGCCAAGACCACCCAATGCACAGTGCCCAACGCCGATGGCGTCCGCTGCGACCGCAAGACCTGCAAGAAAGACGCCGCCTCGGACTGCGGAATTTTCATGGACCGTTGCACCCAATCGGGTCACACCTACGAAGGCGACGCGGACTCGGGCACGTGCATCCGCGGCGATCAGGTCGGTTAAAAGTCCACCTTGTCGTAATGCCCGGGGGGGACAATGACTTCCATCCGCTCGCCAAGGAGCGGACGGAAGCAGGGGCGCGACTTCATGACGGCGTACCAATCCTTCGTCTGCTTGTGCCCGCGCCAGTCGAGCGCGCCGAGATAATCGATCACCGATAGGTGCGCCGCGGCAGTGAAGTCGGCGAGGCTCAAGCCAGGGCCGGCGAGCCAGCGGCGGTGATCGAGGAGGTAATCGAGATAGTCGAGATGTTCGGACGCGACGCGCATCGCCTCGCGTAGGACGCGGGTGTCCGGACTTTCACGGCTCACCAACCGCTTCCTCATCCGCTCGTTCATCAACGGCTCGACCGCTTCGCGATAAAGTTTGACGTCGAACCATTCGGTCATTCGCCGGATTTCGGCGCGTAGGCCCGCATTGCCGTGGATCATCGGCATGCGATCGACGGTCTCGTCGAAATATTCGACGATTGGCTGCGAACCGATGAGGGTGATGCCCTGATCCGGCTCAGCCATCACCGGAGTTTCGCCGGCCGGATTCATATCCATGAACTCGTCCCGCTTCTCCCACGGGTTCTCGCGCACCAGCTCATGTCCGACGCCTTTTTCGGCGAGCACCAGGCGGACCTTGCGGGAAAAGGGGCATAGCGGGAACTGAAAGAGCTGCCACATGGAACGCCAGCTTTAGCGCCGGTTGCGTCCGCGTAAACCGGTCACCACGACCTTGAGCTGGGGGTCTGGCTGAACTTTCATGCAGCGCAACGAAGAAAAGGCGCATTCCGGATCAAGTCCGGCATGACGATTACTGCTTCGGATAGGTCGGGTCGGGCATGTTCGCCGCGGCGCGCTCGAGCGACCGCTGCGCCTTCTGAAGTCCCTCCATTATCGAAGGCCAAGCGTCGGCTAGCGCCCTCATGCTTTGCTCGATTGCCGGCCTTGCTTGATCAACCTGCTGCCGGAACTTCCGCTCGAAATTGGGATCATCGCGCCGGGCGAGATCGCGCAAGGTGCGCTTCCTGTCCGCAGTGGTGGGTTTCCGACCTTCGACCGCCGCCTGAATCTCGCCGACTGGCAGGTCCAAGAAGGCTTTCGAGAGCGACTGCGCGGTGTTGGCCAGCTTCTCCGCCACCGCCGGATCGGTCAGCTGGGGCGGAACGTCGGCGCCTGGCGCCTGAGCCCACGCCGGACTCGCGAAAACCAGCAGTGACATAAGGACTAGACAGTTGCGCATGACCCGCGGATTCTCTCGTGATCAGCTTAGCGCAAGCTGAACGCCGGTTGAATCAACGGGCGTACAGCCAGATCAAGGCCACCGCTCCGGCGACAATGCGATACCAAGCGAAAGGTGCGAAGCCGTGCCGCGAAATATATTGGACGAACGCGCGCACCACGACGATTGCGACTAGGAAGCTTACTACGAAACCCACGGCCACAGTGCCGAAGCCGACGCCGCTCGCGCCCGCTAGCAAGGTGTCGCGATGCTTCACAAGTTCCAGTGTCGTCGCTCCGAGCATCGTTGGGATGGCGAGAAAGAAGCTGAATTCGGCCGCCGTCCGCCGCTCGACGCCCAAGGACAGACCCCCCAGGATCGTCGCGCCGGATCGGCTGACCCCGGGGATCATCGCCAGGCACTGGATTACCCCGACGCCGATCACGGTTTTGAGCGGCATTTCGGCAACCCCCACGATCTCCGTCTGCTTCACCACGCGCTCGATCACGAGGATTGCGACGCCTCCGGCGACAAGAGCGATGGCGACGACTACGGCGTTACCGAGCAACGCCTCGATCTGATTGATCAGCAAGAAGCCGAGCAAGGCCGAAGGCAGGAATGCGATCAGGATGTTGCGCACGAAGCGCCAGGACATCGGGTTGCGCTGGAGGAGGCCTTCAAAAACGGCCCAGAACGTGCGCCAGTAGAGCACGATGATCGCAAGAATCGCACCGAGTTGGATGATGACGTTGAACGCCGACCATTTGTCGGCGTCGAAGCCCAAGAGCTCGGTGGCAAGGATCAAATGGCCGGTCGAGGAGACCGGGATGAATTCGGTGACGCCCTCGACGATGCCGAGGATGATTGCAATCAGGAGGATGGGCACGTCAGGAAAGGGCCGTCACATGGCCGCGCAAGGCGAAGCGATTGCCGCCGAAACGGCCGAGCCATTCGGGCCCAACCGCCGCCAGTGGCGTCGGCTCGATGCCGAACGCGCCGAGGCCCGGCGCGCCCTTCGCCGGTACGTTGTCCTGCTGCAGCATTAACCACTGGTCACGGGTGAGCGGCGCGCCGGGCAGCCGGCCGAGGTAGGAGAGTGCGGTCCCGAACAGGTCCGGCAGTGAGACGATGGCGGTCTTCTGTCCGGTGATGGCGAGGATCGCTTGGTGGAGCTCGACCATGCTCATCACCTGCGGGCCGCCGATCTCATAACTCTTGCCGCTGTGCCGCTGCGGGTCGAGCACGGCGGTGGCGATCGCTTTGGCGAGGTCCCGGACATAGACCGGCTGGAAATTGCGCTTGCCGGCGAGCACCGGGAGGAAAGGCCATTGCGCCATCGCGGCGAAGCGGTTGGTCAGATGATCTTCTGGGCCGAAGGCGAGCGAAGGTCGGACGATCGTCGCTTTGGGGAAGGCCTTGCGAACGGCCTCTTCACCTTCGCCCTTGGTGCGGCCGTAGTTGGAGGGAGATTCTGGGTCGGCGCCGATCGCGGAAATGTGGACTAGCGCGGAAACCTTCGCTTCGCGGGCGCTCTCGGCGATGTTGCGGGCGCCTTCGACGTGGACGGCATGCATCCTCTTTCCGAAGACTCCCACGAGGTTCACGACCGCGCTCGAACCGTGGATCGCGTCACGGACGCTTCGCGCATCGGTGATGTTGGCGGCAGCGAAGCCGAACTGTCCGACCTGCCCCAACGGCTGAATGATATAGGCGCGGCGCGGGTCACGCTGGGCGACGCGGATCCGGACCCCGCTCTTTAAAAGAGATTCGCAGACGTAGCGGCCGATAAACCCGCCTCCGCCAAACACGGTGACGAGCTCTTCCGAACGATCGATCATCGCCTTGCCCTAGCCGCCCGACGACGCGATTGACAAGCTTGGTCCCGCCCTCCAAATGCCGCGCCCTACCAGCATCGATGAGCCCCGTGCCCAGGTGGCGGAATTGGTAGACGCACCAGCTTCAGGTGCTGGCGCTCGCAAGGGCGTGGAGGTTCGAGTCCTCTCCTGGGCACCATCACCTACTAAGCCCCTGATCGGCCCCGCAAACCACTGAGAACACCAAGGCTTTCCCGGATGCGTGTTCCATCTGTGAAAGGTCGTCCAGTGCCGCAGAAGCTCCCCATGCG
>JBKPON010000075.1:0-11260 GCA_046733135.1 Pseudomonadota bacterium | reverse complement strand
ATTGTCCGTCGGGATATCGAAAAAGCCCTGAATCTGGCCCGCGTGCAGATCGATCGAAAGGACCCGGCTGGCGCCGGCGACCGTGATCAGATTGGCGACGAGCTTGGCGGAAATCGGAGTCCGCGGGCCAGGCTTCCGGTCCTGGCGGGCGTAGCCGAAATAAGGGAGGACCGCCCTGATCCGCTTCGCCGATGCGCGCCGAAGCGCGTCGATGCAGATCAGCAATTCCATGAGATTGTCATTGGCCGGATAGCTCGTCGACTGGATCACGAACACGTCCTCGCCGCGGACGTTCTCGTTGATCTCGACGAACACCTCTTCATCGGCGAAGCGGCGCACGCTCGCATCGGTCAGCGGCATCTCCAGATAATCGGAAATCGAGCGGGCCAGCGGCAGGTTGCTGTTCCCGGCGAGCAATTTCATTTGGCAAGTTCCCCAGCGTCGACTCGGCTTTAGCGACGCGAGATGCGGTCCGTAAAGGTTGCCCAGTTGGGGCCGATCGCTAAATCGCCCTCATGGCGGACCGTTTGACCATTGCTTTTGCCCAGATGAACCAGCGCGTGGGCGACCTGGAGGGAAATGCCGCCGCGATCCTGGACATGCGACGCCGGTCGGCGGGCGCTGACCTTTTGATCGTCCCCGAGCTGCAGCTGACCGGCTACCCGCCGGAGGATCTGGTGCTGAAGCCGGAATTCGTTCGGCGGACCCACGAATGCACCGATCAACTGGTCCAGGCGACGGCGGAGCCGGGGCCGGCACTCCTGTTCGGAACGGTCATTGCGGAGGACGGCGCCAATCATAACGCGTTCGTTCTCGCCGATGGCGGCCGAATGCTCGGCCGCACGCTCAAGCATGAGCTTCCCAATTATGGAACGTTCGATGAGAAGCGCATCTTCGTTCCTGGCCCACTACCGGAACCGCTCGAATTCAAGGGGGTGAAGCTCGGTGTCCCGATCTGCGAGGACATTTGGCAGGAAATCGTCTGCGCCCATCTCGCGGACGCCGGGGCCGAGTTGCTGCTCGTGCCCAACGGCAGCCCCTATGAGCTCGACAAGGATGAGGGGCGTTACCGGCTGGTGCGCGAGCGCGCTCTGCAGACGAGCCTTCCGATCGCTTATTTGAACCGGGTGGGCGGCCAGGACGAGCTCGTTTTCGATGGCTCGTCCTTCATTTTGCATCCGGACGGTGAACGGGTCGTCCAGCTGTGCGACTGGGAGGAAGAGCTGCTGCTCACCGAATGGGAACGAACGGCCGAAGGCTGGCGCTGCATGACGCGAGTGAGCCATGCACTCGATGCGTTCCCGGAGGATGTCTATCGCGCGATGATGCTTGGCCTCACCGACTATGTGACGCGCAACGGCTTCCCCGGCGTGATCCTCGGCCTGTCGGGCGGAATCGACAGTGCGCTCTCGGCAGCGATCGCCGTCGATGCGTTGGGCCCCGACAAGGTCTGGGGGGTGATGCTGCCGTCCAAATATACCAGTGCGGAGAGCCTTGAGGATGCACGCGAGTCCGCGCGCCTCCTCGGCTGCCGCCATGACGTCATTTCGATCGTCCCGGCGGTGGAAGCGGTCGATGGGATGTTGCCCCAGCTGATTGGGCTCGCGGCCGAGAATGTCCAGGCTCGCCTGCGGATGGTGACCCTCATGGCGCTGTCGAATGCCGAGGGGCATTTGCTGCTGACCACCGGCAACAAGAGCGAGATGAGCGTCGGTTACGCCACGCTCTACGGCGACATGGCGGGCGGCTATTCGGTGCTGAAGGACGCGTACAAGACGACCGTCTTCGCGCTTTCGCGGTGGCGCAACGCCAACCGGCCGGAGGGAGCCTTGGGTCCTGCCGGGCCGGTAATGCCGGCGCGGGTGATTACCAAACCTCCGAGCGCCGAGCTGCGTCCGAACCAGAAGGATGAAGATAGCCTGCCGCCTTATTCAGTGCTCGATCGCATTCTCGAAGGCCTGGTCGACAAGGAAATGTCAGTGAAGGAGGTGGTGATCGCAACGGGTGAGGACCTTGCGCTGGTCAGCGACCTCGAATCGAAGCTGCTCAAGGCGGAGTACAAGCGCCGGCAGGCGCCTCCGGGGGTCAAGATCGGCAGCCGCAACTTCGGCCGCGATCGGCGCTATCCCATCAGCAATTTCTTTCATACCGGACCGAAATGAGCTTCGTTACTCGCTTTGCTCCGTCGCCCACCGGGCGGCTCCACGTCGGGAATCTCCGGACTGCGCTGCACAATTTTCTCTTCGCGCGGAAAAACCGCGGCAAGTTCATTCTCCGAATCGACGACACCGATCGAGAGCGCTCCACGACTGAGTTCGATCAGGCGATCCGCGATGACCTCGACTGGCTTGGTCTCCATTCGGACGGGATCGTCCGCCAGTCCGAGCGGTTCGACTTGTACGAACGCGAGTTCGAACGTCTGAAGGAAGCTGGCCGGGTTTACGCCTGTTATGAAACGCCCCAAGAGCTCGAACTGCGCCGCAAGGTGTTGCTCGGCCGGGGGCTTCCGCCCGTTTACGAACGAAAACCTGCCGACGCGCCGGTGCCGGAGGGGCGCGCGCCGCACTGGAGGTTCAAGCTCGACCATGGGCGATCGATCGTCTGGAACGACCTGATCCGCGGTGAGCAGAAGTTCGACCCGAAGTTGCTCAGCGATCCTGTCGTTCGTCGCGAGGATGGGAGTTGGCTTTACCTGTTGCCGAGCGTCATCGACGACGTGGAATTGGGTGTCTCCCATGTCGTTCGGGGCGAGGACCATGTTTCGAACAGCGCCGCGCAGATCCAGATGTTCGATGCATTGGGCGCGGATCCGCCTCAATTCGCGCACGAGGCGCTGCTCGTTGCGGCCGAAGGGAAATTGTCGAAGCGGTTAGGGTCATACGGCGCTCAGCACCTGCGTGCGGAAGGCGTTGAGCCCATGGCGATGCTCTCGGTGCTGGCGCGGATTGGAACCTCGCAGCCGGTCGAACCGATTGCCAGCCTCGATGAACTCGCCGCCGGTTTCGATTTCGCGCACTTCGGCCGGGCGCCCGCGCATTTCGACCCGCTCGAGGTTGAACTCGTCAACGCCAGGCTGCTCCATAAGCTCGATTATGCTGCGGTTGCCGATCGCTTACCGGAGGGTGCCACCGAGGAAGACTGGCTGTTGCTTCGGCCCAATCTTGAACTTTTGTCGGATTTCGGCGGTTGGTTCGCGGCGCTGTACGGCGAGATCGAGCCGCCCGAACTCAGTCATGATGAACGGTTGCTGATTCGTGATGCTGCCTCCGTCGTGGAACGGGTCGATTGGTCGAGCGAGCCTTGGCAAGCCCTTACCCGGGAGCTCAAGGAGTCCACCGGCAAAAAGGGCCGCGAACTGTTTCATCCGCTGCGCCTGGCATTGACCGGCCGCGAGAGCGGGCCGGAGATGGCGGGCCTCGTCGCCGCCATGGGCAAGGAACGGGCACTCCACCGCCTGGAATCCGCGGCGAAACGCTAAGCCCGAAATTTCTTGGATCCTGCCAATTTTCGATCTTGCGGAACTAACGTGATGATGTAACATTCCATTCACAGATGCTGAGTGAAGGAGGGTCATATGCTCGCCTACGCCGCCAACGCTCCCCGCCATGCCGAGCGTCGCTCCAGCCCGAACGCCATGCTTGCCATCATTGCCGTCCATGTCGCCGCGATTGCGGTGGTGATGAGCGCTAAGATGGACCTTCGACAGCACATTATCGATCCTCCGACGAAAGTCATCGACGTCCAGTTGCCGAAAGACCCACCGCCTGTTCCTCAACCGCCTGCCCACCCTGCTCCGCAGTCAAGGCCACATTGGATTGACCAGCCGACCGTCCCGGGTCCGAAGCCGACACCATCGCAAGATTTGGACACCGGTCTCGCGGTGCTTGATCCGGGAGTAGTCAGCGGAGGCGGCACGGCCGCGATTCCGCAAATGGCGAACGCGGCCAAGCCTGCCGTGAAGCTCGGTCCGCAGCTGCTCACTCCGGCGTCCGAGCTCAAGCCGCCCTACCCGCACGAAAAGCTATTGAGCGAGGAGGAGGCGCTATTGAAGCTCCGCTTGACGATCGACGAGCGCGGGCGAGTCACCGCTGTCGAGCCCGTCAGGCGAGCGGACCCCGTGTTTCTCAGGGCCGCGCGCCTCTATCTGCTCGCGCACTGGCTCTATCGGCCGGCGAGTGAGGACGGACGTGCGGTCACATCCTCGACTGTGATCACGCTGCGCTTCACGCTCGAGGGCTAATTTCCCCGGGGCTGGCGCACCCTCTCGCCAGCCCCTACATTTTGCCGATGTCTTGGCTTCCCCCTCCGGTGAGCCCGCGCGCGGCTATCGCTGACCTGCTCGCGTTCATGCGGCATACCAGCCGTGAGCAGAGGATTGGCGCCGCGCTGGCCCTGCTCGTCACCGCGATCATCGTCATCGAGTTCATCGTCGATGCCAACACCGGTATGAAAACTCCGCCGGAGGTCACGTACGTCGAACTTTATCCATCGAACCGAACCGATGCCGACATCGTGGCTGACCAAAAGAAGGACCAAGCCGCGAAGGAAGCTGCCAAAAAAGCACAGCAGCGCGAGTTCCAGAAGCTTGAGAATCGGCTCGGGATTGAGTGACGATCGCAAGTGGATGAAGGAGGCGCTCGCGCTCGCCCAGGAGGCGCGCGGCAGAAGCGCACCCAATCCCAATGTCGGCTGCGTCATTGTGTCATCGGCGGGTCAAGTGCTTGGTCGGGGCTCGACCGCGCCGGGTGGGCGGCCCCATGCCGAAGCCATTGCCCTCGATCAGGCCGCGAAGAGGACAGTGGGCGCGACGGTCTACGTCACTCTGGAGCCCTGTGCGCATGAAAGCTCACGCGGACCCGCGTGCACCGAGTTGCTGCTCGCGGCGGAGCCCGCCCGGGTCGTCGTTGCGCTGAAGGATCCGGACCACCGCACATCGGGCCAGGGGATCAAGCTTCTCCGCGCCGCGGGAGTCGAAGTGGCCCTCGGTGTCGGGCGCGAAGCAGCGAAGCGGTCGCTCGCCGGCTGGCTGATGCGGCTGAAGCTCGGTCGACCACGGGTCACGCTCAAGCTTGCCCTGTCGATCGACGGCAAGATCGCGCTCCCTTCTGGTGAGAGTCAGTGGATAACCGGAGAGGACGCGCGACGGCACGTCCATTTGGAACGTGCGCGCAGCGACATGATCCTCGTCGGCCGCGGTACCTATCTCGCCGACAGCCCGCGGCTGGACGTGCGCCTGCCCGGCCTGGAGGAGCGCTCGCCAAGACGCGCGCTGCTAACTAGCGGAGAGACGGTACCTGGGTGGAAAATCCTTAGGAATCCGCAAGATATCTATGGGCTTCATGACGTCAACGACCTGCTGGTGGAGGGCGGGTCGGCGACCGCCACCGCTTTTCTGAGCGAGGATTTGGTCGACCGGATCCTCATTTATCGTGCCCCGATCATTGTCGGCGAAGGCAAGTCCTCCTTTGGCTATGTCGGCCTGGACGCGATCGCTGACGCGCACGACCGTTGGAAACTGGTCGATGAGCGAAGATTGGGGGTGGACCGGCTCGAGGTTTACGAGCGGTTACGGTCCTAGCCCATCCGCTTGTCGCGAGTGTAGTCATTGCTCTTGTCCGCTCATCCTGAGTAGGGACTGAGCTTGTCGAAGGCGTATCGAAGGACAAATATGTTCACCGGAATCGTTACCGACGTCGGCACCGTCCGCAGCGCGGAGCAGCGCGGCGATCTGCGGCTGGTAATCGGCACTGGTTATGACACGGCGACCATCGACTTGGGCGCCTCAATCTCCTGCTCAGGCGTTTGTCTGACGGTGGTCGACAAAGGCGAGGACTGGTTCGCCGTCGACGTTTCGGGAGAAACCCTTTCACGTACCGCCTCCGACCAATGGCTAGAGGGTGGAAAGCTTAACCTGGAGCGTTCGCTGCGAGTGGGCGACGAAATCGGTGGCCATATCGTCACCGGCCACGTGGATGCCGTCGGCGAGGTCGTCATCGCGGCATCCGAAGGCGCCTCCACCCGGATCGAAGTGAAAGTGCCTCGAGAATTGGGGCCTGCCATCGCCCCGAAGGGCTCGATAGCCCTCGACGGAGTCTCGCTGACCGTGAACGAGGTCGAAGACGGCGACGATTCGACCCTGTTCACCGTCAACATCATCCCGCACACCGCGGACCAAACCACCTTCGGCGAAATTGCCGCGGGACGACAACTGAATGTCGAAATAGACGTCCTTGCCCGATATATCGACCGGATGTTGGCCACTCGCGCACAGTAGGAACAGATTTGTTTCCCCTTTGCATCACATCAGAATGTGATACATCGGCGCCATGAGCACGTCCCTCATCGAACAGATCGAAGCGATCGTCGGCACTGGCGAGATTAGCCGGGCGGGGCTCGCGCGCGCCGCGGGGCTACACCCAAACTCGCTGCGGAAGCTCGGCAACCCGGATTGGAATCCGACCGCGGACACGCTCAGCCGCTTGGAGAAGCTGATTCAGCGCGGCACGACCGAGGTGCTGGTCGGGACCGAAGGGATCATCAACGAAGCGCGCAACGGGCGCATGTTCATCCTCGTCGACGACGAGGGTCGGGAAAATGAGGGGGACCTCATCATCCCCGCGCAAATGGCAACGCCCGACGCGATCAATTTCATGGCGCGGCACGGACGCGGGCTCATCTGCCTCGCGCTCACCAAGGATCGGGCCGACCAGCTCGGCCTCGAACCGATGACCCGCACCAACCGCAGCCGCAACGAGACGGCGTTCACCGTGTCGATCGAGGCGAAGGAAGGGATTACGACGGGAATTAGCGCAGCGGATCGGGCGCGGACGATCGCCTTGGCGATCGATTCCGCGAACGGCCCGGATGCGATCGTCTCACCGGGGCACGTCTTTCCCCTGGTGGCGAGACCGGGCGGAGTGCTCGTCCGCGCGGGGCATACCGAGGCCGCCGTCGACGTCGCGCGGCTCGCCGGCCTCAATCCTAGCGGTGTGATCTGCGAGATCATGCGCGAGGACGGCACCATGGCTCGGCTCGACGATCTTATGGATTTCGCCCGGTCGCATGGTCTCAAGATCGGCACGATCCGCGACCTTATCGCCTACCGGCTGAAGAAGGATCATCTGGTCGAACGCGTGGCGACGAGCCCCTTCGTCGCGAGCAGCGGCCATCGCTGGCAGGCCCAGGTCTTCCGCGACAAGGCGAGCGGCGAGGAGCAGCTGGTGCTGGTCCACGGCACGCTCGATACGACGGCGCCAGTCTTGGTCCGGATGCACAGTCTCGACCTGTTCGCGGACGTACTTGAGGAGCGGGGCCCGAGATCGGGAGCGCTGCAGGGCGCGATGCGGATGATCGAGAAAGAAGGCTCGGGCGTCGTGGTTGCGCTCCACGCCGCCGCGCCGGGATCTCTCTCGCGGTCGATCGACATCCGCTCGGGCAAGCCGGTTGAGCTTGGGGATGCCGTGCGCGGCTACGGTACGGGCGCTCAAATCCTTGCCGCGCTCGGAATCCATGACATGATCCTGTTGTCGAACACGCGCCATTCGCCAGTCGGGCTGTCCGGCTACGGTCTCGCCATCATCGAGGAGCGGCCGATCGAGGTCGCTTCGGCCGAGGAGGAAGCATAGAATGGCGACCTTCCTCCTGGTTGAGGCGCGCTTTTATCCGCACCTCAACGACATGCTCCTCGAAGGCGCGCGCAAGGCCATCGAAGAGGCGGGGCACGAGCATGAGACCCTGACGGTACCTGGAGCGCTCGAGCTCCCCGGAGCGATCGCGCTTGCCGCGCGAAGCGGCCGGTTCTGCGCCTTTGTCGCGCTCGGCGTGGTGATCCGCGGCGAGACCTATCATTTCGAGATTGTCGCCAACGAAAGCGCCCGGGCGCTGATGGACCTGACCAAGCAGGGCTATGCCGTCGGCAACGGAGTCCTGACGGTGGAAGATGAGGCCCAGGCGATCGCGCGGGCCGACCCGAACCAAGCCGACAAGGGCGGCGACGCCGCTCGAGCCGCCCTCGCCTTGTTCGAGCTCAGGGAGCAATATGCGCCTTAAGCAGCCGCGGCCTCGTCCAGCGGCGGATAATCGACATAACCCTCGGCTCCGCCCGAATAGTAAGTGCGGACATCGCCCGGACTGAGCGGAGCTCCAACGGCGATTCGGTGGACGAGGTCCGGATTGGAGATGAACGGCCGGCCGAAGCTGATCGCATCGGCAATGCCCTCAGCCATTCTCGCTCGTGCAGAGGGACCGTCATAATCGCTGTTGAGCAGGATGGCGCCTGAATAGACCTGGCGCATCGCCGGACTTACCGCTGGAGTCGGCACGGCGCCCGCGCTGGTCGGCTGATGCGCCTCGCGCAGTTCGATCCACGGCACGTGCATCTCCTCAAGCCGAGCGGCGAGCGAGGTGAAAAGCGACTGCGGATCCGAATCCTCCACCCCCTGCACCAGGATGTTGGGCGAAAAGCGAATGCCGACTCGGTCCATGCCGATCGCATCGCCGACGGCTTCGAGGATCTCGCTGACGAACCGCAACCGGTTCTCGATCGATCCGCCATATTCGTCGCCGCGAAGATTCGCTCCGTCACGCAGGAATTGGTCGACCAGATAGCCGTTGGCGCCGTGGATCTGCACGCCGTCGAAGCCGGCGGCGATCGCCTTGCGCGCGGCGCAGACATAATCGCCGATAATCCGCCGGATCTCGCTTTTCGTCGCGGCGTGGGCTTCGACGTAGGGCTTCCTGCCTTCATAGGTGTGCGCGGCATCAGGCGCCGTCGTCGCGGACGACGAAATCGGCTGGCCGCGACCGAGATCGGGATGGACCAGGCGGCCCATGTGCCAAAGCTGGGCAACGATACGCCCGCCGGCCTCGTGGACGGCGCTCGTGACCAGCTTCCAGCCTTCGACCTGCGCGTTGTTCCAAAGGCCGGGCGCATTGGGCCAACCGAGGCCCTCGCGGCTGATTCCGGTCGCTTCGGAAATGATCAGTCCGGCGCTCGCTCGTTGGGCGTAATAAGCGGCCATGAGTGCATTCGGCACCGCTTCGCGGCCGGCGCGGGCGCGGGTGAGCGGGGCCATCACAATCCGGTTGGGGAGCTTGAGTGCGCCGAGCTCAAGCGGATCGAACAAATTGGGCATTGGGATCCTTCTTCTGCAATCGCGATCCCTGCCTGGGGCGCCAGATAGTTTTGAATCGCATCCCTGCAAACGGGATTCGCACTACCGAGGTATAAGCTGGTCTTATGGATGCGGTTCGCCGATCCGGCTTTTGCGTGTCTGCCAAAAGCCCTAGGCGAAATGGCATGTCAGATTCCGGCAGCCACCGCTTCGCCTTCCCCGCGCTGCTGCTCGGCAGTTGCATGCTCGCGTTCGGACCGTGGCTCGTCCGTCTGACCGGGGTCGGACCAGTCGCTGCGGGCTTCTGGAGATTGTCGCTGGCGCTTCCTTTTCTGTTCGTCATCGCGCGCGTCATCGGGCAGCCAGTGCACTGGCCGGGCAAGCGGATGGTCGGATTGGTGGCGTTCGCCGGCTTCTTCTTTGCCGCCGATCTCGCCGCTTGGCATGCCGGCATCCACATGACGAAGCTCGGCAATGCGACCTTGTTCGGCAACACTTCCAGCTTCATTTATGCGATCTGGGGTCTTTGGCTTGCCCGTCGCCTGCCTTCTCCTACGCAGGCCGCTGCGCTGTTGATGGCCGCCTTTGGGGCTGCCTTGCTGATGGGAAGCAGCGCCGAACTCTCGACCCGCAATCTCAAGGGTGACCTGTTGGCGATGTTCGCGGGTATTTTGTACTTCGGCTACCTCGTCTGCGTGCAGCGCGCCCGCGGAGCGCTCGAGTCCCTGCCGCTGCTGTTCATCGCCAGTGCGTTCGGGGCAGCGATGCTCCTTCCCGTCTCGCTGGCTCTCGGCGAACAGGTGGTGCCAAGCAATTGGACCTTCGTCATCATTCTGGCGATCAGCAGCCAGGTCATTGGGCAGGGCTTGCTTGTCTATGCCCTTGGCGGACTCCCGCCGTTGGTGGTCGGCCTGACGTTGCTTACCCAGCCGGCGATCTCGGCGCTTGTCGGGTGGCTCGCTTATGGCGAAACACTGTCGCCTTTCGACTGGGTCGGGGCCATCGTTATTGGTGCTGCGTTAGTGCTGGTTCGCCTGCCGGAGCGGGGCTTGCGTACCGCCTCTGAGCAGCCCAGTTGACAGTCATGTCAAACCCGAGTCCACTCGAACTGCTTCGCCGGCGTTTGGCCCTCGCGGTCGGCGAAAATGCCGTTTTCGACGGCTGGTCACGAACGGCGGTCGATTCCGCCGCGCAGCAGCTCGGCATCGATCCGATCCAGGCGCGACTGGCGGTGCCCAAGAGTCCATCGGGCCTGATCGACCTTTACATTCAGGAGGTGGACCGTGCGCTCGAGGCCTGGTTCACACCGAAGCGGCTCGAGGGAATGAAGATCCGCGATAAGATCCGTTCGATCATATGGCGGCGGCTGGAGATCATGGGCCCGGCGCGGGAAGCTGTCCGCCGAGCGCTGGCAATCCTCGCCATGCCTCAAAATGTCCCCACGGCCCTCAGGACCGGCTGGCGTACGACCGATCTCATGTGGCGCATCGCCGGCGATACCAGCACCGACTTCAACCATTATACCAAGCGCATGACCTTGGGCGCGGTCTACGGCTCGACCCTGCTCATCTGGCTCGATGACAAGAGCGAAACTTGGCAAGAGACTGCGGCCTTTCTCGATCGGCGCATCGGCGACGTCATGAACTTCGAGAAGTTCAAGGCCCAATGGCGCGGATCGTCCGAGCAGCGGCTGAGCCTCTCGCGCTTCTTGGGGCGGCTTCGCTATCCACCGCGCTGAAGCAGCTATTGATAATCATTCGCACGAAGGTTAGGCGGCGGTCATGTTGCGCTGTCTTCTTCTCGGTTTGGCAATCCTGTTCTCAGCCGTTCCGCCTGCGGTAGCGTCGGCGCGGACGAATGATGTCGAAACCGCGTGGCGGCTGCTCGATTATGTCGCGGTCGATTATGGTGGCGCCGTTCGGGGCGGAAAGGTCGTCAGCGCTTCCGAATATGCCGAGATGCGTGAGTTTTCGGGATCAGTGGCCGAGAAGATGGCGGCGCTCCCGGCCAAGCCCGCCAAGGCCCAGCTGGTCGGCGAAAGCGCGCGCTTCAACGCGTTGATCGAACGCAAGGCCTCGCCTGAGGAGGTTGCATCCGCGGCCCGGGCGCTCGGCGCGCATCTCCTCTCCGCCTATCCGGTACCACTC
>JBKPON010000074.1:0-5186 GCA_046733135.1 Pseudomonadota bacterium | reverse complement strand
TGTCGATCGTATAGACGTGGCCGTTGGCGACGATCGGTGAGGAGGCGAGCCGCGCGGTCACGCTGCTGCCCCGCCCGGCATTGACCGTGAACGCCTGGGTGAGCTCGGTTCCAAGCGCGACATGCCCGACTGACTTGGCCGCATTGCCGCCAGACTGCGCCCAATCGGTGTTCGCGACCGGCGGCGGAAGGTTCATCGGCAGCGCGGCGGTGGGAAGGTCAATCTCCACCGCGCCTTCATTGGCGAGCACCGCAATCCGCTCACCGATTACTGGCGTCTTCGGCTTGCCTCTTTTGAAGATACTGCAGCCGCTGGCACCGAGGGTAGCCGCGACCATGACGGCGATCCGAAAATATCTTGTTTTGCTCATGGGCTTCCTACTGGGCCGGCGTGTTGAGCGCGGAACTCGCATCCACGCCGAGGCTTCCGGCGATCTGGACGGCACGTTCGCGCATCGGGTCCGCAACGCTCTTGTCTTTGGCAATGGCGGCGAACAGCCGACCGGCTTCCTCTTTCTTGCCCTGTTTGATCAGCGCCATCGCCGTCATTTCCCCCGCCGTCCCGAACCACGGACTGCCCGGCTTGGCGAGCGGCTGGAGGCGGGTGACCACTTCCTGCGGCTGGATCTGGTCGAACTCCAACGCGGTCTGGCGAATGAGCGCGATCTCGCGATAGGAACCCGGCAGGTCGTTATCGTTAGCGAGCTCGCGGTACTTGGCGATCGCGGTCTTGGAGTCGTTCTGCTGGACCGCCAGCGCCGCGCTGGCGAACGCCGCGGAGGCACGCACGGCCTTGCGTCCGCTCTTGGACAAGACATCGAGCTGTTGCGCGGCATTCTTTGTCTGTCCTGCGCCGATATTCTGATAAATCTCGCCGAGCTGCTCGACCTGCTCACCGCTGCGCTGCAGCTGGTGTTGCTGCCACCAGATCCATCCGCCGCTCGCGGCGAGGAAGAGCACGACCGCCGCGATCAGCCACGCACCATACTTCTTGCCGAAGTCGCGAAGCTGGTCGCGACGGAGATTTTCATCGACCTCCCGCAGGAAGGTTTCACTGATTTCCGGGGGTTGCGCCAAAGACGTGCCTCAGTCCGCTTCGCTAGGGGATACTCTTTGCCGATCGCTTCCTTCCCCACCCTGTATGAACGGAAGCTGGCGGCGCTCCGTCTAGCGGCAATGCGGGGAAAGGCAAAGCCGTTTAGCTCTTCGGCTTGTAGGTCTGGTCCGGCGTCGGGAAGCTGCGGGTCCGCACCTCTTCGGCATAGGTCCGTGCAGCCTCGCCAATCCGGGTCGCAAGATCGTCATAGCGCTTCACGAATCGGGGCGTCCGCTCGAACAGACCGAGCATGTCGTCAGTGACCAGCACCTGCCCGTCACATTCGGCCGACGCACCGATACCGATGATGGGCGCCGCGACCGATCGCGCCGCTTCGGCGGCGATATACTCCAGGACTCCTTCAAGGACGATGCAGAAAGCGCCGGCGTCGGAGACGGCCTTGGCATCGGCAATGATGGTCTGCGCTTCCCGCTCCTCGCGCCCGCGAGCCCCGTAGCCGCCGAGCGTGTTCACCGCTTGGGGTGTGAGCCCGACGTGTCCGATCACGGGGATGCCGCGCTCGGCAAGGAACCTTACCGTCGGCGCCATGACCTCGCCGCCCTCCAACTTTATCGCCGCACAGCCCGTTTCCTTCATGATGCGCGATGCGGACTGAAAGGCTTGATCAGGTGAGCCCTCGTAGCTCCCGAACGGCATGTCGACGGCAACCAGCGCGTGCCAGCTTCCGCGAACCACGGCGCCGCCGTGCGCGCACATCATTTCCATGGTGACGGGGATGGTGGAGGGCAGGCCGTAAATCACCTGTCCGAGGCTGTCGCCGACCAGCAGCATATCGCAATAGGGGTCGAGCAATTGGGCCATGCGCATCGTATAGGCGGTGAGCATCACGATGGGCTGCTCGGTCTTTCCGTCAACCTTGCGCGCGCGGATCGACGGCGCAGTCATCCGCTTTCCCGGAACGGGCGAAGGCGTTGCGCGGCTGGTCTTTGTGTCGATTGTGAAAGTCGACATGCGCGCGCCTTTAGACGCTCGACGAGGAAACAGCCAATCCCGCCTCATGCACTGGTCGGCGACAACGGGGAACCGGCTCGACGCCCATTAGCTTTGAACGCCCTCACCATCAACGTTGAGGATGACAGAATGAAAGCTTTCCTGACCCTTGCCGGCACGGCGATTATACTCGCAACTGGAACGGCGCTATCTGCGCAGTCTGCGCCCTCCGGAACGCCGTCGGCGACGGGACAGCCAGCGGCACAGGAACCGCAGGCGACCCCGGCGAATGAGACGCCACCAAGCGATGCGGCTGCTTCAACGGCTCCATCCGACCCGGCTTCGTCATCCACGGCGACCGAAGGGACGCCCGACCAAAAGGCCGACAAGAAAACCAAAAAGAAGAAGCAGCCCGAGGATCAGCCGCCGCAGCAATAAGTGTTGGGTCGGGCGCGTCTCGGTCTAGGCGCGCCCGGCCGGCCGGCTCAGCCCAACCAGCCCCGCTGGCGGGAGTGGCGGGCGAACCAGTAGATTGTCCATGTGAGGGCGGTGACGACAATCGCCACCAGCAGATCGTTGGCGGACATGGATTCGCGCAACGGCCCAACGACGATGAGTCCGGCGAGCCAAATCAACACGGCGATCAATGACGCCAGCAACGCCCATTCCGCTTGCTTGCGCCGCAAGACCAAGAGAATGGCGCCGATCAAGCCGACCCACACGGCGATCGCATTGGCGCCGGTCACCCACGCCGGTTCAGCTTCCAGCGCTACCCGCTGATCCAGGGGTAATGTGTTCGGGTCGGCGAGCACATGCATCAGGTACATGATGCATCCTAGACCCATGAACAGCACGGACAGGACCGCCGCGGGCATAAACCATCCGGCGATCGGGCTCGGTTCGTGGTGACGTTCAACCATGCAGACCCCCCTATCTCTAGCCAGTTTAACGCGGCTATTTCTCAATCCCTAGCCGCTCTTCCCACCCGGCGCCTTGCGCGAGCGAAATCGAATCGAGGGCCGCCGTGCTCTGGTCACGCAGGATCGTGAAAGCGCGGCGAATGGCGCAGGTCGCCTCGTCGTGGCAGTCGCCGCAAGGCGCATAGAAATTGACGCTTGCACATGAGACCAATGCGATCGGCCCTTCCATGCTGCGAACGATTTGGCCAAATGAGATTTCGTCGGCCGGCCGGGCGAGCCTGTAGCCACCCTTGGGCCCGCGCGCACTCTTGACCAGGCCTGCCTTCTTCAGATCGAGCATGATCAGCTCGAGATATTTCGGCGGCACGCGCTGCGTCTCCGCGATCCGGCTGAGCTGCACAGGGTTGCCGCCTTGCTCCTCGGCGAGGAACAGCAGCGAACGCAAGGCATAACGGGTCTTTTGGGCAATCATGCTCGCCCCGAGCCTAGCGCGCTCGTCGGCACGCGCAAAGGGCGAGCTGTGCGAAACCAATGAACAAGACTTAATCGCTGCGACACGGGACTGAGAAATGGCCGGGCCTAAATGGCTCACCGCTCGTACCGAGCTCAATCACGGAGAAATTTGAACATGAAACGTCTAATTGCTTCTTTCGCCGCGCTCGGCCTGGTCGCGACTCCGGTTTTCGCCGCCACGACTCCCGCGGCAAAGCCGACCAATGCCTCGCTGATGCAGCATAAGAAGAAGGCGAAGGTCACCAAGGCGTCGCTCAAGACCGATAAGAACGCCCCGAAGTCGAACTAAGTCACCTTTCATTCTCAATCCCTGGCCCGGCAGGGGGGTCCCCCTCGCGCCGGGCCATTCGCGTTCAAACGCCTGAATGAACTGCATTTAACCTGACAGCCACGGAGCCGAGACTCGGCGACGCTCATCAACGACGCTGTCCTGCCGCACAGTTGAAGAGAGTTTATGGGCCGCAAGATTCTTCTCGTCGAAGACGATCGCGAAACCGCCACCTATCTGGCTAGAGGCCTGACTCAGGAAGGGCACAGCGTCGAGCAGGCGACCAACGGCCAAGACGGGCTGTTCCGCGCCACCGACGGAACGTTCGACCTGATCGTCCTCGATCGCATGCTTCCAGTGCTCGATGGCCTCTCGGTGCTTCGAGCTTTGCGCGCCGCGCATATCGAAACGCCGGTGCTTATCCTGTCGGCACTGGCATCGGTCGGCGACCGAATCGAGGGGTTGGAGTGTGGTTCCGACGATTATCTCGTGAAACCCTTTTCTTTCGCCGAACTGCTGGCGCGGGTGAATGCGCTGCTGCGCCGTCGCGAGGCCCGCGTCGATCCGCAGGAACACCGGCTCACCGTCGGTGACCTGGAGATTGATCCGCTCTCGCGAACTGTGAAGCGGGGCGGCAGGAAGCTCGACCTCAAGCCTCGCGAGTATCTCCTGCTCGAGTATTTTGCGCGCAACGAGGGACGCGTCGTCACGCGCACCATGCTTCTCGAGCAAGTGTGGGATTATCATTTTGATCCGGGGACGAACGTCATCGACGTCCATGTCAGTCGCCTTCGGCGCAAGCTGGACGAAGGGTTCGAAAAGCCGCTGCTGCACACGGTGAGAGGCGCTGGCTATATGCTCGAGGCCTGAGGCGTGCCGACGACGCTCCGAATCGCGCTGCTTGCAGGTGTCCTCGCCCTACTCTCCAACCTCGCGGTCATCGGCTTCATCTACTGGCGCACGCACGACGAGTCGGTCGCGACCGTCCGTCACCAAGTAGTCGAGCAAGGGAAGGTGCTGGCGGACGTTTATCGCTCGGGCGGGAGGATCGCGCTGGACGACGCGGTTGAGGACACGCTCACCTACGCCGACCCGCAAACCGCGGTCGCACTCCTCGATCGCCATGGCCGCCAAGTCATGGGCAATCTGGCCTCGGTGCCCGGGGCGGAGCTGCGCGACGGGTACCGCAACGCGCTGATCCGTCTTCGAGGACAAACCACGCCCAAAGAAGGCGCTTTGGTGGTCGAGCGCCTGCCGAATGGCCAGTGGCTGGTGAGCGGCCGGATCGCCGGCGAAGGTCTCGCGATCCGCCAAACCCTTGAGAATTCGCTGCTGATCGCGCTCGTGGTCGCCGGTCTTCTCGGACTGCTGTGCGGCGTGATCCTTGCCCATTATGTCGGCCAACGGATCGGAAGCATCGCGGCAGTCGCCAATCGGAT
>JBKPON010000073.1:0-3182 GCA_046733135.1 Pseudomonadota bacterium | reverse complement strand
TTCCCGGATGCAATTGAGCTGATGGTGCGCGGACTTCGTTCGGGCCTGCCAATTACCGAGACGTTGGGCATCGTCGGTGGCGAAATTATCGGCCCTGTCGGGGTCGAGTTCCGGATGGTCGCCGACAAGATGAAGATCGGGCGGACCATGGAAGCTGCGCTTCAGGACACCGCCGATCGGCTGGGGACGCCCGAGTTCCAGTTTTTCGTCATCACGCTTGCAATTCAGCGCGAGACCGGCGGCAATCTTGCCGAGACCTTGTCGAACCTTGCGGACGTGCTCCGGAAGCGCGCGCAGATGAAGCTCAAGATCCGCGCGATGAGCTCGGAATCGAAAGCCTCGGCTTACATCGTCGGCTCGCTGCCGTTCGTGGTGTTCACGCTCGTCTGGTTCATCAACCCCAAATACATGGGTACCTTTTTCACCGACGAGCGCTTGATGGTCGCCGGAATCGGTGGGCTCATTTGGATGAGCATCGGCGGTTTCATCATGGCCAAAATGGTCAACTTCGAGATTTGACGGGGGACTGACGACCATGCAGCAGGCGCCAGTATCGGGCCCCACCATCCTCGGCTTCGACGTCATCTGGATTGCAACGTGCCTCAGCGCCGTCGCGACCTTCGCCGTGCTGATCGCGATTTATGCGGCGACGACGGTCCGTGATCCGATGGCGCGCCGGGTGAAGGCGTTGAACGAGCGTCGCGAGCAGCTGAAGGCGGGCATCGTCGCCTCGACCAACAAGCGCAAGAAACTGACCAACCGCAATCAGGCCGCCGATCGGATGCGGACCATCCTGTCGCAGTTCAAGATGCTGCAGGACGACCAGATCAAGAAGGTCCAGGAAAAGTTGATGCAGGCAGGCATCCGCACCAAGGACCTTGCCTTTTTCATCATCTTCGCCCGCTTTGCGCTGCCACTCGTGCTCGGCATCACCGCGGTGTTGATGCTCTACGCCTTCGATTTCTTCCCTGATTGGTCCTGGCTGCGCCGTTACATGACGGTGGCCGGCATTCTGATCGGCAGCTACAAGGCGCCGGACATTTGGCTGAAGAACAAAGTCACCAAGCGCAGCCACGCCATTCGCAAGGGCTTGCCGGATGCCCTCGACCTGCTGGTGATCTGCGCCGAAGCGGGCCTCACCGTCGATGCGGCTTTTGGCCGCGTGTCGAAGGAATTGGGCAAGGCGTATCCAGAGCTCGGCGACGAGTTCGGACTGACCGCTATCGAGCTCGGCTTCCTCAGCGAACGTCGGCAGGCGTTCGAGAACCTCGCCAATCGTGTCGATCTCGAAGCCGTCCGCGGAGTGGTCACGACGATGATCCAAACGGAAAAGTATGGCACTCCGCTTGCCTCGGCACTCCGCGTGCTTTCGGCCGAATTCCGCCACGCACGCATGATGCGCGCCGAGGAAAAGGCGGCGCGGCTTCCGGCCATCATGACCATTCCGCTGATCCTGTTCATCTTGCCGACGTTGTTCGTCGTGATCCTTGGGCCGGCGGCCTGTTCGATCAACGACAACTTCCTCAAGACCTAAGGTCCGCTCCGAGTTGCCGGGAACGCGGTGCACGCTCTGCGCGTAGTGCTGCCGACGTCAGCTCTGTTGGGGACGCGAAATGAACATCACGTCGGATCCGAACCTGTGGGTGATCGGCGCCCTCATCTTTCTGCTCGGCCTGCTAATCGGCGTATTCCTCACGGCCGGCGGGCGGCGCAAATGGAAGCACCGCTACAGGGATGAAGCGGAACGCCACGAGGCGCTGCAGCGAGCGCATGACAAGCACCTGCGTGATGCAGAGGAACGAGAGAAAGAATGGCGAGAGCGCGACAGCCTGCGCGCCGCGGCCCTCAAGGGCAGCGAGCCCGACGAGCGGCCGATGTGAGCGTGTCCCTGCGAAGGCAGGGACCCAGCCGCAAAGCAGGAGGTCTGGGCTCCTGCCTTCGCAGGAGCACAGTCAAATTACCCCTCGATCTTCGAAAAGTCGGCGACCGCGTTCACGGCGTCGCGGAAGCGCATCAACAGGTTGAGCCGCTGCTCGCGCTTGGCCGGGTCGGGATCGTTGACGGTCACGTGGTCGAAGAAATCGTCGATCGGTCGTCTGAGTGACGCGAGCGCCGTCATCGCGCCGGTGAAATCTTCGGCCTCCACCGCTGCAGCTGCTTTCGGCTCGGCGTCGTCAAGCGCCGAAATCAGCGCACGTTCTTCCGGCAGCTCGGCCCCCGCCTCTCCAAGTGCCATTTCGGCTATAGCTTCCCTGAGGCCCGGTTCCTCGACCAGCACCAGCGGATCCTCCTCGCCGGTCTGTGGAATCCCCTGCTCCTCCGGCGAGCTCATGATCTGCGGACCAGTCCAATTCTCTTTCTTGAGAATGTTGGCGGCGCGCTTGTAGGCTGTCAGGAGGTCGGCACCGTCGCTGGTCTCGACAAAGTCCTGGAGGGCCTTCACACGGGCAAGCAACCGCACAAGATCATCCTCCCCGCCAAGCGAGAACACAGCGTCGATCAAATCGTGCCGCACGCCCGCCTCGCGCTGCTGCACCTTCAGCCGGTCGGCGAAGAAATCGAGCAATCCCCAGGTAACCTCGTCAAGCAACCCTTCAAATCCCGGACGACGACGCTGAACACCCATTCTCGCAGGGTAGAGGACCGCGCCGCCCTTTTGTTCACGTTCCGCTTTCTTCGACTCTGCTCCGAGGGCAGATTTTGCCGCTGCGTCGCGGACGAAATCTAATGCAGCTCCCAGTGAAAAGCGGAGATCGTTCTCGACGATAATGGCAATTGCGCCGAGTGCTGCGCGACGAAGCGCGAAGGGGTCTTTTGATCCGCTGGGTGGAAGTCGAGCTTCGAAAAAGGCTGCGATGCTATCCAGCTTGTCCGCCAGCGCGACGGCGACCGTGACAGGAGCGTTCGGAACCCCATCTCCCTGCCCTACTGGCCGGTAATGATCGCGGATGGCATCGGCCACGGCCTTCGGCTCGCCCTGTGCCTCAGCGAGATAGCCCCCGACGACTCCCTGGAGCTCAGGAAACTCGCCGACCATGCCCGTAACCAAGTCTGCCTTGGCCAGCCGTGCAGCGCGTTCGGCAAGGTCAGCCAAATGCTCCCTCTGCCCTGCGGGGAGAGGGTTGGGGTGAGGGGGCTCCGCCCTTTTCGGAGACGTTGCAGCCCCCCCCACCAGCCCACAA
>JBKPON010000072.1:0-20083 GCA_046733135.1 Pseudomonadota bacterium | reverse complement strand
GTCCTGGAGGCATTTCCGCAGGCAGCGGTGATGGTCCGTGCTTACGACCGTGTGCATCTGATGCAACTGGATGGCCTCGACCTTGCCTTCGCCCAACGCGAGCTGTTCGAGAGTGCGGTGGCGATGGGCAGGGCAGCGCTGAGGGCGAGCGGGACGGAGCCTGCCGAAGTCGAGCGCGTCGAACGGGCCTATCGTTCGCGCGATTGCGAGCGGCTCGAGCTGCAAAGCTCGACCGGCGATCTCCATGCCGGACTGGAGCGGTCATTCGGAGCGGATCGCGCCCTTCCCGAAGAAGAAAACGCCTAAGCTGCGCTTCGTTTCGTCAGAAAATCCTCGAGCGCCCGGACGATCGACTCGACGACCTCGCGGTGCGCACCTTCGCCGCTCTTCACGTGGATGTGGGCTTCCGCATAGGCTTCCCGCTCGACCTCAGCGATACGTTCCAGGGTCGTCCTTCGGTCGGCGCCCTTGAGCAAGGGACGCGTGGCACGGCGCCCGGTGCGTTCGGCGAGAACATCCACGGGAGCATCCAGCCAGACGGTGATGGAGCGCTCCACAAGCAACCTTCGCGTTTGCGGATCGACGAACACTCCGCCGCCAGTGGCGATAATCCGGACCTGTCCGTCGATGAGCCGCGCAACGAGTCGGCGCTCGCCGTCGCGATAATCTTGCTCGCCATAGCGCTCGAACAGTTCGCCCCAGGGTAGGCCGACGGCTTCCTCGATTTCTGAGTCGCTGTCGATGAAAGGCAGGCCGAGCCGCCTGGCCAGGCGGCGCCCGACCGTGGACTTACCTACCCCCATCAACCCGACCAGAACCACCGGCCGATCCAAACGCTTGGCCAAATGCGTCACTTTATGGGCTATACAGCGGCTATCCCGCTGGGCAAAAGCCGCTCGTCCAGTCCTTTCAAGCGGAATGTCATGTCGCGATTGGTTGTGCTGATTGTCGTGGTGTTGCTCATCGTCGGAGCGCTCGCCTTCCTTTCCACTGTTCCCAAGGAATCGCCGACTCGAACCATCGAGGTCGATGTGCCCCAGGCTGGGAATGCGCACTAAGCATTTCCTCATTGCGTCGGCGGTGCTGGTCCTGACCTTGCCGGCGCTGGCGGGGCTGAACGCACAGGCGCCGCAGGCCGCTCCTGCACAGCCGGCAAGCAACGCCGCGGTTTCAAGACCGCAGCCCGTTAGTGCAGTTCCCAGGACCGGGACGCAGTCGGGCGGCGCCGGGGACGAAACGGCGGTGGAAGAGCTGGGCAACCTGCTGCTCCAACCGCCGACTCCGCCGGTTGAGTATCCCGGTTGGGCCCGGCGCGATCCGTGGGTCGTCGGAAGGCTCGATCCGGTCTCGGTCGGGCTGGGGGCGAACCCATGGGGCGCAACGAGCGGGGCCTTCCTTTCCACCTTGATGCGGCGGATGGACACGCCGATCGCCTCACGCTGGGCGCATATCGCGCTGCGTGACGCGTTGCTCACCAAGGTTCGTGCGCCCCGTGAGGTCAATCCCGTCGATTGGGTGGCGGAACGGGCCTGGCTCTTGCTCCGGATGGGCGAGGCCGATGCGGCGCGCATGCTGGTGGCGGGCGTCGATGTCGACAAGTTCACACCGAAGATGGTCCAAGTGGGCGTCCAGACTGCGCTGGCCAACGGCGATCCGGCCGCTTTGTGCCCGCTCGAGGATGGGATCGGCGATCATGAACAGCGGGTGCGCGCTGTGGTGTCTGCCATCTGCGCCTCGCTCGCTGGCGAACCTGAGAGCGCGGCGGCGCAGATCGACGACGCGCGGCGCCGCGGACGGATCGGCGGAATCGACCTGACGCTTGCCGAGAAAGTCGTGGGAGCTGGCGCGAATACCGGACGGGCGGTGACGATCGAGTGGGATCCCGTCGACCAGCTAACGGCGTGGCGCTTTGGTCTTGCCACGGCAACCGGCATGGTTCCTCCGGACCGGCTGGTGAACTCGGCTTCCCCGCAATTGCGCGCGTTCCAGGCACGATCCCCGTTGCTGTCGCCGCAGCAGCGCTTGCCTTCGGCTTTCATCGCGGCCGGCCTCGGAGTTTTCTCCTCTCAATCGCTCGTCGATCTTTATTCGGCGATTTACGACACGACCGATCCCAGCGACTTGCCCGACACGGAAGCCTGGCAATTGCGACAGGCGTTCGTCGGTAAGGACGGCGGTGCTCGCCTCGCCGCGGTCAAGAGATTGCTCGGCAGGAGCAACGATCCGCTCGAGAAGGAGGCGCATCGGGCGCTAGTCGCTCGCGCGGCCACGCTCGTCGATCCCGATCCAAAGCTGGAGAAGGATGCGCCGGAGCTGATCGCAGCGATGTTGGCGGGCGGTTACGATCGGGGCGTTGCCCGGTGGGCCGGAGCGGTGCGCCGGATGAATGACCAAAATGGCGATCGCAGCTGGGCGATGCTCGCACTCGCCGCACCGGATAATGCCGGGATCGATTTGAGCTTCTCGCGGATCATCCGCTTCATCGGGCGTGATCAGAGTCCGGGAAAGAGCCGGAGTGCGCTGCTGGTCGCGGGTCTGGCGGGGCTGGGGAAGATCAGCACTGATTGGGCGAATGCGCTCAATCGGCGATATGGGCTGGGCCTCGGCCGCCAGTCGAGCTGGACCAAGATCATCGACTCTGCGGCGGGTCGCGGGCAGTCCGGCACGGTTCTGGTGCTGGCCGGCACAGGGCTCCAGACCACGAGCTTCGCCAACGTTCCGGGGAGCCACTTCTATCACGTGATTTGGGGGCTGGAGCGCACAGGCCAGGACTTCACCGCGCGGATGATCGCAGCGGAAGCATTGTCACGGACGTGAACCCGGACGACCTGGCGCTCGTCGACCGATTTCTCGACATGCTGACTGCCGAAGCAGGGGCGTCGCGGCACACGATTGCCGCCTACCGCAATGATCTGGAGCGCGCCGCCGCGGATGTCGGCGCACTCGCCAACGCGTCGGCGGACGATCTCTCCGGGCTAGGCGCGCGATGGGCCGAGCTGTCGCCTGCGACCGTCGCTCGCCGCTCGGCGGCGCTGCGGCGCTTCTACGGCTTCCTCGTCGACGACGGCCTGCGCCGCGACGATCCGTCAGCCACGCTGCCGCGTCCGCGCCTGGAGCGACCGCTGCCGCGGATCCTCGACGAGCCGGAGGTCGAACGCATGTTCGAGCGGGCCGAGGATCGGGCGGCGAGCGGCGAGGGGACCGCGGTGCGTAACCTCGCCCTCCTTGAGCTGCTCTACGGTTCCGGCCTTCGCGCAAGCGAGCTCGTCAGCTTGCCGCGGGGAGCCGTCCGGACTGGTCAGCCGTTCCTGATCCTCCTCGGCAAGGGCAGCAAGGAGCGGCTGGTGCCGATCTCCTCGCGTGCCGAGACCGCGGTGGAGCGCTGGCGTGAACATGTGCCTGGGGACAGCTTGTGGTTGTTCCCCAGCGGCAAGCGCCACCTCAGCCGGGTCCGCCTGTTCCAAATCGTGCGGCAATTGGCCGCCGACGCGGGCATTTCACCAGATCGCGTCAGCCCGCACGTGTTGCGGCACGCCTTCGCGACGCACCTGCTGTCGGGCGGCGCCGACCTCCGCGTGCTTCAGTCATTGCTGGGGCACGCCGACATCGCCACGACCCAGATCTACACCCATGTCGACAGTGCTCGGCTGGTCGAACTGGTGAACGCGCGTCACCCACTTGCCACCCGTTCTCGTTGACGGCTGCCTCGGCTTCGTCCTACCCGCGCGATCCACACATGCTGACTTATCTGGATTTTGAAAAGCCGATCGCCGAGCTCGAAACCCGCGTTTCCGAGTTGCGGGAGACGGCGAGCGCCGGAGACATCGACATCGACGCCGAAGTGGAGCGTCTGGAGGCCAAGGCGAACAAGCTGCTGCGCGACACCTATGCGAAGCTGACGCCCTGGCAGAAGGCGCAGGTCGCGCGCCATCCGGAGCGGCCCCATTTCAAGGATTATGTCGCCGGTATCGCCGACGATTTCCTGCCGCTTGCCGGAGACCGTTCCTTTGCCGACGATCCCGCGATCGTTGGCGGGCTCGCTCGGATCGACGGGCGGCGCGTCATGCTAATTGGTCACGAGAAGGGCGACGACACGGCCTCGCGGCTCAAGCACAATTTCGGAATGGCCAAACCGGAGGGTTATCGAAAGGCGATCCGGCTCATGCAGCTTGCGGATCAATTCGGAATACCGGTCGTGACGCTGGTCGATACGCCGGGAGCTTTTCCGGGCGTTCAGGCCGAGGAGCGCGGGCAGGCTGAAGCCATCGCTCGGTCGACCCAGCAGTGCCTCGACCTGAGTGTACCGCTGGTCGCTGCGGTCGTCGGCGAAGGCGGCTCTGGCGGCGCCATCGCCATCGCCGCGGCGAACCGTGTGCTCATGTTCGAACATGCCGTCTATTCCGTGATTTCGCCGGAGGGCTGCGCGTCCATCCTATGGCGCACCGCCGACAAGGCCGCCGAGGCGGCGGAGGCGATGAAGATTACGGCGTCGGACCTCCAGGCGCTTGGAGTCATTGACCGGATCGTCGCGGAGCCGCTCGGTGGCGCGCATCGGGATCCCGATGCCGCCATCGGAGCCTTGAAAGGCGCGATCATGGAAGAGCTGGAAGGCTGTTCCTCGCTTGGCCCCAAGGAGCTGCTGGCGCAACGCCGAGCCAAATTCCTGGCCATTGGCTGATCTCCGCCAAACGCAGGAACCCGTTTCAGTCATTCTCCGTTCAAAATCGCCGGGGTTATTTCGCCGAACCGGAGATGCATATGCGTAGAGGCGTCTTGTTGCTTGTCGCGGCCGCGGTCGCGCTGACACCAGCTGCCGCACAGCCGAGCCGCTACCTCGATTCCCGCGACGTCGCCGAAGCGCAGCGTGAAAATGCGGCGATCATCCAGGAACTCGGGGGCGCCGAGACGGGCCCGCGCGCTGCTTATGTCGAATCGGTCGGCCGCCGAATCGGTGCCCAGTCGGGCCTCGTCAATCCGGGCCAGGCATTGCACTTCACCACTCTCAATTCAGCCGTGGAGAACGCATTCTCGGTCCCCGGCGGCTATGTTTACATTACCCGCCAGTTGATGACGCTGATGGACGATGAGTCACAGCTTGCATTCGCGCTCGGCCACGAAGTCGCGCACATCGCGGCCAATCACGCCCATATCCGCCAGCAATATGCACAGAGAAATCCTCTCGGCGTCTTCGGACAGATCGTGGGGGCGATTTTCGGGCCATCGGTCTTCAGCAACGTCATGGCCGAGCGAGCGAAGATGGATTCACTAAGCTTTTCACGTGAACAGGAATATCAGGCCGACACGCTGGGCCTTCGGTATTTGATCGCTGCAGGCTACGACCCGGCCGGTGCGTCGGGAGTTCTCGCGGCACTGAGCCGCAACAGCGCCATCGAAGCACGCCTGCAAGGCCGGGCCAACCGTCAGACGCCTGAGTGGGCGAGCACGCACCCGTTGAGCGAGAATCGAATGCAGCGGGCGTTAGCCGAAGCGCGGGCCACAGGCCGACTGGGTACGGGAGTCCGCAACCGGGATGCCTTCCTTTCGAGGCTGGAGGGCACGTACGTCGACGATGATCCGGCGCAGGGGATTATCGACGGGCCAACCTTCACCCATCCGGATCTGCGTATCCAATTCACCGTCCCGACCGGTTATCGCATGCAGAACGGCACGTTCGCCGTCACGGTGTCGGGCTCGGCGGGCAAGGCGCAATTCAGTGGCGGCCGGTACAGCGGCTCGCTGGACAATTACATTGCCCGCGTTTTCGAACAGCTCACGCGCGGACGGGCCGAGCTGGCAATTCCCCCTCCGCGGCGGATCATCATCAACGACATGCCAGCGGCGATCACGACGACTCGGGTCGATACGGCATCAGGTTTGGTGGACGTGAGTGTCGTCGCCTATCAATGGGATCCGCAGCGTGTTTATCACTTCGCGATGATCACTCCGGGCGGCTACGGAGTCGGGCCCTTCACCCCCATGGTCAATTCGTTGCGCCGAGTCAGCGCTCAGGAAGCGGCGGCCATCCGGCCGCGCGTCATTCACGTCGTGACGGTGGCGCCGGGTGACACGATCGAATCGCTATCCTCGCGAATGGCTTATCGGGACTTTCGGGTTGATCGTTTCATGGCACTGAACGGCCTCACCGCCGGCAGCCGACTAGCTCCCGGTCAGAAGGTCAAACTGGTCATTTACGGTCTCAGACGCAGCTGAATCAGCTCGACGGCGTTGCGGCATCAACCTTATTGCTCAGTTTGGTCCACATTCCGTTCGAGCCTCCGCCGAGCGCGGAAAGTCCGCCCATTATCGCGACGGCGATGAGGCCGACTAAGAGCCCGTATTCAATTGCTGTGGCCCCCCGCCTGTCGGCGCCGAGCCTGCGCAACATTGTTCGGATAGCGATCACGCCACCCTCCTCTGGTCCACGTCCACACGGTAGCTGTACGGGATGCTGGGTTAACAACTCTTACTGCGGACATCGTTAACGCGCTGGCATTGCTGTTGCCTTCCAGGCGGCGAAGTGCAGGATTTCGAATGTCTCGCAAGTGCGCTGGCCGTCGCCCGCTCGAGCGAATGCCCGTTCCGCCGCGGCGCGAGATCCTCGCAAGAGCGGCCGGCGAGAGCGTGCGGTCAGGATGTTCGTCGAACCCATGCCCCGCAAGTCGGCTACCAACGCGTTGAGCGAAGTATAGGCGACCTGCACTCGGTCGACATCGACGACGGGATTGGAAAAGCCGGCGGCCAAGATCAGCGGCGCGAGGGCGGACGCTTCCACCCGGGGATGTACGTGAGACGTGGCGGCGCCTGCCACCTCGTCGGCGGCCCGCATCGCGCTCCGAAGCTGCGGCAGCGTGTCGCCGCCCGACATTGCGCCGATGAACAAGGACTCTGGTCGCATCGCAGCGCAAATCGATCGCAGTGCGCGCTGGAGATCGTTGACGGTGTCCAGCGTGCCGATAGCAAGGACCAGATCGTAGTCTTGCTGAGGAAGCGACCACTGATCTTCGATGAGAATTTCGCCTCCCGAAGCCTCAGCGAACAGGCGGCCGGGATCGCTCACGTCCACCTCGGCTGCTGCAATCTCCTGCAATTGCGTCGGCCAGGCGGGATTCGGACAGCCGATGAGCAGCGCACGCTCGAACCGTCGGTGGCCTAGAGCGATCCGTTCGATACAGTCATCGAACGTGCGTTCGAACAGAAACAGCTCAGGCCCGTTTCTCGCCGCCCGGTCACGCCGAATGGTCCGCAATTGCATATCGAACAAGGAGGTCACGGGGGCGCTTGTGCGACGCCGCATCTCAAGCGACAAGCAGGAGATGATCGCTGGCCTTTTGCGAACTTGCGGGCGCCACATGCTCGACTTCGCGCTTCCGCCACGTTGCTCCGGCTGTGATGTGATCGTGGCGGACGTCGACAGCTTCTGCCCAGACTGCTGGCGGCGGATCGAGTTTTTGGGCGACGGCGGTTGCCAAACTTGCGGCATGCCCCTTCAATCCACCGATTTGGACACCTGTGCCGCGTGTTTGGCCAAGCCTCCGCGAATCGCCCGCATAAGGGCCGCGGTGGCTTATGACGACCTGTCACGTGGGCTCGCCGTCCGCCTCAAATATGGCCGCAAGGTTGCACTCGCGCGCACGATGGCCCGGTACATGGCGCCACTGGTGTTGAGAGGCGATGGTCAACGCATCCTGGTTCCGGTGCCCCTTCATCGTGGTCGGCTCTGGAGCCGCGGCTTCAACCAGTCGGCGCTGATCTCGCGCGAACTGTCTCGGCAGTTGAGAATTGCGGTAAACCCGTTCGCGCTTCGACGGACCAAGCGTACGCCGCCATTGAAGGGCATGAGCCCGCTCCAGCGGCGGAAGGCGGTCGCGGGTGCGTTCAAGGTGCTCGACAAAGCTGCAGTCGCGGAAAAGATCATCATCCTGATCGATGATGTGCTCACAACCGGAAGCACGGCCGAGGCCTGTGCGCAGACCTTGCAGCGGGCCGGCGCGGCCAGCGTCGAGCTCGTGAGCTGGGCGAGAGTGGTGCGTCCGGCGGACTTGATGCGTTAGTGAGCAAACACAAAGTTGCGTGGTGAAGAGAGAGACGTGTCTAGCGTAGAAATCTACACCAAGACCTTTTGCGGCTATTGTTGGCGAGCCAAGCATTTGTTGGAGGCCAAGGGCGTAGCCTATCGGGAGATCTCCGTGGACTTCGGAGGTGAATTGAGAAACGAAATGATCGAGCGGGCCAAGGGCTGCACGACCGTCCCGCAAATCTTCATCGACGGGCTGCACATCGGCGGCTGTGACGAGTTGCTAGCGCTGGAGCGGGCGGGTGACCTTGATCCGCTGCTTGCCGCATGACCCGTATTGCACTGTTTCAGTCGAATACCGGCATTGATCCGAATTCCAACGCGCGGGTGCTCGCCGACGCAATTTCAGAGGCGGCCGCAGGTGGTGCGGAGATGCTGTTCACACCCGAAATGTCCGGCCTCCTCGACCGTGACATTGCGCGCGCCGCCCAGAACTTGCGTACGGAGGACGAGGATCAGGTCCTCCGGGCTTGCCGCGAGGCGGCAAAACGCAATCGGATCTGGCTGCACCTCGGTTCGCTCGCGGTCCTTGTCCAAGGCGACAAGATTGCAAACCGTGGTTTCGTGATCGATCGGGACGGACGGGTCCGGGCGCGTTACGACAAGATCCATCTGTTTGACGTCGATTTGCCGACGGGCGAAACCTGGCGGGAATCGGCTGTCTATTCCCACGGCAAGGACGCAGTGCTGGTTAGCGGCACGCCAGTCGGGAAGCTCGGCCTTACCATTTGCTATGATCTTCGCTTTCCCGGCCTGTTCGCGCGGATTGCGGAGGCTGATGCCGACGTCATTTCGGTACCGGCCGCTTTCACGGTCCCGACTGGCCGCGCGCACTGGCATATCCTGCTTCGCGCGCGCGCGATCGAGGCGGGCTTGTTCGTCGTCGCCGCGGCGCAAGTCGGCCGTCATGAGGACGGTCGCCAGACATTCGGGCACTCGCTCGTCGTCGATCCGTGGGGCGAAATACTGCTCGATATGGGCGAGGAGAAGGGCGTTGGCTTCGCCGATATCGACCTGTCGCGGATTTCCGACGTGCGCTCACGCATACCGGCGCTTAACCACCGCCGGCCTATCCCCGAGGCGGTGACGCAATGATCGTCTTCGATCTTCAGTGCCGCGACGGCGGAGAGACCTTCGAAGCCTGGTTCGGCTCAAACGCCGATTACGAAGAGCAGCGCTCGTCCGGCCTGGTCCGGTGCCCGGTCTGTCAATCGTCCAACGTCGCCAAGGCCCCGATGGCGCCGCGCTTGCCCCGCAAGGGCACGGACAGTCCACTCGCCCGATTGGCCGCGATCCAGACCGAGATGCTCAAGGATTCGCGCTGGGTTGGCGACCAGTTCGCCGAGACAGCGCGCGCCATGCACAATGGCGAGATCGAGCGCGAGCAAGTCCATGGCAGCACGTCGCTCGGGGAGGCCAAATTGCTCGTCGAGGAAGGGATTCCCGTCGCACCCTTGCCGCTCCCGGTCACTCCGCCAAGCGAGGTGAATTGATCGGACGGGCGCCAGCCCCTATTCGAGGAATCGGCGCGACCCCGTAGCTCAGCAGGATAGAGCATCAGATTCCTAATCTGAGGGCCACAGGTTCGAATCCTGTCGGGGTCGCCAGCAATTTGGGTCAGAGGTGATGGCGACGAATATCCGGGAAAAGCGCTCAGGACATCTGCATCGTCTGTTCCTCGAGCATCCGCGCTCGCTCGGAATGAGCTGGGCGAAGCACGGCATCGGGGCCGCCAAGATTGCGGCCGAGCTGATCGGCGCGGGTTGCGCCGTCCTCGTCCATGCGGTCGTGCCAGGTTGGTTCACCGAGACAGGCGGGAGAACGGTGACCCGCATCTACGACCACATACAGAGCCGCAAAGCCGGCTCGGCCAATCCGGAGAACTGGCCCGACTATGAGATCTGACCGGGCCATCCCGGTCGCGATCATCGGTGGCGGCTTTTCGGGGACCATTCTTGCAGCTCAGCTCGCTCGGCGAGGCATAAGCTCGGTCTTGGTCGACGGCAGCGGCCGAATGGGGCGGGGCGTCGCTTATTCGACAGTGGAGCCTGCGCATTTGCTCAACGTCCGCGCCGAAGGGATGAGCGCTTGGGCGGGGGAACCCGACCACTTCGCCGAACGCTTCGAGGCGGAAGGCGGCGACCGTCGCGGCTTTGCCGAACGGCGTTTGTTCGCTCGCTACCTCGGCGAAATCCTTGAAGAGGGACTGGCAAGCGGGAACATCGAGGTCGCGCACGAGACCGCATCCCGCGCCGCGCGGGAGGGTAACGGCTGGCGTGTCGAACTCGACGATGGCGGGATTATCGAAGCTGACGCACTTGCGCTGGCGGTCGGCAATCAGGAGCCGGAGCCGCTCAGCGCTTTCACCGGCGTCGGCGATCGCTTCATCCGCGATCCGTGGGGGACCGAAGCCCGGGCGGCGGTACAGGAGCTTGCGTCGACCGGAGCGGCTGCGCTGCTCGTGGGCACGGGCCTCACCATGGTCGACTTGGTGCTGTCGCTCGACGCGGCGGGCTATCGCGGCCGGATCGTCGCCGCGTCGCGCCGCGGGCTCATCCCCAGGTCGCATGCCGATTTCGAACCGACACCGATCGCGGCCGAGGAGGTGCCGCACGGCAGTCTGCGCGGTTTGTGGCGGTGGCTGCGGCAGCGGAGCGCCAAGGTCGGTTGGCGAGCAGCGATCGATGGCCTGCGCCCACACAGTCACCCATTGTGGCAGAGCCTGAGTCTCGACCAGCAACAGCGGTTCTTGCGCCATGCCCGCCCCTGGTGGGATGTGCACCGCCACCGAATCGCGCCGGAGGTGGCGCGAACGCTTGCCGGCCAGATCGGCGAGGGGCGGCTCGAGATCGTTGCCGGGCGGATCATCTCCGCGCGGCAAGAGGAGGGCGAACTCACGGTCCAAATCCGCAAGCGCGGGTCGGGGCTGATCGACGAAATGCGGGTCGCCTACGCGTTCAATTGCACCGGTCCGCTCCACGCGATCGCGCGGACCAAGGATCCGCTGCTCCGCAGTCTGCTCGATCGAGGCCAGGTGCGCCCCGACCAGCTCGGCATCGGGTTACAGGTCGACGAGCGATCGCGCGCGGGAGAGAAGCTGTGGGCGCTGGGCCCTCTCACCAAGGGCCGATATTGGGAGATCATCGCCGTTCCTGATATTCGCGAGCAGGCGGCGGCGGTAGCTGAGGACATTGCAAGGGAGCTTGGCCGATGAGCCCTCCATTCGAGCATGGCGAGCCGGAAGACGGCGACCTCGTTGAATCCGCACCGGAGTGCGAAATCCCCCCAGCGGTCGAGGATGCCGTTCGAACACTGATCCGCTGGGCCGGCGACGACCCCGATCGAGAAGGTCTGCTCGATACCCCTCGACGGGTCGCTCGAGCGTGGCGGGAATATGCACGGGGCTATGCGGAGGACCCCGCCATCCATCTTCGCCGAACCTTCGAGGAGGTCGGCGGATATGACGAGATCGTCCTGCTCAAGGACATTCCGTTCCAGTCGCACTGCGAACACCATATGGCGCCGATCATCGGGAAGGCAGCGATCGCCTATCTCCCGCGCGACAAGGTCGTAGGAATTAGCAAGCTCGCCCGCGTGCTGCACGGGTTCGCCCGGCGGCTGCAGGTGCAGGAGCGGCTGACGGCGCAGGTGGCGGACACGATCTGGGAGCATCTCCAGCCCAAGGCCGTCGCCGTGGTCATCGAAGCGAGCCACGCCTGCATGACGGCGCGAGGCGTTGGCACCCCGGGCGTGATGATGACCACCAGCCGAATGATGGGCACTTTTCGTGAGGACGAACGCAGTCGCCGCGAAGTGCTCGCGCTAATGGGTTATTGATAAAGCAAGCGGGGCGGTTCCGCTGGCCTGAGAACCGCCCCGCGCCCCACCCCGGAACCCCGAGGTGGCATTCCCGCTATATTTCCTCCCCTAAACTTCGGTCTGAAATCCGTGCTTGAGCCGGCTGATCTCGTCGTGGCCCGAACGGACGGATTGATAAGCGCGTTCCAAGACCGCGCGGCTTTCGCCCGTCAAATGTTCGCTGTTGAGAGCCATCTCGAATTTTTCCTTGATGTAATCCTCGCCACGTTCGACTTCGTTGATGATCGCCTTCTCGTCGCGTCCGGTGACGGCAGCCTTCAGATCCTCGAAGCGCTGGTGCGCCTTGCCGAGGAAAGTGCCACCCTCTTCAGGTTCGCCCCCCAGCCGTCGCACTTCGCTCCGGAGATCCTGCACAACCTGCTGACGCTCGTTGGCACGCTTGCGGAAAGTCTCCCGCAGCCGCTCATTATCGACGTTCGTCGCCGATTCCTCGTAGCCGTTGATGCTGTCGATGGTGGTGGCGATCAGGGTATTGAGGACGCTGATCTCATCCGAATGGCTATGCTCAGTCATGCGCTTACTCCCGGCTTACGAAGTTGGATACCGGACCAGAACGCTCGAACCGCCAAGCCGATGCGGCCTTCGCGTTGAAATTTCTGGGTTGAACCTCGTTTTGCTGTCAGTCTGGCGCTGAGAGATGGGGGAAAAGCCATGGCTCTTACGCGTCGTGCCTTGCTTGAGCATATCGGCGCAGCTGGCGGAGCCGGCGCCGCCTATGCCGCGATGGAGGCGCTCGGCTTGGCGATTCCGACGCCGGCCGGGGCGGAAAATTTCTCTCTTCCCGCGCGGAGCGGAAGCGGACACCAGGTCGTCATCCTGGGCGCCGGGATTGCCGGACTCGTCTCGGCCTACGAGCTACGCCGCGCGGGTTACCAAGTGACAGTGCTCGAAGCGCGAGACCGCATCGGCGGGCGCGCTTGGACAATCCGCGGCGGCGACAAAATCGAGCAGACCGGCCGGCCGGACCAATATGCGACCTTCGATCCGGGGCTTTATTTCAATGCGGGTCCCGCGCGGATTCCGACCACGCACCGCGCGATCCTCGGTTATGCGCGGCGCTTCGGCGTTCCGCTCGAAGGATTCGCCAATATCAACCGCAGCGCCGGTTGGGACTTTGGCGGCAAAGTCGAAAAAGAGCGACGCATGGTTATGGACATGCGTGGCCGCATTTCCGAGTTGCTTGCCAAGGCCATCGATCAGCGGGCGCTCGACAAGCAAGTCCCGAAAGACGAGCTCGAACTCCTTCGCCCGTTCCTGGCGCCTTACGGGAGCCTTGATGACAAGGGCAATTATCTCTCCGACGGTCGCTCCGGCTATGTGGTCGAGGGCGGGGGATATGCGCAGGCTCCGGGAGCACTGCCACCGCTCGCACTGAAGGAGCTTTTGCCCGATCCGCGCATTGCGCTGCCCTACCTTTTCGAGACGATCTGGGACATGCAACCGACTCTCCTGCAACCGGTCGGAGGTATGGATCGCATCGCGAAGGCGATCTACGCGCAGGTGAAACCGCGGGTTCGGCTACGGACGCAAATCACGGCCATCCGGCGTGCGGGGAACCGCGTTCGAATCGAGCATGGCCCCGGCACGCAAATGACCGAAGCCGATTACTGTATCTGCACCTTGCCGATGCCGATCCTCCAGCGGATCCCAAGTGACTTCTCGTCGGCGAAAAAGGCTGCGCTGGCGGCCAGTCCTCCTTATCTGCACAGCGTCAAAGTCGCGTTCGAGGCGCCTCGGTTCTGGGAGACGGACGATTCCATTTACGGCGGCCTCGCCTGGACCGACCGACTAAACGAGAATGTGATCTATCCTTCGAACGGCTATCACGATCCCAAGGGTGTGCTCGTCACTGGCTACTGCGCCGGCTGGACGAACGGCGACAATCCCGACCGGTTTGCCAATCTTAGTCACGAGGAGCGCTTTCGCATCTGCCGGGAATCGATTGAAGCTTTGCATCCCGGCAAGTCGCGCTTGCTGAGCAAAGGTGTCGGGGTAGCGTGGGGCCTCACCCCCTTTTCAGAGGGCGTCGGCGCCTTGTGGCCTGATTTCGACCCCAGACCAGGTGCGGGCGCTGGCGGCCGCGGCTCTCTATATGCGGAGTTGCTGAAGCCGGAAGGGCCGATCGTATTCGCCGGAGAGCACCTCAGCTATCAGCCCACTTGGCAGGAAGGCGCGGTGCTTTCCGCGCACGAAGCGCTGAAGCTCGTCGCGGCAATGGCTAAGGCGAAAGCGGCTTAAGCGACGCCGGGCAGGTGACGCGCGACGCTCGCCCAATCCAGACCGCCCCAGAAGACGATTTGCGGGACGAGGATGGGGATGACCGCCATGGCGAAACCCAGCCTCGTCGCGGGGTGGATATGGCCGATCGATTTCCGGTCCCACAGGAAGAGTGGAATGAACAGAGCCAATCCGAGGACGTGGAGGCAGGTGAACCCAAGCAGCGTCGGCGGAGCGAGGGGTAGCCGGGCAATTGACGGGCCCATGACGATGAGGATCGCGGCGCTCAGCATGCAGCGCTTGTGCCACTGAGGATTGCGCCGATGGGTCCAGCCCAACCACACCAAAATAGCGAAGGGGATGATCACCGCGAGCGGGACGATCGTCCACGTCAACGGATCGGTGAATGGAGGTTGGTTGGCACGCGCGACCTGCCAGACCGCGGTCAGATACATGACCGGCACCATCAGGATCGCAAGCATCATCGTGAGCTTGCCCAGGAACATGTGCACTTCGTACTTGCGCGCGGAGATCAGCTGCGTCTGCGCGACGATAGCTGCCATCCACAGGGTGAAGACCGAGCCGTGCAGAATCACCGCTGGCGGAAGGCTCGGATTCGGACGCGGATAGGACGGAACGATTCCGCGTAGATAGAAGCTGGGCCCGAAGCCGAGCAACACGAGGAACACCAGAAACAGTGCCATTCGCGTATAGAATTTCCGCTCCGACGCTTTTCGGTCGGAAGGCGGTGCGGCGATCGTGGCCATTGGACTCCCCCGAGTCTGCCCAAGACCCTGACGCTAGTCGAAAAGCTGCGACAAGCAAGGGAATTGGGCGTGGACGCTGGCGCTCCGTGGCGCGAATGATAAAGGGGCTCAAACAAGGGGAATCGATCATGCGCACTTTGAAGACTGCCGCCGCTTTCCTTGCGCTTTCGTCGCTGCTTCCCGGGATTAGCGCGGCGAAGCCCGCGGCGCCGGCGAGCGTTTCCGCCGCGATCGCTTCGCCAAGTCGCACAGCCGACAACGTCAAGCTCGACGAGTCCCGCAAGCCGGCCGAAGTGCTCAAATTCCTTGGCCTGAAACCGGGAATGAGCGTCATCGATCTTTTCGGCGGGAACAAATATTGGGCGGAGATCATCGCTCCTGTCGTCGGGCCCAAGGGGCGCGTGATGGTCTGGGAGGCGGCCCAGTTTTATGACGACGATTCCAAGAAATCCTTCGCCGAGTTCACCGCCAAGAATCCGAACGTGTCGATCGTTTCCACCCCGTTCGAAGCGCTGGCGCTGCCGAAGAACTCGGCCGACTTCGTGATGTTCAACCTCAACTATCACGACGTCTACTGGACCAGCGAGAAGTATAAGGTCCCCAAGATGGACCCCAACGTTTTCCTGAAGACCGTCTATGACGCGATGAAGCCGGGTGCAGTGATCGGCGTGATCGACCATGTCGCCAACCCGAACGACGACACGCGCGCGACCGTCGACAAGCTTCACCGCATCGATCCCAACGTCGTGAAGGCGGATTTCGAGCGCGCCGGCTTCAAGCTCGTCGGGACCAGCGACCTTTTGCGCAATCCGGCCGACGACCATAGCCTGCTCGTGTTCGACCCGAAGGTGAAGGGCAAGACCGACCGCTTCATCTTCAAGTTCCAAAAGCCCGCTTGAGCGAAGCAGCGCCAACCGCGGCCGACAGCAGCGCCCGTGGCTTCCGTGCCTATTGGGCGCTGGCGGCACTGATCATCGGCCTCCTTGGGGGAGCCTTTGCCCATAAGCTCCAGCCGGAGGTTCGCGCAGGGGCACTCGCGACGGCCAGCTTTGTCGGGACCTTGTGGCTGAACGCGTTGAAGATGACGGTAATCCCGCTGGTCGTGGCATTGCTCGTCACCGGCATAGCGAAGAGCGCCGAGGCCGCTCAAGCGGGCCGCATCGCGGGACGATCAGTGCTGTGGATCGTCATCATCTGCACGGCGTCGGCGGTGTTCGGTGCGTTGATGACTGTTCTGATCACGACGCTCTTCCCGTTATCGCGCGGAACGGCCCTGGGCCTGCAAGCGGCGATCGCGAGCGTAGAGCAGAAAGCGGCCGGATCGCTCCCCGGCGTGGCGGAATTCTTCAAGGGCGTCATTCCCGACAACGTAGTCGCGGCCGCGGCCAACGGCGACGTGCTGCCCCTCGTCGTCTTCTCCGTGCTGTTCGCGTTGGCGCTCATGTACATCTCCGAACAGGGGCGGCGGGCGATCGTGACCTTGTTCGAAGGCATCGGCGATGCGTTGCTGATCATTATCGGATGGGTGCTGTGGATCGCGCCCCTAGGAGTGTTCGCCCTCGCATTCACGGTCGGATCGGCTGCCGGTGGCGCGGCTTTCGCCGGACTGGGGCACTATGTCGTCGTGATCTCGGCCGTCGGCATCCTCGTCACTCTTGCCGGATATCCGCTCTCGTCGCTCGTCGGCCGCGTCGGTCTTACGCGTTTCAGCAAGGCGATGATCGCCCCGCAGGCCGTCGCGATCTCGACGCGCTCGTCGCTGGCGTCGCTGCCGGCAATGCTCGCCGCAGCGCGGGTGATGGGTGTCCGCGATCAGGTCGCGGACGTGACGCTGCCGATCAGCGTCGCTCTGTTCCGGGCGACCGGTCCCGCGATGAACGTCGCGGTCGCCTTCTATGTCGCACATTGGCTGGGGCTCGAGCCGAGCGTGGCGCAAATGATCGCGGCGACGGCAGTGGGAGCCGTCATGAGTTACGGGGCGGTGAGCCTTCCCGGCGAAGTCAGTTTCATCAGCTCGATCGCGCCCATCGCCATTGCCCTGGGCGTTCCGATCGCTCCGCTGGCGCTGCTCGTCGCGGTGGAAATGGTGCCGGACATCTTCCGAACCGTGGGAAATGTTACCCTGGATGTGGCAGTAACGGCCGTTGTCGATCGTTCGACCAAGGACGAGCCTACAAGCTGAACGCCAGCTGACCACCGTTCGTCGATTGAGCGGCTGACGAACGCCTTCTGTCGGAGTGCCGACAAACATCCGACTGTCATCGAGCAGTCCGCGACTCTATCGCATTCAAGGCGCAAAGCGCTCTCGCGGCGCGGGACAGCCCCCTCTTCCCCAGGTCCCGCGCCGTAAATGGAGAGCTCACATGCAGAAGACCATTACCGCGTTCGCGGCAGTGCTGACCGCGACGAGTCTCGTTCTTCCTACGGTTAGTCAGGCGGCGGAGTCGAATTCGGTTCGAGTAACTTATGCTGACCTCAATCTCGCATCCGCTCCAGGGCAGCGAACTTTGGAGCACCGGATCGTTCGTGCCGCACAAATCGTCTGCGTGTACGACCCGGGAAAGGATGTTGACCTCGCGGTAGAAACCCACGCTTGCCGGAGCGACGCAATCGCCGGCGCTCAGCCGGCTTATGCCGCCGCGGTGAATGCCGCCCGGCGCGGCAGCGTCACCGTGATGGACGCCGCTTCACTCATCGTCACGGCGCCGTGAAGACGACTAAGGCCGCCGCGCACCCGAACGGGAGCGCGGCGGTTTTGCTTCTTAACTAGCGGCCGGCAATTGCCCGGACCCGGTCGGAATAGAGTCGGCCGACGGGCTGCTCGGTTCCGTCCGACAGGCGCGCGATCCACCTTCCCGACGGGTTGCGCGTAAAGCCCGCGATGAAGTCCTTGCGGACAATCGCGGAGCGGTGGAGGCGGACGAAGAGTTCGGGGTCCAGACCCTCCTCCAGCGCGGCCATCGAATGGTGGATCAGCCAGCTGCGCCGGCCCACGTGGAGCCGCATATAGTCGCGCTCGGCCGACACGCGATCGACATCCTTCGAGGCGATACGGACGAGCCCGGAAAGGTCAGAAGCCCAGAATTCCTCGAGCCATTGGGAAGCTTTGCCAGCCGCCGGCTGTCCGGTCCGGGTCTGCAGATAGGCGCGGGTCCGGTCGAGCGCCCGTTGGAGCCGCGTCGGATCGACCGGTTTCATCAGATAGTCGACCGCCTCGACCTCGAAGGCTGCGACTGCGAATTGGTCGAAAGCCGTCACAAACACAACGGCGGGCGAGGGGTTCTGCGCTGCCAGTGCTCGAGCAACTCCGATTCCATCCAGCCCGGGCATGGCGATGTCGAGCAGCAGCACGTCGGGCGACAGGGCTTCGGTCAAGTGGATCGCGGAATCTCCGTCGCTTGCCGTACCGACCAACTGCGCTCCCTCGGCGCGAGCGAGGAGCAGCTGCAGCCGCTCGGCGGCGAGCGGCTCATCATCGGCAATCAAAACGCGAAGCGGTTTGCCCTCAAGCATTCACTTCTACCGGCATCGTCAGCGAAACCTTGTAGCCGCCGACGTTCATCGGACCGAAGCGGCAGCCGGATCGGCCACCGAACCGCGCCTCGAGGCGCTGGCAAACGTTTGCAATACCAAGGCCGGTTCCCTCATGCGTGGCGGCGGGAAGTTCATCCTTGCCGCCGTTCTTCAGCCGGTTGCTGACCTCGAGCAGCATGCGCCCGTCGAGCATCGGCCTCGCCTCGATCCGGATGACGACCGCCTTGCGGCTCTTAGACACGCCATATTTGATCGCATTTTCAACGATCGGCTGAAGCAGCAGCGCGGGGAGTCGAGCCTGCTCGAGCTGCTCAGGAACCTCGATCTCGACGTGCAGCCGGTCCGGAAAGCGGGCCTTCTCGATGTCGAGATAGAGGCGTTGCAAGTCGATCTCTTCGGCGAGGGTGACATCGGCGCCAGGGTCCAGTGACAGGCTCGTGCGGAAGAAGGTAGAGAGCGCCAACAGCATCGTTTCGGCGCGATCCGAGCGGCCGGTCATCACCAGCGACGACAAGGAGTTGAGGGTGTTGAACAGGAAGTGCGGGTTGACCTGATAACGCAGCGCCCGGACCTGCGCCGCTTGCGCGGCGCTCTCGGCATCGGCCACCCGGCGCTGCGCGCGCATCGCCTCCGCCTGCGCTTGGTTGGCGAGGTAGAAGGCGCTCCAACCGATGAAGAAGAAGAGCCACACGACCGACGCGTCGAGCGCGTAGCGGAACCGCTTCATGGAATCGAGCTCGTTCAGCTTCGGCATGGTGAGGACGAGCGGTTCCTGCGCGGTGCGCTCGATGCGGATCTTCTGTCCCTGTTCGACGACCGTAAAGCCCTCGCGCGCCTGATAACGGAACACCTCCCTGCTCTCGCGGAACATATCTTCGATGAGGATCAGCGTACCGCCCATGGCGAGAGACCCGATCGCCGAGGCAACCCCCGCGATGATCGCCTTGCGGCGAATGGTCGCGCCGGTTCCGAACATTACGATGACGAGGTAGATCAACCCGGTGAGCGCAATTCCGATGGCGATGACGACCAGCTTGTTCTCGAGGGTCGTCCAGGGGTCCGTTCCGAGAAAGGCCCGGGCCACCACGGTCAAGGCGTAGAAGATCCAGAAGCCGAGAATCGATTTGACGGCGAGCGGCCAGTCGCTGAAGCGCGAGCGCGCCTGGGGCTGGGGCATCATGAGCATCGCGACTGTCTTGTCTCAAAATGGCCGCGGCGAAAAGCGCCGCCTGACCGTTGGCAGAAGTTCCGGAGCATCCGGTCGAAACTCCGGCGGTGGAGGAACGTCCGCCAACGTCCGCTCGTTACACCATTGCAATATGTAAGTAACGGAGATTCCTCTGTGAACGAGGGCAGGGAAAGCAAACCGCCGGTCCATTCGGCAGACCCCGAGCGCGAGCTCGAACGCAAGCTCAAGCGCAACCCTGACGACCAGGATGCGAAGGTCGACGTGGGCAGCGACGAATCCATGGATGCGTCCGATCCTCCAGCAGCGGCGCAACCCGGTCAAAATGATGACCCGGTGCCGTCATCGGGGTTTCCAGAATAAGTTACGTGACCGTCACAAAAACGTGACGGCAGTTGCAATAAATCAACAATCCACAGATTTGCG
>JBKPON010000071.1:0-8502 GCA_046733135.1 Pseudomonadota bacterium | reverse complement strand
CGGTGCTGGCCAATATGAACCTGACGGTCCTGCCCGAAGCGATCCGGGCCTATGTGCTCGAGCAGGAGCTCGGCCCTGCGTCTTCGAACGTCCAGGCGACTCTGCTGGAAACGCAAAAGCATGTGGACGAGCTGCTCACGCCCGATCCGCCGCCGGCGAACCCGGGCAAGACCAGCGTTCCGCTAGCCGCCTATGCCGGGACATATGCGAGCGACGTCTACGGCCCGTTCGTGCTGACGACCGCTGGCGACGAACTTGACGTCGCTGCCGGCACAGCGGGCTATGTCGGCAAGCTTCGCCATTTCAGCCGCGACACGTTCAACCTGACCTGGCCGCTGATCGACATGGGGACGCAGCCTGTGACGTTCACGATTGGGGCGGACGGCAAGCCGACCGGGTTCACCACCGAAACCTTGGGGTCCTTCCAGAGGGTGGACGGCAGTGGCCACTGAGCGCTGAGCAACTATTCAAAGCGGTGGCGCCTTACTCCCCCCTCCCTTCCAGGGAGCGGAATTCTATGCCGACAGCAACCGCAGCGGATTTTCGATATAGCCTTTGAGCGTCTGCATGAAGCTCGCCGCGTCCCACCCGTCGACGACCCGGTGGTCGCACGACAGCGACAGGTTCATTCGCTTGCGGACCTCAATCTCGCCATCGATGGGCACGAGCTTCTCTTCAAGCTTGTTGACGGCGAGGATCGCGACTTCCGGGCGATTGATTACGGGCGTCGAGGTGATCCCGCCCATCGGGCCGAGGCTCGAGATCGTGATCGTCGAGCCCATCAGCTCCTCGCGCGCGGCTTTGCCGGTCCGCGCGGCATCGGCAAGGCGGAGGATTTCGCTCGCCAGCTGCCAGACGCTCAAGGTCTGGGCGCCGCGGATGACAGGGACCATGAGGCCGTTCGGAGTCTGGGTGGCTATGCCCATATCGACCGCGCCATGGCGGGTGATGACGTTGGCCTCATCGTCATAGGTGGCATTGAGCATCGGCCATTCGGCGAGCGCCTTCCCCATGGCGGTGACGAGGAAGGGTAGGATTGTCAGCTTCGGATTGGAGCCGCGATCGCCGTTCATCATCGCGCGCGTTTCCTCGAGCGCGGTGACGTCGAACTCCTCCACCAAGGTGAAATGCGGAATTCGGCGCTTCGCCTCGGCCATGTTCTCCGCGATCTTGCGGCGCAGGCCGACGACCTTGATCGTCTCATCCCTGCGCGGGGCGGCGGTGCCGCGCGCGGAGACGGTTCCCCCATTGTAGAGGAGGTACGCGTCGAGGTCGGAGTGGCGGATCCGGTCGCCCGCGGCGCGGACTTGCGCGAGATCGATGCCGAGGTCGCGCGCACGGGCGCGTACCGCGGGGGAGGCCAACCCCTTGTCCCCGACTTCGTTCGTCCTGAGCGAAGTCGAAGGGCGCTGCTCGGGCGGTTGTGCCTGGCGCGCTTCGACTTCGGGCTCTGCCCTCCGCTCAGCACGAACGGATGTTGGCTCAGGTTCCTCCACTTTGGTCACCGGAAGCTCTTCCGCCAGCTCCGGCGTCGCCTGAACCGCGCCGTCGGCGAGCGGCCGCTCCTCGATGCTGTCTTCGGCGGGTTCGGCCGAACGGTCGGCGCCTTCCGTTTCGATGACGGCGAGCACCGATCCGATCGGCACCTGGTCCCCGACTTCGCCCGCAAGTTCGATCACCTTGCCTGCGACGGGGGATTCCATCTCGACCGTCGCCTTGTCGGTCATCATGTCCGCGATCTGTTGATCTTCTTCGATCGTGTCGCCGATCTTCACGTGCCAGGCGACGATCTCCGCCTCGGCAATCCCTTCGCCGATATCCGGCAGCTTGAATTCGTATCGAGCCATCAGTCAGCCATCACTTTTTCGAGGGCGCGCTTCATACGCTTCGGTCCGGGGAAATAGGCCCATTCGTAGGCGTGCGGATAAGGTGTGTCCCAGCCGGTGACACGCTCGACGGGCGCTTCCAGATGGTAGAAGCAGCGCTCCTGGACGAGCGCCACCAGCTCGGAAGCGAAGCCGCTGGTACGCGGGGCTTCCTGCACGACCAGGCAGCGGCCGGTCTTTTCGACCGACTGCTCGATCGTCTCGATATCGAGGGGGACCAAGGTGCGAAGGTCGATCAACTCCGCGTTCAAGCCTTGCTCTTCAATCGCGGCGAGTGCGACATGGACCATTGTGCCGTAAGCAAGCACAGTCAGGTCGGCGCCCTCACGCACCACCTCGGCTTGGCCGAGGGGGACAGTGTAATGGCCTTCGGGGACCTCGCTGGCCGGGTGCTTGGACCACGGTTTCACAGGTCGATCGTGATGACCGTCGAACGGGCCGTTGTAGATGCGCTTGGGCTCGAAGAAGATCACCGGGTCCGGATCCTCGATTGCCGCGATCAACAGCCCTTTGGCATCGCGCGGCGTGGACGGAATCACCACCTTTAGACCTGCGATATGTGTGAACAGCGACTCTGGCGACTGGCTATGTGTCTGGCCGCCGAAAATCCCTCCGCCATAGGGCGTGCGGATCACCAGCGGCATCGTCCACTCGGCCGCTGTTCGGTAACGGATCTTCGCCACTTCGCTGACGATCTGGTCGTAGCCCGGATAGATGTAATCGGCGAACTGGATCTCCACGACGGGCTTGATGCCGTAGCAGGCCATGCCGACGGCTGTGGCGACAATCCCCCCTTCGCTGATTGGAGCGTCGAACACGCGGGTCTTGCCAAATTCCTTCTGCAATCCCTCGGTGACGCGGAAGACGCCGCCGAAATAGCCGATGTCCTCACCGAACACGACGATGTCCTCATCTGCGCGCATCGTCACTTTATGGGCGTCGTTCAGCGCCTGGATCATGTTCATCGTCGGCATCAGCGGTTCTCGTCCAAGGCCTGCTCGCGCTGTTCCGCGAGGTGCCAGGGCACGTCGGCATAGACGTCGTCGAACATGCTTTCGATATTGTCCTTGCCCTGCTGCGGGAGAATGCCGAGCTTCTCCGATTCCTTCTGCGCGGCGCGCACCGCCGCGTCGCATTCAGCAGTCAGCGCCGCGTGCCGACCTTCATCCCATTCACCGATCGCGAGGAGATGCGCCTTCAACCGCTCGATCGGGTCGCCGAGCGGCCAGAGCTTTGCTTCATTGGTCGGTCGGTAGCCCGATGGGTCGTCGGAGGTGGAATGACCCTCGGCGCGGTAGGTGAAGAACTCGATCAGTGTCGGTCCGCCATTCGAGCGCGCGCGCTCCGCGGCCCATTGGACTGCGGCATAGACGGCCAGCGCGTCATTGCCGTCGACCCGCATTCCGGCGATTCCATAACCGATTGCGCGCTGCGCAAAGGTTGCGCGCTCGGCGCCGGCGATCCCGGAGAAACTCGATATCGCCCACTGATTGTTGACCGTCGCCAGGATGACCGGCGCGTTGTAGACGGCGGCGAAGGTCATTGCGCTGTGGAAGTCGCCCTCGGCCGTAGCGCCGTCGCCGACCCAGCCCATGCAAATTCGGCTGTCCCCTTTGATCGCCGCAGCCATCGCCCAACCGACCGCCTGCGGGATTTGCGTGCCTAAATTGCCCGAAATTGAGAAAAATCCGTGCGCCTTGTCCGAATACATGATCGGGAGCTGGCGGCCGCGGAGCTTGTCGCCCTTATTTGAATAGATCTGACACATCATTTCCGTCAGCGGATAACCACGAGCGATGAGTAGCCCCTGCTGGCGATAGGTGGGGAAGTGCATGTCGTCGCGGTCGAGCGCAGCCGCGGCCGCGGTCGCAATGGCCTCCTCGCCCGTGCATTTCATGTAAAAGCTCGTCTTCCCTTGCCGCTGGGCGCGGTACATGCGGTCGTCGAAGATGCGGACCATGACCATGTCGCGAAGGATCTTGCGCAGCGTGTCGGGGTCGAGCTTCGGGTCCCACGGACCGACGGCCTTATGGTCCTCGCCGAGCACCCGGACCAGATGGGTCGTCAGTGGGTGACTCTCCGCCGGGGGACCGCTTGTGTCGGGACGCGGCGCACTACCCGCTTTGGGAATCTTGAGTGACGAGAAGTCAGGCGTGTCGCCGGGCCGGAACGGCGGCTCCGGCACGTGCAGCGCGAGCTTCGGCCGGTTCGGCTTGAGCTTGGCGGGATCGTTGTCGCTCATATCGGAGCGAGCGCTTAATCCGGACTCGCGGCAGCGGCAACTAGGACAGTCAAGCGTCCTTTACATTGAATGAAATCATGAGCTGGTTGACCTGATCCGTGGCGGCGACTAGCCGCGCGGTCCATGGCCGACACCGACCTTCCGCCCGATCGCCTGTCGCTCGATCCGCGCAGCGATTATTTCGACGAGGGGCTGCTCGAGCGCGGTGTCGGCATCAAGTTCAATGGCCAAGAGAAGACCAGCGTCATCGAATATTGCATTTCCGAGGGGTGGATCCGTGTCGCCGCCGGACGCAGCCGCGATCGCTACGGCCAACCGATGACGATCAAGCTTAAAGGCAAGGTCGAGCCTTATTTCGAGAATCCCGCTCCGGAGCCCGGCGCGGAATAATTCTCAGGCCGCGCGCAGCTTGGTCAGAAATTCGTTCGTCGCGGTTTTCAGGCCGTCGGCGATCTTCGACAGGCTGGCGGACGATGCCTGGACTTCGTCGGAAAGGCTGACCGCCTCGGAGGCAGATTTGGCGACCTCGCCGATGCGTTGGGCGATGAAGTCAGCGCCGGACGCATTCTCGGCGGCGCTGTGCTCGATCATCGCGGCCACGCTCTGCTGACCACCGATTTCCTCGCGCATCCGCTCAGCCGCCGCGGCAAGCTCGACCATCGCTTTCGAGACCTGGCCGATGACTCGATCGGCCTCGTCGGCGCCAGCGTCGACGTCTGAAACCAGGCTCGTGATCTGTCCGGCGGCGTCCCGCGCCTTTTCGGCAAGCGCTTTTACCTCGGCCGCGACGACCGCGAAGCCGCGGCCAGCATCACCCGCGCGCGCGGATTCGATGCTCGCGTTGAGCGCGAGCAGGTTCGTCTGCGAGGCGACATTATCGATCAGGCCGACGAAAGCCTCGATATTGGCGGTCCGCTCCGACAGCGTGCGAATCACCGTTTCACCCGTTTCGGAGGAACTGCGCGCGGTCTCGCCCAACTCTGCCTGCTTGCCGGCATTGGCGGCAAGAGCAGCGATGGCGTGCGATAGCTCGCTCACCCCCGTCGAAACCTGGACCGCGTTGCGCGATGCCGTTTCGGCCTCTCGCACCGCGCTGGCCGATTGCTCACCGGCCTCGTGCGCGAAGCGGTGCATATTTTCGGCGGCCTTCTCAAGCTGCTGAGCCGCGCTGGCGACGGACTGCACGATGTTCGCGACCGAGCTTTCGAAGGCGGCCGCGAGCGACAGCAGTTCGCCACGATGGGCGTCCGCGTGGGCCCGTCGCTCCGCCTCGTGACGCTTCTCGCGTTCGCTCTCCGCGGCAGCCTCGGCGAGCTTGGTCGCGGCGAGCGCCTCGTGCGCCGCTTCGGCCGATTTTTCGCTTTGCGCGCGCGCATCGGCCTGTTCGACGAACAATTTGCCCATCCGCACCATCATTGGGCCGAGCACTGCAAGCACGAGCGAAACCGCGATTGCGTGGACCAAGACTCGGGGCAGATCGCCGGCCCCGAGGAATACCCATTCGGGCGCGACATAGCCGAGCAACAAATGGTGGGCGGCGATGATCAACACGGCAACCGCGATCGGCCGCCAGTCGCACAGCAGGGTGAGGGCGGCCAGGCCGACGAAGAAGTACATGTGGCCTTCCATCTGCCAGGGATGGCCTTGGAGCATGTAAACGAGAAGGGCGGGCTGGATGGCGAGATTGACTCCGAAGATCGTTCCGACCTGCATGTCGTAACGGCGGCGCAGCGCACAGAATGTCGGCAGCGCGTTCATCAAGATCGAGAAGCCGATCGAAATCCATTCATTCCGCAAATCGAAGATCAGTGCGAGCATCAGCAGCGCAGCGGTGCAGGCCCAGCCGAACGCAGCGAGCAACTGCACTCCGTGCAGACGAAGTTTGTTGAGCTCGTTCATCAGGCGCCGCTCACGTCGTGCGTGCCGCATACCAGGGCAGGAGCGGCGAGCATCAATATGCCGTGCGACAGCAACGCCTGCGCTGCACCTGCCGACTGGCCGTCGACGATCACCGATCCGGGAATTGGGCCAGCGCTGCGCCGGTCGAGCAACTGCTGGCGTAGCAACGAGTCGCTGATTTGGTGGCCGTTTAGCGGAATCAGCAGGAACCGACCGAAAGGCGGTGGCGTCAACGACAGGACGAGGATGGCCATGAGGGCGAGCACCCCCTGCAGCGCAGCCGCGCCGAGCCACCTCTTCCCCGAGGAGTTTTCCACCGACGGAGTTTACGGCGATTTTGGTAAATTAGCCGTTAAATCCTGAACTTGGGCCCCTAGGCCTCCGGCGTTGCCTCTTCTGGATATGTCGGCGCGCGGCGCTTGCGGCGATCACGAAGCTTCTTGAAGCCCCACCCCAATAGGGCAACGGTTGCTAGCGCTGGCACGCTGCGACGAGCCAGCGCGGCGGCACCAAAGCCCAGGATCGCGCCCTTCGCGCCGCGCCTCGGACCGGCCACCTTCTCCCCTAACCATGCGCCTGCAAGCTTGCCGAACATCACGCTTACTCCTCCTCGTCTCCGCTTCGGGACTGACGCGCGGGGGCGGGCGAATGTTCCCAGACCGCCAGTTGGCGAATCTCGCCAAATCTTGGTTGGTCAAATCTCCCAATTCGCCGTTCCATTCGGCATTATTGGCGGTTTTCTGGGATTGGCACGACTCTTGATTGGGAAGGGGTATCGGCCCGCGAGCAGTTCCGGCGGGCGAAAAAGGGAGAGTTCAAATGTCGGTGCAGTCGTCTTTCACCCGCACTCTGTTCGCCATCGTCGCGGCGCTTGTCATGAGCACGGTCGCGGTTGGTGCAGCGGTTGGTCCGGCCCAGGTGGTCGACAGCCCATCAAAGGTCACCTTCTATGCCTGAGCTTGAAGTCCTCGAAGCCAAGATCCCGGTGCGCACGCCTCAATTGATTGAGGTTGAGCCGCAGCCGCGGACGAACCGCCTGGCGCCTGTCGCCGGGTGGCTCAGCGGCCCGGTGTTCAGCCGCGCCCGCGACATTTTCGCGGCCAACATGACCGAGCTTCTCGACCGGGCCGAAGACCCGGCACGGATGATCCGCATGATCATTCTCGAGATGGAGGAGACTTTGGTCGAGGTTCGCGCGACGGCTGCCAGGTCGATCGCCGACATCAAGGAATTGCGCCGCGCCGTCACCCGGCTCGAGGAAATCCAGACGAACTGGACCGCCAAAGCCGAGCTGGCGCTCAGCAAGGAGCGCGAGGACCTGGCGAAGGCGGCATTGATTGAGCGGCAGAAGGCTTCCGAAATGGCCGACGGCCTGTGCGAGGAGGTCGTGCAGCTGGAGCAGGTGCTCCGCGGCTACGAGGCGGACATTGCCAAACTGCAGGCCAAGCTGCGTGAGGCCCGCACTCGGCAAAATGCGATCCAGGCGCGGTTCGAGAGCGCGGTTACTCGCGCCAGGGCGCGGGAGATGATGCACGGCAGCCGCACGCAGGACGCGTTCGCGAAGTTTGACCTGCTGGAGCGTCGCGCGGACTTCGCCGAGGGCCGGGCAGAGGCGCTTGGGATCGGCAGCCTCGAGGACGAGATCGATCAGCTCCGGGCCGACGAGACAATCGACGCCGAGCTGGAGGCCATGAAGGCCGCGCTCGCGGCACGTGTGAATTGAAGGAAGGGACGATGGAAATGGCGCGCAAATATTACCCCTATTCGCTCGATCGCCACGACGCGAAGATCGCCGGGGTCTGCTCGACCCTGGGCAAGAAATGGGGCATCGACCCAACCATCATCCGCGTAGCCTGGGTGGCAATCCCACTACTGACGCCAGTCGATTTCACCACTGCCCTCATCGCCTATGCGATCGTCGGCATTTTTCTTGCGGTCCAGAAGAAGCGTTCGATGACCGGCGAACGGCATTTGAGCGACTTCGATCGCATGGATCAGGTGGCGAAGGGCAAGCCGACCGTGCATGCGATGCGCACCGAGCTTGACGAGACCGACCGCCGACTGATGGCGATCGATCATCACATCAACAGCCAGAATGAAGAGTTGGCGCGCGAGATAGAAGCGCTCCGCCAGGAGGAGAAGTGATGGACCCGGTCACAATTGCAGTGCTCGCGGCGAGCATTATCCTGGGCCTGGCAGGAGCGAGCCTTGCAGGTCTGAGGGCCTGGAACGGCTGGCTTGAGCTTAAACGGTTCGAGCTGACGCATGATGCCGGGGACCGCACCCTTCCACCGGCCAGCGGCCGGATCGAGCTGGCGGATTTGCGCGAGCGCGTGCGCAAGCTTGAGGCGATCGCGGCCGGAATCGACATCTAACCTTCCCCAGAGCGCACTTCTCCCAGGGTGCGCTTGACGGAGAGGCGGCCCGGACCCTTCGCCGGACCGCCTCTCTTTTTGGCTTGGCGGCGGCCCAACC
>JBKPON010000070.1:0-5437 GCA_046733135.1 Pseudomonadota bacterium | reverse complement strand
GTGCGGCCGCGGTCGGCTCGTTGATGATGCGCAGAACTTCAAGGCCCGCGATCTGCCCGGCGTCCTTGGTTGCCTGCCGTTGTGCATCGTTGAAGTAAGCGGGGACGGTGATCACCGCCTGGGTGACGGTCTCGCCGAGATAGGCCTCGGCGGTTTCCTTCATCTTCTGGAGGATGAAGGCGCTGATCTGCGATGGGCTATAATCCTTGCCGCCCGCTTCGACCCAGGCATCGCCGTTCGATCCCTTGACGATCTTGTAAGGCACCAGCTCGGTGTCCTTTTTGGTGATCGGATCGTCGAAGCGGCGGCCGATGAGGCGCTTCACCGCGAAAATCGTATTGTCCGGATTAGTGACCGCCTGGCGCTTGGCCGGCTGGCCGATCAGTCGCTCTCCATCTTTGGTGAAAGCGACAACCGAGGGAGTCGTGCGCGCTCCTTCGCTATTCTCGATGACTTTCGGCTTGCCGCCTTCCATGACGGCGACGCAGCTGTTGGTGGTGCCCAAGTCGATCCCAATGACCTTGGCCATGTTTCTTATCCCTCTTCCTCTGCCCCTGTTTCGGCCCCTATCAGGCAGCCGACGTGTTGATTTCACGGGCGATATAGGTGGCCGCAACGGGAGGACAAGACATTCAAGGCGCAGGCCCCGGTTACTGATTTCTTTACCAAATGACGCGAGACACTTGTCTCGTGGAGGCATTGGCGAACGGCAGGTGGCTCACTCGAGAGCGGGTGCAGGCAGCCGCGGCGATCAGCGCCGTCGGCGGCTTGGTCATGCTCCTCATCCTGTGGCTCGCCCGTCACGGCACTGTGGACTTCTTCGGCCAGCCGGTTGGATCGGACTTCACCGCGTTCTGGAATGCGGGTCGGATCGCCAACTCAGGCGAGGCCTCTCTCGCATGGGATCAGCAGCTCCTGAACGCCAGCGTCCAAGCGACGCATGGCGTCCAGTATGGAACGGCATGGATCTACCCACCCGTCTTCCTTCTGGTAGCGGCACCACTTGCTGCCCTTCCGTATCTTCCGGCGCTCTTCATCTGGCAACTCCTCAGCTTTGTGGCGATCGCCCTGACTCTTCGCGCCATTCTTCCGAATCAGTGTGCTTTGTTCGTCGCTTTGGCATCACCCTTCACGCCACTCGTCCTCGCGAATGGCCAGAATGCATTCCTCACCGCAGCATTGCTCGGATCAGGGCTCCTTCTCCTTTCGCGGCGGCCGCATCTTGCTGGCGGCTTCTTCGGATGCCTCCTGTACAAACCTCAGCTCGGCCTGATCGTCGGCCCGCTCCTACTTCTCATGAAATGCTGGCGAGCGTTGATGATCGCGGCGGCAACCGCGGCAGGCTTGTTGGTCCTATCGTTAATTTTTGGGGATCGGATAGCTGGGCCGCGTTCGCCCACAGTCTACGCTACGGCCGCTTTTACATGGAGCAGGGCGCCGTTGGTTTCTACAAGAGCGCCAGCCTGTTTGCAGCGGCGCGCCAATGGGGACTGCCAATCGACGCGGCTTATGCCGTGCAGAGCGCAGGACTTGTCGCTTCGCTAGGCTTGCTGTGGCTAGTCCGCGAATCGCCACCGTTCGTCCGTGCTGCCGCGGTTTGCGCCTGTGCTGCGCTGTCGACCCCCTATTTGCTCGATTACGACATGGCGGTCGTGGGTCTTGGAGCGGCGTTTCTGTATGCCGAGGCCATACGAAGCGAGTTTCTTCCTTTCGAAAAATCGGTCATCGCCGTCGTCTGGTTTACGCCGTGGATCAGCCGCCAGGCGGCGGAAGTCCTCGCGGTGCCCCTCGGAGTCTTAGCGATGATCCTGTTGGCTTGGGTCGCCGCACGTCGAGCCCGCTCAGGGCATCGCCATCCCGCCGTTCACATGCAGCGTTTGCCCGGTGACATATCCGGCCTCGCGGCTGGCGAGGTAGGCGCACGCCGCACCGATATCTTCGCCTGAACCCATCGCCCCGGCCGGAATGCGTGAGAGGATGCTCGCGCGTTGCTGTTCGTTCAATGCATCGGTCATCGCCGACACCATGAATCCAGGAGCGATCGCGTTCACCGTGATTCCACGGCTGGCGAGCTCCTGCGCGACGGCCTTGGTCATTCCGATCAGAGCGGCCTTGGACGCGACATAATTTGCTTGGCCGGGGTTGCCGGTCACTCCGACCACCGAAGTTATCGAGATGATCCGTCCGAACCGGGCTTTCATCATCGGCTTGGCCGCCGCGCGCATCAGCCGAAACGCCGCTTCGAGGTTGATCCGGATAACATCTTCAAACTCCTCATCCTTCATTCGCATGAGGAGATTGTCACGAGTAACTCCGGCGTTGTTGACGAGGATGTCGAGCTTCCCGCCAAGTGCTTCTACCGCCGCGGGCACCAGCCGATCGACCGCGGCGCCATTCCCCAGATCACACGCAATCGCAATGTGATCGCCGCCCAGCGATGCCCGGAAATTCTCCAATTTCTCGACGTTGCTTCCCGAAACCGCGAGCCGAGCGCCCTGCCCCGCAAGCGTCTTTGCTATCGCACTTCCAAGGCCGCCCGAAGCGCCCGTCACCAGCGCGGTCATCCCCGTAAGATCAAACATTCGGCCATCCTCCCAGTTGGTTCACACGGAGACGCGGAGACGCGGAGGGGACGTGATCGTTGACCACGCGTTTGAGTCCTTCTTTGCGCCTCCCCTCGAACTCAATGTCGATCGGCGCCTGCCGATCGACCCGATAGCCCATCTCGATGAGCTTTCCTGCAAGGACCGTTTCGTAAACGCTTTCGAGCAGGCCCGGACCAAGCTCCCGATGAATACGCAAAGCGACGTCGATCACATCTCCGGTGATCGCGTCGATCTCCCTCACTTGCTTTCTCCGCGTCTCCGCGTCTCCGCGTGAACCATCAGAGGTCTTTCGCCACCGCTTCGATGTCCTCGATCGTCACCACGCTCGTCACCTTCGCATCGGGAGCGATGCGCTTGACCATCGGCCCCACCACCTTGCCGCCCAGCTCGATAAATTCCTCGACGCCCGCCTCAGCCATATTGGCGATGCTTTCGCGCCATCGCACCCTCCCCGTCACCTGCTCGATCAACTGATTGCGGATCAAGTCAGGGTCGATCGTGGGTTCGGCGGTAACGTTGGCGACAAGCGGCACTGCGGGAGGCTCAACCACGACATAGCTCAGCGCGTCGGCCATCGCCTCGGCCGCCGGCTGCATCAGCGAGCAATGGAATGGCGCTGACACTGGAAGGAGGACCGCGCGCTTGGCACCCATGGCTTTCGCAATTTCGACCGCGCGGTCGATGGCATCTTTTGCGCCCGACAGAACGACCTGGGACGGGTCGTTGTCATTTGCCACGGCGCAGACTTCCCCTTTGGACGCTGCATCGGCGATTTTCTGCGCAAGCGTGAGATCGGCGCCGAGCAACGCCGCCATCGCGCCCTCTCCGACCGGTACCGCCTGTTGCATGGCCTGACCGCGCAGACGCAGCAGCTTGGCGGTGGTCGAGAGGTCGAATGACCCGGCCGCGCAAAGCGCAGAATATTCGCCGAGACTGTGTCCCGCGACGAAACCCACTGCTCTCTTGAGATCGAGGCCACCGTCCTTCGTCAGAACAGCGAAAACGGCGAGGGCATTAGCCATGATCGCCGGCTGCGCATTTTCGGTGAGGCGCAGCTCGTCTTCGGGCCCTTCGCGCATGAGCCGGAAGAGGCCCTGACCGAGGGCGTCGTCGACCTCGTCGAATACGTCACGCGCAGTGCGGCTCGCCTCCGCAAGCGCGGCACCCATGCCGACTGCCTGGCTGCCCTGCCCCGGAAAAAGGAATGCACGCATCGATCTCCCCTGCCTGTCCCGCGAAATCGGGGATGGCGCGCGGTTAGGTCGCTGCCGTGCAATTGCCAAGTCCGCGATGGGATGCGAAGCCCGCCTCAATGACCAACGAAGCAATCGCCATCGACACCCATCCGGAACCTCGTTCGCGGATGCTCGGCAAGTGGATGAGCGCGGCGATGGTCGTCGGTACGATGGTCGGCTCGGGAATTTATCTGCTGCCGACGACGCTCGCGCCCTACGGGTCGAATCTTGTCATCGCCTTCCTGGTCACCGGCTTTGGTACGATGTGTCTCGCCTTCGCTCTGGCGCGCCTTGCGGCGGAAATCCCCGGCGGGCCCTTCGTCTACGTCAGCCAAGCATTTGGCGAGACTGCCGCGTTCCTGACCTTGTGGAGCTACATGGTCTCGCAATGGACCGGTGTGGCAGCTGTGGCGATCGCGGCGGCTGGAGCCCTTGGCCATGTCGTCCCTGCGGTCGGCTCGGGTCCGGGGCTGATTGCGTTTGCGCTCGCCTGCATCGCGGTCCTTCTTGTCGTCAATTTTTTTGGAGCGCGCTCCGCCGGTGGGCTTCAGGTGATTGCGACACTCATCAAGATTTTGCCGCTTCTTACGGTGGCAGTGCTTGTCATCGTTCGCCTTTCGGGCGGTCGCGCGCTCGAACCGCTCGAACCGGTGCCAATCGGCATCTCAGCCATCACTGCGGCCGGTGCGCTGATGCTCTTCTCTCTCACGGGGTTCGAGTCCGCGTGCGTCGTTGCCAATGTCACTCGCGATTCGACCAAGACAGTCCCGGTGGCGACCATTGCAGGAACCGGCTTCACCGCCCTGCTCTACCTCATCGCGACCGTCGCGACTTTGATGATCTTGCCCAGTATGATCGCGGCGAAAAGCAGCGCGCCCTTTGCTGACGCCGTTGCACCCGTCATGGGTCCTGCGGCTGGCGCACTCGTCGCGATCATCGCGGCCGTCAGCGCCTTTGGCACCGGCAACGCTCTCTTGTTGCTGGGAGCCGAGACGGGACGAACCATAGCTGGTGCGCGCGACCTGCCGCCGCTGTTCCGACGCACCAACGGAATCGGCGCACCGGTCGGTTCATTATCGGTTGCGGCCGTGGTCGCGGCCCTGCTGGTGCTTGCCAGCTCGTCGAAGGATTTTGTCGCGATCTACGTGTTCATAACGCTCGTTTCGACGGTGGCCGCGCTGGTTCTGTACGTCGTCTGCGCAGCGGCGGCGCTTAAGCTCAAGATCACGGGTCGTTGGTCGATCATTGCGATCATCGGTGTGTTCTACGGATTCGCGATGTTCGTAGGTGCGGGGTTCGAAGCAACCTTGTGGGGGTTCGGCCTCGCCATCGTCGGTCTCCCGATCCGCGCGATTTCCCGTTGGCTGAACGGCCGTCGTCAGTCATCATCTCAGCAATGAGTGTTCGGCAGCGTTAGTGGTTCGCGTCGCCACTTGGGGGGAATGACATGACAGAGGCACATGACGGCAAGATGGGTTTGCCGATGGCGACCGCGTTCGTCATCGGCAGCATCATCGGCGTCGGGATCTTCATGCTCCCGGTGGCACTGGCCCCGCTCGGCATCAACGCTGTCATGGGCTGGTTCGTGAGCAGCTG
>JBKPON010000069.1:0-11374 GCA_046733135.1 Pseudomonadota bacterium | reverse complement strand
CACCCTGACTGACCGCACCGTGATCCGCCTCTCCGGCGAGGACGCGCGTGGCTTTCTTCAGGGACTCGTCACCAGCGATGTTCTCGGGGAGCTTCCCGTGTGGGGCGGGCTCCTCTCGGCACAGGGAAAGTGCCTGTTCGATTTTCTCGTTTGGAGCGACGGCGACGATCTGCTGCTCGATTGCGAAGCGACAGCGGCCGACGATCTGATCAAGCGACTTTCAATCTATCGACTGCGGCGCAAGATCGACATCACCGTGGACCCTTCTCTCACGGTGCATTGGTCGAAAGACGGTGACGAGGGCACTCCCGACCCACGCCTGCCGGAGCTCGGCAAGCGGTGGCTTGCTTCCCCCGACGAAGCCGCCGAAGGTTGGCTCGAACACCGCCTGCGCCTGGGCGTGTGCGAGGGGCGCGGGGAGCTTGCCGACATCCTCTGGCTCGAATGCAATGCAGCGGAGTTGAACGGCGTCAGCTTCACCAAAGGCTGCTTCGTCGGACAAGAGAATACGGCGCGAATGAATTGGCGGCAGAAGGTGAACCGACGCCTCGTGGTCGTCGAGACCGATACGGCCGGCCCGCGTTCGTGCGCTTATTATCCCGACCTTAGTCTAGCAGTCGAACACCGCCGCGCGGACGATCTCGACGGCGCTATTGTCCCACCTTGGCTGAAGTTGGCGCTTGCTTGACCCAGCCAACTTTCGGATCATCGAAATCGACGACCTCGTTCAACTCCCAAACGTTGCGATACCCATAGCCAACAAGGTTGATGAACGTCTGGATGTTGAGCGCCAGCTGCACCAGCTTCATCGGCACCGGCTGGACGTTGTTCGAGAAATTGTTGTTGCAGTAAATGAGGATTGGGCGCTTCGCGTTGCCGATGGTCTGCGCCAGGCTCTGCGCGGTGAAGTCGGTCAGCGGTAGGTTGACCGCACCTTTGATGTGACCGGCCTGGTAGGCGTCTGCGGAGCGGGCATCCAAGACCAGTGTGTTCCTCCGACTGGCAGCCTCCCCGAACTTTGACCAGCTGAGCAGGCGCGATTGGCGATAAGGTCCAATGGACTGGGTCAGTTCTTCGAATCCGCGGTAATCAATTTGCGGATTCAAGGACTGAGCCGGAGCGGTGGATGTTGCGGCCATGACTGATGCGAGAAAGAGCAGCGAGCGGAACATGACGACCCTCCTCTGACCCGGTCGATACGGCTGCGAAACTTACAGGTCGATGAACGTTAGCGGAGCACGGCGTAGGCGCGCACGGGAAAGGTTCCCATTCCTCGAACCTTGGGTGGAACGGCGGAGAATCGAAAGCCCTCGTCCGGAAGGCTCCCGAGCGCCGTCATATGTTCGCAGATTGGAATGTTGGCGCCGAGGAGGCGCGTATGAACCGGCCGAGCGCGCAAGTGCATATTGTCGATATTGCAGCTGTCGATGCCAACCAGCGCCGCACCGTGGTCGGCCAGCCAGTCGGCGGCTTCCGCGGTCAAGAAGGGATGTTCGCCGAAATATGCGTCGGTACGCCAATGACGCTCCCATCCAGTGTGGACGAGCACAGCCTTGCCGCCAACCTCACGACCATTGAATGCGTCGGGGCCGATCGAAATCTCCTTGTCCCAGGGCTGGCGAACCACGAGTCCCGGGATGTCCGCGAGCGACGGCAGGGGCAAATCTGCAAGGTCCGCGCCGTCGGCATAACGATGAAAGGGCGAGTCCAGATAGGTGCCGGTATTCGCCACCATGTCGATGCGACCGATCTGAAAACTTGAACCGTCGTCGTAGTTCGCCGCCGACCCCTCGCGCGTCCAAAAGTCGCAGATGTGGGGCTCCGGCAGACCCGGATAGGTCGTCATGCCATGCTCGATCACATGGCTGAGGTCGATGATCCCCGTGCTATCCGCCATAATGCAATTGCCCCGATCAGCATCCAAATGACGTTCAGTGTGGTCGACGGCAATGCTCCGTGCCACCAGCCATTGACGATGAACCCGGCTGCTCCCGCCACGTTCATCCATTGATATAGCGGGGAGTCGCCAGCCAATTTTCCGGCCGAGAGAAAGCCATAAGCGGCGAGAATCAGAATGGCTCCGGCCCAGCCAACAATTTCAACCCCTATCTCGAGCGGCGTCACGCCGCTGCGAGCCGCCGCAGCACGTAATGCAGAATCCCGCCCGAGCGGAAATATTCGAGCTCGTTGTAGGTGTCGATGCGGCACCGCGCTGTGAGCGTCATGACGCTGCCGTCCGCGCGTGCGACCTGGACCTCGATATCCTGTCGCGGCTTGATCTCGGCGACTCCTGTGATGCTGAAGGTCTCGCTGCCGTCGAGGCCGAGGCGCTCGGCATTTTCCCCTTCGCGGAACTGCAACGGGAGAACGCCCATGCCGACCAGGTTGGAGCGATGAATGCGCTCGAAACTCTCGGCGATCACCGCGCGTACGCCGAGCAGGATCGTGCCCTTCGCTGCCCAATCGCGCGAGCTTCCGGTGCCATATTCCTTGCCGGCGAGAATGACGAGCGGGGTCCCCTCGTATTTGTAGGCCATCGCCGCATCGTAGATGGGCATGGTCTCACCGGTCGGCGCGTAGCGAGTGAAGCCGCCCTCGACATTTTCCAGCATTCGGTTGCGGATGCGAATATTGGCGAACGTTCCGCGCATCATCACTTCATGATTGCCGCGCCGCGCCCCGTAGCTGTTGAACTCGGGACGGCTGACGCCGTGCTCGAGCAAATAACGGCCGGCCGGGCTGTCCGGCTTGATCGCTCCCGCCGGGGAAATGTGATCCGTAGTGATCGAATCCCCAAACACCGCCAGTGCCCGCGCGCCGTCGATGTCGCCGGGCGGCGTGGGCGTCATGGAGATGTCGGTGAAATAGGGCGGGTTCTGGATGTAGGTGGATGCGGGCGGCCAGCTGTAGGTGGCGCTTCCCGTGACATCGATTGAGCGCCAACGCTCGTCGCCATGATAGACGTCGGCGTAGCGCTGACGAAACATGTCCGAATGAACATGCTCCTCGATCAAGCGACGAATCTCCTCATTCGAAGGCCAGATATCTTTCAAGTATACGGGCTCGCCGCCGCGGCCGGTGCCGAGCGGCTCGTGGACCATGTCCGATCGGACGCTTCCCTTGAGCGCGAAAGCGACCACCAACGGGGGCGACGCGAGATAGTTCGCCCGGCAGTCCGGAGACACGCGGCCTTCGAAATTGCGGTTTCCCGAGAGGACGCTGACCGCGACCAGGTCTTTCTCGTTGATGGCCTTGCTGATCGGCTCCGGAAGCGGCCCGGAATTGCCGATGCAGGTCGTGCAGCCGTAGCCGACCAGATCGAAGCCGAGCGCGTCGAGATCGTCCTGAAGGCCGCTCTTCTTGAGATAATCGGTGACCACCTGGCTCCCGGGCGCGAGGCTGGTCTTGACCCACGGCTTGGGAGTCAGGCCTTTCTCGCGCGCTTTCCTAGCGACCAGGCCGGCGCCGACGAGGACGGACGGATTTGAGGTGTTGGTGCAGCTGGTGATCGCGGCGATCACCACGTCGCCGTTGCCGAGGTCATAATTCTCGCCCTCGACTGCCACGCGCGGATCGTGGTGCTTGCGGTAGGTGTGCTCGAGCTCATGGTTGAACTGGTCGTCGACCTCGGAAAGCAACACTCGATCCTGCGGACGCTTGGGACCAGCGAGCGAAGGCTCGATCGTACTCATGTCGAGCTCGAGCGTGTCGGTAAACAAGGGCTCAGGCGTCGAATCGTCGCGCCACAGCCCCTGCGCTTGGCAATAGGCTTTGACCAATGCAATGCGCTCGGGACTGCGACTGGTGAGCTCGAGATATTCGAGCGTTCGCTGGTCGATCGGGAAGAAGCCGCAGGTCGCGCCATATTCCGGAGCCATGTTGCCGATCGTCGCGCGGTCGGCGACACTCATGCTGTCGAGGCCTGGCCCGAAGAATTCAACGAAGCGGCCGACGACGCCCTTTTGGCGCAGCATCTGTGTGACGGTGAGTACCAAATCGGTGGCGGTGATTCCTTCCTTGAGCTCGCCGTCCAAGCGGAAACCAACGACCTCCGGGATCAGCATACTCACCGGCTGGCCGAGTATCGCGGCCTCGGCTTCGATCCCGCCCACGCCCCAGCCGAGCACTCCGAGGCCATTGACCATAGTCGTATGGCTGTCGGTGCCGACGAGTGTGTCGGGATAAGCGATCATTTCGCCAGTCTGGTCTTCGCCGGTCCACACGCATTGGGCGACATGTTCGAGGTTCACCTGGTGGCAAATGCCGGTGCCGGGGGGCACGACCTGGAAATTGTCGAACGCTTGGGTCGCCCATTTGAGGAACTGGTACCGTTCGCCGTTGCGCTGATATTCAAGCTCGACGTTCTTACCGAAGGCGCGGGGGTTGCCGAACTCGTCGACCATCACACTGTGGTCGATGACGAGGTGGACCGGCACCAAGGGATTGATCCTCTGCGGGTCACCGTCGAGCGCGTTCATCGCATCGCGCATCGCTGCCAGATCGACGACCGCCGGAACTCCGGTGAAGTCCTGCATCAAAACGCGCGCGGGCCGGTACTGGATCTCGCGCGCGATCTGCCGCTCCTTCTGCCAGTCGACCATCGCCTGAAGGTCGTCGCGCGTGACCGATTGCCCGTCCTCGAAACGAAGGAGGTTTTCGAGCAGAACCTTCATTGAGAAGGGTAAGCGGGAAATGTCGCCGAGGGCCTCCGCCGCTTTGGGCAGGGAAAAATATGTATAGGTCTGGGACCCGACCGTCAGCGTTGAGCGCGTTTGCAAGCTGTCCTGGCCGGTCGGAATCATCTGCTTTGCCCTTGAATTCATCTCTGGAGACCGCCGGCGAAATGGGCGGCTGGACGGCCCTTATCAAGCCGACCGGTAGCCGCAAAGCCTGACCCGCTTAAGGTTGCGGGTTCGGGAGGTCGTCGCGTTGCTGGCCGGCCGGGTCCGCGCTTTGAATCTTCTCCTTCACCTCTTCCTTCAGCTCGACGATTTCCTCTTCCTCGCGTTCCTCGATACCGACGAATTCGTTTTTCGCACGGCGGCTGGCGGCGATCAGCTCGTCAAGCTTGGCGTGCATCGCGACATCGCGGCGGTGATCGTCGATTTCGCGCTCATTCTGACTGTTGAGGACCATTTGGGTGAGGGTGATGGCCATGATCGACAGGGTCGCAGTCAGGATGTTGACGTTCCAGCCGATCGCGAACCAAGAAATGCAGATCAGCAGGAATGCGACTTGCGCATAAGGATGCGCGAACACGTCCGAAACCTTGTCGGATACGACGCAGCCCAGACGATAGGCCCAACTTCCGCTTTTGTCGGCTTCGCTCGCCATCAGCTGCTAAACGGCTCTCCCACGGTTCCGTTGCGCCGAGCGGAACCGCGAACGCGGCGGAGTGACCCGGCAAGCACTCCCAATTATCACGGTGACGCAATAAATCAGGATTCGCGGGCCGACCGCTACAGCACAAGGCACATGAATATGAGCCACGACACCGACTATTTCCGCCGGCGTGCAGACGAAGCGCGTGCTGCCGCCTTCTGCAAAGAGCACGGCGACGAGGTCGAGGTCGCGGGTGATCTGGCTTTGGCTTATGCCGCGCTCGCGCGGCGCCGTGCCGCGGCTGCCCCGGTAACAGAGCAAGTTTCGACGACACCGGCGATGGCCGAGGATTAGATCCAGCCGCGCTTTTTGAAATAAAGGTAGGGCAGGGCGCCACTCGCGACGATGAACAGCAGCGCGATCGGATAGCCCAGTCGCCAGCTGAGCTCCGGCATGTGATGGAAGTTCATTCCAAAAATGCCCGCGATCAGCGTGGGTGAAGAAACACCACCGCCGCCCAGGAAAAAAGCTTCATCGCCGCATTCTGCTCAATGCTAATCAGTCCCAGCGACGCGTCGAGCAGAAAGATGAGATTGTCCGACAGGAAGCTCGCATGCTCGCTAAGCGAGGAAACGTCCGTGCTGAGGCTTTCCAGATGATGCCGGATGTCCTTGGCGGAAGCCTCGTGAACGCGGTTGGAGCCGAGAAGGAAACTTAGCATCCGGATCATGCTGACGGCCGAGTAGCGGCTTTTCGTCAGTAGGGTTTGTGCCCGTCCAATGCGCGTGAGAAGGGCCGTCAGCCGCTCCGCCGGAATCCGGCGCTCGTCCATGTTGCGATGGAAAATATGCTGGGAGATCTTCTCGATCTCGCCGCTCAAATTCTCGAGCTCGTCGGCGAGCCGGTCGATGATCGCGTCGATGAGCCGGATCATTACCGTCGATGCATCCCGCGCAAGTTCCGGCTCACGCGCAAGATGGTCGATGAACGCGCGCACCGGTTTGGGCGTCGCGTAGCGAATGGTGACCAGGCGGTTGTCCGAAAGGACGAAGCCGATCGGCGAGGTCGCCGGCTTTCCATCGGCCACGCCGCACAGGACACTGACCGTCATGTAAAGCGCCCCATTGCTTTCATAAAGGCGGCTTGAAGGTTCGATCTCCGCCAGTTCGTCCTGGGTCGGAACGTCGAGGTGAACGCAGCGCTCGACCAGCGCTTCTTCTTCCTTGGTCGGCTCCTCGAGGTCGATCCAGGTGGCGGTGTCGGGTATTTTCTCCAAGGGCGCCTCGACGATGCTTCCGTCGCAGCCCGGTCCATAAGCACGCAGCATGCGCGCGTGTGTCCGCCGAACGGCAGTCCTTTGCAAGCTCCATCCCTCTGCTAAGCCTTCGCTCGATGACCCGTCGCCGCGCCGCGCTTGCAGCTCTCGCCATTGTCGTGATCGCCGCGGCAATCCTGCTGGCGATGGGCCGCAACCCAATTTGCACGTGCGGGACGGTGGACCTGTGGGTTGGTGAGCGGGACAGTTCGCGCACCAGCCAGATGCTGATCGATTGGTACAGCCTCAGTCATGTCGTGCACGGACTGCTGTTCTATGCGCTGCTGTGGGTAGTCGCGCGGCGCTACCCGATCGAGTGGCGGTTCCTCACGGCATTGCTGATCGAAGCTTCTTGGGAAGTGATCGAGAACACGCCGTGGATCATCGACCGCTACCGGACGGCGACAGCAGCGCTGGGATACAACGGGGACAGCGTCCTCAATTCGCTGGCGGACATTGCGATGATGGTCTTGGGCTTTCTTGTCGCGCGCAAGCTTCCCGTCTGGGCCTCAGTCGCGCTGCTGGTCGTTCTCGAAGTCGTCCCGTTGTTCGTCATCCGCGACAATTTGACACTCAACGTGTGGATGCTCCTCGCCCCAGATAACTCGATCGCCGCCTGGCAGGCTGGCTGATCAACTGCAGCGCGTGAGCTGCGGCGACGCTCCTTCCATCAGCGTAAATGGACCAAGCGCCGTCCCGTCTTCGAGCGCCACCTTCAGGGTCATCACGGTCTTGACCACATCGCCGGCGTAGGTCGCCGTTTGGCTCCTGAAGCTTTGCCCGACACGAATGGGTCCCGGCGCGCCGGTACGATAGGTACCCTTCACGAGGAACTTGCCGTCCGCTCCCGCCGTAATCGGCTCGTCGATCGTTCCCGACGCGCAATCGAACTGGACGTCGGCGAGCCCGCCCGAGAACTCGATCCCAGCATGGGGGCCGCCCCACATTCCAATAAGATGGGACGGCTTGCCTTCCAGCGTCGAGCAGCCGGATACCAAGACAAAGGCCCCGCCGAGCATCCACGATTTCATGCGCTACATCCCCCTGCCATGTCAGCGAGCTTAGCAGGAAACCGCGCAACCCGCATGCTCGGGGCCGCGGCACGATTTCTCAACCGATGCATTGGTAGCGGTTCATGAGGAGGAGTATCGCCGGTGAAGCCCGCCACATTCCTGTGCCCAGCCCTCTTGGCGGCGCTTGCGGTCCCAGGTGCCGCCCGGGCGGACGAGCTCTTCGGCGGATTCCACGTGCATGACGTCAAGACACCGCTCGACAAGTCGGGGATCGAGGCTGGCCTGGACGTGTCGTTCGGCTGGCGCGGCGACTGCATCGGGCGAACGCCGTTGCAGCCCTATGCGTTCGGCGCGCTAAATACGGCTGGCGAGACGAGCTACGCCGCCGTCGGCCTCTCCGCGAAATTCGGGGATAGGCTTTTCATCCGACCCGGTCTCGGCATCGCCCTGCACAACGGTTCCGCTGCGAACCATGTCCGCACGGATAAGATCGCATTCGGCAGCCGAGTCCTGTTCGAGCCCGAACTCGGCCTGGGAACGCGGATCAACGACCGACTGACCGTCGAGGCGAGTTGGGTGCATATGAGCCATGCTCAGCTGTTCGGGCGTGAAAACCCCGGAATCGACAATCTCGGCATGCGCTTCACGTTGGGCCTCTAGCGGCCGATCATCGTCTCCGGCTTGACGAGACGGTCGAACGCTTCTTCCTCGACCAGCCCAAGCTCCAACCCGGCCTCCTTGAGCGTGATCCCGCGCTGGTGCGCGTGCTTGGCGATCTTCGCCGCATTGTCGTAGCCGATCTCCGGCGCGAGTGCGGTCACCAGCATGAGCGAACGGCCCATCAGCTCGGCGATGCGCGCTTCATTGGGCTCGGTGCCGTCGAGCATGCGCTCGGTGAAGCTCTCCATGCCCGTCGACAACAGGTTGATGGAGCGGATGACGTTCGCTCCAATCAGCGGCTTGAACACGTTGAGCTCGAGATGTCCTTGCAGCCCGCCGACCGTCACCGCGACGTGATTGCCCATCACCTGCGCGGCGACCATCGTCAGCATCTCGGCCTGGGTGGGATTGACCTTGCCGGGCATGATCGAGCTCCCCGGCTCATTTTCGGGGAGCTTCAATTCGCCGAGGCCGCAGCGTGGACCGGAGCCGAGCAGGCGGATGTCGTTCGCGATCTTGCTCAGCGCGACGGCGATCACATTTAGCACGCCAGAGAGCTCGACCAGCGTGTCGTGCGCGGCGAGCTCGGCGAATTTGTTCGGAGCGGAAGCGAAGGGAAGCTGGGTCAGCTTCGAGAGTTCCTTGGCGAATTCTTCGGCGAAGCCCTTCGGGGCGTTGAGGCCGGTTCCGACCGCAGTCCCGCCCTGCGCGAGGCGCATCACCCGCGGGAGCACGTCTCCGACCCGCGAGATGCAATCCTCGATCTGGAACGCATATCCGGAAAATTCCTGGCCGAGCGTCAGCGGCGTTGCATCCTGGAGGTGGGTTCGACCAATCTTGACGATCGAGTCCCAGCGCTCCGCTTGGTCTGCAAGACGGTCGTGCATCCGCCTTAGGGCAGGGAGCAGCCGGCGATGGATCGCGCGCGCCGCGGCGATGTGCATCGCCGTCGGGAAGCTGTCATTCGACGACTGGCTTTTGTTGACATGGTCGTTCGGATGGACCGGCTCCTTGCCGCCGCGCTTGCCGGTCAGGATCTCGTTGGCCCGCCCCGCGATGACTTCATTGGCGTTCATATTCGACTGGGTGCCGGAACCGGTTTGCCAAATGACCAGCGGAAACTGGTTGTCGAGGTCGCCGCGCGCGACTTCGCCGGCCGCCTGCTGAACGACTTCGGCTAGCTTCGGATCGAGTCCGCCGATCCGCGCATTCACTCGCGCCGCCGCCTGCTTGATGAAGCCGAGGGCGTGGACGATCTCGAGCGGCATCTGTTCGCGCGGTCCGAACGGGAAATTCTCGATCGAGCGTTCAGTCTGCGCGCCCCAATAGGCGTCTGCCGGGACTTCGATAGGCCCGAAGCTGTCGTTTTCGGTGCGGGTGCTGCTGGACATGGGCTCCTTCGAACTTCAGCTCGTCACTTCTTCCGAGTGAAGTCGATGCTAACGACGTTGGAGCCGTCCTCGCTTCGTTCCTCGGCTGCGCCTTCGGGCGCATCGTTCTCCGCCTGCTCATGCTCCTCGCGAAGCTCGGGGGGCGCATCTGCCTGGAAGGTTAGCGCGAACTCGACGGCTGGATCGTGGAATTGAGTGACTGCCGCAAAGGGCACGTGCAGCGTCGCGGGCACGCCTCCAAATGAGAGGCCAACGGAGAAGGCGTCCTCTTCGACCTTGAGGTCCCAGAAGCGATTCTGGATCACGATCGTCATTTCGTCGGGGAATTTCTCGACCAAATGCTTGGGTATCGCGACGCCCGGAAGCCGGGTTTTGAACGTGATGTTGAAATGGTGTCCGCCCGGAAGTCCCCCCGACTGCTCGACCTCGCGTAAGACTCGGCCCACGACGGCCCGCAGCGCATCCTGCACGATCTCGTCGTACGGAATCAGGCTTTCGGGTGTGTCCTCGGTCATCGCTGCCGGTGGTAACGAGCCCATGGGCCCGGTCAAGCGCCTCAGTGCGCCTCGATCAGCGACTTTCCGTCAAGCTTTGCAGGCGCCCTTATCCCGCCGAGAGCAGCCAACGTCGGCGCGACATCGACCGTGCGGCCACCCGCCTCCGCCACTCGCTGGGGCACCCCGGCGCCGTAGAAGATAATGGGCACCAACCGGTCGGGGGCGTAGGGCGAGCCGTGCACTGACGTGGCCGCGTCGAAGATCATCCCTTCCTTGAAGATGACGAAGATTCCGTAACGTGCCGGGTGGAATGGCCGCGGCTTGTCCGACCATAAGGGGAAATTCGGAATGTGGTCGGGCCGGAAGGAGCGCCGCATCAGCTGGGCTTTCCAGTCGGCCGCCGGCGCGCTGGCCAGGATCTGCCGGCTATAGACGCCTCCGACAAAGGGGGCCTTGCGCAGTTCAGCCTCGATTGCCCGCACCGGCGACCGACCACTGCCCTCATATTGCTTCGCGATGTTCTCAACTCGATCCAGCAAGGCGTCGATCTCGACCGTGGTCACGCGGTGGATACACCGCTCTTCTGGTGGATCGGTGGCGCCATGGTCAGCGCTGATTCCCACCACATAGCGACCCTTGCCGACCGTGCGGTCGAGATCGTCAAGGAAAATGCCGAGTGCGCGATCGAGCCGCACGACAGCGTCGAGCTGCTCGGCGCTGACCGGCCCATATTCGTGGCCGACCGAGTCCGTCGAACCGATCGCAATATTGAGATAATCGGGGATGTCATCCTGGCCGAGGGCATTTGCCCGAACGATTTCGCCGGCTCCGCGGAGCAGTTCCTCGTCGACCAGGGGCGTCGATCCCACCCATTGCAGGAAAGATGTTCCTTCGGGCCCGGGAGCATATGCATGCGGGAAGCCTCGACTGGGTTGAAATTCCTTGCAGCGCTGCGGATGGCCGACAAGCTCGAGCGAAGATCGTTCAGGGGTGAAGGACCAATTGTGCGGAAGAGCTGCGATTCGGGCGTTGAGGTGGACGACCCACAAGGGAAGCGTCGCGGCATAGTTCGTCGACGTCGTGAAACCGACCGCCGCGTCGTACCAGAAGAGGGCGTCGGGATTCCGTCCGGCGTAAGGCACCGCGGCATCAGAACCGATGGCGACCACCTTGGAC
>JBKPON010000068.1:0-9331 GCA_046733135.1 Pseudomonadota bacterium | reverse complement strand
GCTGAAACCGACTCTGTCCTGGCCCCACCTTATCGCTCTCGGCGTTGGCGCGATCGTTGGAACAGGCATTCTGACGCTCACCGGCGTGGGCGCGGCGAAGGCGGGTCCCGCCGTTATCCTGAGTTTCGCCATTGCGGGCGTGATCTGTGCCTGCGCCGCGCTCGCTTATGCGGAAATGGCAACGATGATCCCGGCATCGGGCTCTGCTTACACGTACAGCTATGTCGTCTTCGGCGAGCTCATCGCGTGGATCGTTGGATGGTCCCTCATCCTCGAATATAGTCTCGTCGTCAGCGCAGTGGCGGTCGGCTGGTCGGGCTATGCATCGGGGTTCCTCGCCAGCATCGGTGCGGGCTTACCCGCTGGCCTCATCAACGGGCCCGAACTTGGTGGATTCATCAACCTGCCGGCGATCTTCATCATCACGATCGTCGCCGGATTGCTCATTTACGGAACCCGCGAAAGCGCCAACCTCAACGCCGTGCTGGTGGTGATCAAGCTCGCCGCGCTCGCCCTGTTCGTCGCAGTCGCGTTGCCGTTCTTCAATGCCGACAATTTTCATCCGTTCATGCCCTACGGCTTTCCCCGCAGCGGTCCCTCCGGATCGGAAGTCGGGGTCATGTCGGCAGCGGCGATCATCTTTTTCGCCTTCTACGGCTTTGACGCGATCGCGACCGCGGCAGAGGAGGCGAAGGACCCGGGGCGCGATCTCGGCATCGGCATCGTCGGCTCGATGCTGTTGTGTGTGGTGATCTACATGGTCGTGGCGGCGACCGCGATCGGTGCGCTCGCCTACACGCATTTCGCCAACAGCCCGGAACCGCTGGCGCTCATCCTTCGGGAGATCGGCGTTGGGTGGGCGGCAAAGGTTCTCGGGATCTCGGCCGTCATTGCGCTCCCGACCGTTATCCTCGCTTTCTTCTACGGCCAGAGTCGAATCTTCTTCGTGATGGCGCGTGACGGGCTGCTTCCGACCAATCTCGCGCGAGTGTCGCGCCGCGGCACTCCGGTTCGTATCACCGTGTTCACGGCAATCGTCGTGGCGGTCATTGCGGGCCTTTTCCCGCTCGCCGACATTGCTGCGTTAGCCAACGCCGGAACACTCACGGCATTTGTCGCGGTCTCTGCCGCGATGCTCGCCATGCGACGTCGCGATCCCGCCATGCCGCGCCGCTTTTCGACACCACTGCCGTGGGTCGTCGGGACGATCGCCATCGTCGGTTGCGCCTATTTGTTCTGGAGCTTGCCGATCAAAACGCGCACTTACTTCGTCATCTGGAACCTGCTCGGCCTCATATTGTATGGGTTCTACAGCTCGCCGCGGGCCGAACGGGCGCGGACGGGTGGTTAAGCCGGCTCCGCCTCCGCGGCGGATCCTCCGCAACATCATCGGAGGCTCGGCGGGAAATCTCGTCGAATGGTTCGACTGGTACGTCTATTCCGCTTTCGCGCTCTATTTCGCGCACGCTTTCTTTCCTCAAGGCGACCAGACCGCGCAACTTCTCCAGACGGCGGCGATATTCGCCGTCGGTTTCGTCATGCGGCCGGTCGGTGCTTGGCTGATGGGCATTTATTCGGATCACAACGGCCGCAAGGCGGGGCTGACTCTGTCGGTCTCCTTGATGTGTCTCGGCTCCCTGCTGATCGCGATCTCGCCGACCTATGCCCAAGTCGGCGTCCTGTCGCCCACGATCCTGCTCGTCGCTCGATTGATCCAAGGGTTGAGCCTCGGCGGCGAATATGGCTCGAGCGCCACCTATCTGTCGGAAATGGCCGATCGTGAGCGCCGCGGCTTCTGGTCGAGCTTTCAATATGTGACGATTATCGGCGGGCAACTCACCGCCCTCGCTCTCCTCGTCGTGCTTCAGGCCACGCTCGGTGAAGAGGCAATGCAGGCTTGGGGTTGGCGCATCGGCTTCGGCGCCGGCGCGGTCTTGGCAATTGTCGCCTTCATCATCCGCAGCCGCCTTGACGAGACATTGAGCTTCGAGAATGTCGCGGCGCGGCCGGACCGCCGACGCTCGACCTTCGGCAACCTCTTCCGGGACCATCCGCGCGAGGCATTCCTGGTGATGGCGCTGACGGCCGGCGGGACCGCCGCCTTCTACGCCTACACCATCTACATGCAGAAGTTTCTGGCCAATACGAGCGGCTTTGATCGCGTCACTGCATCTCGAATTATGACTGTCGCGCTCACGGTGATGCTGTTCATCGGGCCGCTTGCGGGGCGCGTCTCCGATTTCGTGGGGCGCAAACCGCTGATGATCTTCTTCGGCATCGGGGCGACCCTATTCACTTACCCGATCTTCTCCACCCTCGAGCACACTCGGCAGCCGGTCGTCGCCTTTGCGCTGGTTATGGCTTCCTTGGTGATCGTCTCCGGCTACACATCGATCAATGCGATCATCAAAGCCGAGATGTTTCCAGCCGACATCCGTGCTTTGGGCGTGGCTCTTCCCTTCGCGATTGCCAATGTGATCTTCGGCGGCACCGCAGAATATGTCGCGCTTTACCTCAAGAAGATCGGGCACGAGCCCTGGTTTTATCTCTATATCTCGCTGCTCGCCGCCTGCTCGCTCATCGCTTACGTCCGCATGCGCGAGACCAAAACGACCAGCCTGATCGAGGAAGATTGACTAGCGCTTGAGAAAGCCGTCGAGCTCGTCCTTGAGCTCGTTGAGCGACATCCGTCCCCATTCATTGGCCCATGGGGAGCTCGGTCCGCGGCCCGACTTGAGATAGTCCGGCGCTTCCCATCGCGCCGGCGCCAGCTGCGGCTTCGCCTTGGCCAGCATCGTCATGTCGAAGGGCGTGTTGAAGCTGAGGCCGGCCTGATCGCCAACCGTCCAGGTGACGGTGCCAAAGACGCTCCCCGCGTCGCCGAGGTCGAGCAAAGGTTCGGCGCCAACAGGAAGGATCCGATCGCACTCGATGAGGGCGCCACGCTCCGAGATGTTGCGTAGCCGCACCGGTGTCGTCGAGAAATCATAGTGCAGCTCGCCCGACCATATCAGCGGATGGCGACGCTCGCCGCGATGCTCGTCCGAAGCCGCTGCCGACTCCGTGGGCATTTCCGCTTCCACCTCGAACTCGACGTCGGGGAAGCTGTTAGCGATCACCGCACGCAATAATTGCGCTTGCTTGTCAGCCGAGCAGTCGAGCCGTGTCTCGTGCGCGAATTCCAGTCCGATGCGGTCGCCTTTGAGCCAGCAAACCGCGCAATCGAGCGTGCCGTCCTGGCCGAGGTGCAACTTCACCCGGTCCCACAGTGCCGGCGCGAAATCGCCCGCGACCATCGCTCCGCCGCCCGACAAGTTGATGAGCTTGACCAAATGGTCGGCGCGTTTGTGCGTCACTTTGACCTGTTGGTCGGCGAGACGATGGCGGTCCTGCAGCCGCGTGTTCGCGCTGCGCGTAACCTCGCGCGTCACGGGGATGCTGTTCAATGCATCCGCCTTGGCGCCCTTGGGCGCTTTGGCTTGTATGACCGGCGAACCGTCGAGCGCTCGCCCGCGGCTGATCCTCGACCGGATGTTCATCGCTGCACTCCGTAAATCTCGCCTGCACTTATGCGCAGACGAGGGTTACGGAAGTGTTCATTAGGAGGAGTAGTACATATCGAACTCGACCGGGGACGGCGTGGTCTCCCAGCGCATCACTTCTTCCCATTTGAGCTCGATATAACTGTCGATCTGGTCGTCGCTGAACACGTCGCCACGGGTGAGGAAGGCACGGTCGTTCATCAGGCTCACGAGCGCTTCGCGGAGCGATCCGCACACCGTCGGTACATTGACCAGCTCCTGCGGCGGCAAGTCATATAGGTTTTTGTCCATCGGATCGCCGGGGTGGATTCGGTTTTGGATGCCATCCAGGCCAGCCATCATCAACGCCGCATAAGCGAGATAGGGGTTCGCTAACGCGTCAGGGAATCGGAACTCGACGCGCTTCGCCTTCTCACCCGCGCCGTAGGGGATGCGACAACTCGCCGAACGGTTGCGGCTCGAATAGGCCAGCAGCACGGGCGCCTCGAAGCCCGGAACCAGCCGCTTGTAGCTGTTTGTCGTCGGGTTGGTGAACGCATTCAGCGCGCGGGCGTGTTTGATCACTCCGCCGATGAAGTAGAGCGCCGTTTCGCTGAGACCCGCATAGCCGTTCCCGGCAAACAAAGGCTTGCCGCCTTTCCAAATCGACATGTGGGTGTGCATGCCGCTGCCGTTATCCTTCGCGATGGGCTTCGGCATGAAGGTCGCGGTCTTGCCGTAAGCGTGAGCGACCATGTGCACGACATATTTGTAAATCTGCATCCGGTCCGCAGTCTCAACCAGTCCGCCATAGGTCAGGCCCAGCTCGTGCTGCGAGGCCGCGACCTCGTGATGGTGCTTGTCCATGGGCAAGCCCATCTCGAGCATGGTCGAGACCATCTCGGAGCGGATGTCCATCGCGCTGTCGACTGGAGCGACGGGGAAGTATCCACCCTTGGCCCGCGGTCGATGGGCAAGGTTGCCGCCCTCATACTCGCGGCCAGAATTCGTCGGCAGTTCGATGTCGTCGATGCGGTAGCAACTGACATTATAGCCATCCTCGAACCGAACATCGTCGAACATGAAGAATTCCGCCTCCGGCCCGACGAACACCGTATCGCCGATGCCCGTCTGTTTGAGATAGGCTTCGGCGCGCGTCGCGGTGGAACGAGGATCACGGCCGTAGAGCTCGCCGGTCGACGGTTCGACGACGTTGCAGAAGATTACGAGCATCGGCGTCGCGCTAAACGGATCGACATAAGCCGCATCCAGGTCGGGCTTCAGGATCATGTCGCTCTCGTTGATCGCCTTCCAGCCGACGATCGAGCTTCCGTCGAACATGAAGCCGTCGGTGAGATTGTCCTCGTCGATCACAGCCGAGGCCATGGTCAAATGCTGCCATTTGCCCTTGGGGTCGGTGAAACGGAGGTCGATCCACTCGAGCTCCTCGTCCTTGATGCGCGAAAGGATCGTGCCTGCGTCCGTTGCCATGTGCTGTTGCCCTCGTGTGCCTTGAGCTCCTGCGAAAACAGAAGCCTAGTCCTGGAAACCGTTTCGCCCGAACAAATGCACGACCCGGCTGGAGGCCGGGCGCTAAGCAATGATTCGAGCTTGGGCTTGTTAGATTCCCGAGCAGGGCGATAGAGTCAGGAGGGCGGTGAGGATTTCACGCCTTATCGTCACGATCCCGATAGAAGGAGCGGGGCAACCCGCAGAGCTGCCCCGTTCAAACCCGGTTTGTTTAGTCGGTCAGGCTCGCCGGCACTTTCCCGCCATGGGCGGCCAGCTGGCGCATGACTTCCTTGTGCAGCCAGATGTTCATTTCCGCGCTGCCATCCTTAGCTCCTTGGTAGCCGAGCTCGGTTGCCAGCTCCTTACGGTTATCAAGGCTCGAATCGATGCCGAGCAGCTTCAGGAGGTCTACAATCGACGTTTTGTAATTGAGGTCCGGATTGCCCTTGTCGCGGGAAATCTGGAGCAACACTTGCTCGACATCGACAGGCTGCGGCGAAGGCTGCGGCTGGCTCCCGGTAGGAGCAGTTGTGGTGGACTGGCCCGTCGGCTGCGGCCCCGTCGAGGTCTGACCCTGAGGAGTGGCGGTCCGATGCCCAAAGATCGCGTCCTTGATCCGGCTGAAAATACTCATTCCAATCCTCCTTCTTGGGGGTGAATGTAACTAGCGGTTGAAATACTTGCCCGCCGCGCCAATCAGCTGACCGAGGATATCGCTCGATTGCGAGGGAGCGGCTGTCGTGCGGGTTTCCCCCGTCTGTCCTCCCAATATGCCGCCGAGGGCCCCGCCCAGCGCCCCGCCCAAGCCGCCTTCACCGGCCTTGCCGCTGCCGGCCTGCTTCGCCAGGTAGCCCGCGGCGACCATGGTCAGGATTGGCAACATCTTTTTGAGTAGTGACGGTTCCACTCCAGATTGCGCCGCGGCCTGTGCCGCGATCGCCCGGCTACCATCCTTGGATCCGAAGATTTGCCCCAAGATCTGGTTGCCTTTGTCGACCTCCGTCGGCTGGTTCGAGGTCACGTTGTCGAGCAGCCCGCCACCGCCGAGCGAAGAAATCGTCTCGAGTACGCCACCGAAGCCCCCGAACGACTCCGCCGCTCCGCCACCGACTGCGGCCTGCGGCTCAGGCGCCGCGACCGGCTTGCTGAACCCGTTCAGAATCTCCGGCAGGAGCGCCGCGGCGCCCGCCTTGGCGGTGTCGGGATCAACCCCGAGCTCGCGCGAGACCGCGTCGATCGCGTTGGTCTGCTGAAGTACCTGTTGGATGTCCATGGCCCGGTCTCCTGGCCAGCGATTGGCCCGCGACGGGCCATACGCCTGTTTTCGGCGTTAGTTGAGCGCGCGCGCCTCCGTTTGCCGCGAGAAACAGCCGTTTGTCGCAACAGCTGCAGCGGGCACTTTCCTGGAAGCCGGTATTACTGACAGATCGTCGGCGTCGCCGTCGCTTCAGCATCGGCATAGCAATTGCCGAGCCCAGCATTGCCGTTGCTCCCTCGCACGATCCGGGGAGCGACAACGGCGATCAGGCCGATGCCAATGATAAGGGTAATGGCCAGCGACTTCGCACTCATGTTCAATCTCCGCCAGCAAAGTATCGCATCACACCCTTAAGCGACAGTAAAGAACGGGAATCGTTGAAGATTTTGTATCGAGGACCGTGGGCGTGGGGCGTCCAAGACAGGGACAGTCCGGAATCGCCGATTGTGGGGTTGGCGCTGCCCATGAGATGCGGGACTTACCGGCTCGCTAATCCCCTTGCGTGCCGGAAGCGGTTTCGAGGATCCGATCTAAAATCCCCGAGTAGGGAAGGCTCGCTCCCGGCACGCTGGAGCGGGCCTTCTTCAGTATGTTGGCCTCACGAGAGGACTGCGATCAGCAGCACCCATGTGGAAGGTTGCGCCGCGGTCCCGGTTGCACGACCTCGCGGAGTTGCCTTTTGGGAGCGCACCCGCGAAAGAGCCGGGCCATGGAACAGAAACAAGGCGCCGACATCGTCGATCTTGGAGCAGAGGTCATTGCGCTCCGGACGGTCGTCCGCTTGCTTGTCGGCCAGATTTGGGGACAGCACCCTGAAAAGCTTGCCGGGGTCCGCGAGGCGGCGTTGCAAAGCGTGGCCCATGGGCTCGCGCAGCTGAACCTGGGCGACGATGCGGTCACTTTCCCAAATAATGTGCGCGACCGGCTGAGCGTACTGCTCGCGGACATGCCCGCGGGTTTTGGGCAGGACAGCTGACGAAGGTGCGTTTCGACCGCGAGAAGGGCAAAATCCGCCCCTTCACATCACTCGAACCCGTCGCTATCAGGCCCGCCAATCGCGCTGGCGCGCAGCCGGAGCGACTTAGCTGACGTGCCTTCCGGCACGCACCAGCCATTTGCGTCAAAAGGGGAATGATGGCCACCAAGGCACAATCCGCTGGGGTCTCCGACAACACAGCAGCGACCGGCGACGGCGTCCGCCGCCGCGACTTCCTGAACGTCGCAGCGGTGAGCTTCGCCGGTGTCGGCACGGTGGCTGCGCTGGCGCCCTTGATCGTTCAGATGTCACCGTCGGCGGACGTCCTCGCGCTGGCCACGACCGAGGTCGACATTTCGAAGGTCGTGCCGGGGCAGGGCATCAAGGTCAGCTGGCGCAAGCAACCGGTATTTGTCCGCAACCTGATGCCAAAAGAGATCGCCGAGGCGAATGCGGTCCCGTTGTCCGAGCTGCGTGATCCGCAGACGCTTGCCGAGCGGACCAAGCCCGGCAAGCAGAATTGGCTGATCACGCTGGGAGTTTGCACCCACCTGGGTTGCGTTCCGCTCGGCATAACGTCGGAGGAGAACCGCGGCCCGTACGGCGGTTATTTCTGCCCCTGCCATGGTTCGGCCTACGATACTGCCGCGCGGATCCGCCAGGGGCCGGCCCCGCTCAACCTGCAGGTGCCGGAATATAAGTTCACATCGCCGACGACGGTCGAGATCGGCTGAAGGGCTAGCAAGTTATGAGTTTTTCCTGGGCCAAGCCCTATGAACCCAAAAACTCCTTCATGCGCTGGCTTGACGAGCGTCTGCCGCTCCCGCGTCTCGCCTATGGCGCGGTTGGCGGCGGGTACCCGGTGCCTCGCAACCTCAACTATTTTTGGAATTTCGGCGTTGCGGCCGGGCTGTTCCTGACCATCCAGATTATCACCGGCATCGTGCTCGCGATGCACTATACGGCGTCGGCCGGTGGCGCGTTCACTTCCGTCAACCAGCTGATCATGCGCGACGTCAATGCCGGTTGGCTGCTGCGCTACGCGCACATGAATGGCGCCAGCTTCTTCTTCATCGTTGTCTACATCCACATCTTCCGCGGACTCTTTTACGGATCGTATAAGGCGCCGCGCGAGCTGGTGTGGATGCTCGGCCTCGTCATCTACCTGCTGATGATGGCGACCGCGTTCATGGGCTACGTCCTCCCATGGGGGCAGATGAGTTATTGGGGCGCGCAGGTCATCACCGGCTTCTTTTCGGCTTTCCCGCTGATCGGGGAGCCGATCCGGGTCTGGCTGCTCGGCGGTTATGCGCCTGACCAGGCGGCGATTACGCGCTTCTTCTCGCTGCACTACCTCCTGCCGTTCGTGATCGCCGCGGTAGTCATCCTCCATATTTGGGCGCTGCACATCCCGGGCTCGGGCAATCCGACCGGAGTCGACGTGAAGGACGAGAAGGACACGTTGCCCTTCCACCCGTTCTACACCGCGAAGGACGGCTGGTTCTCGGGCGCGATCCTGTTGGTCTATGCGCTGGTGACCTTCTTCGGCCCCAATTATCTTGGCCATCCCGACAATTATATCGAGGCGAACCCGCTAGCGACGCCGGCGCATATCGTTCCCGAGTGGTATTTTTGGCCCTTTTACGCGATCCTGCGTTCCTTCACCGTCGATTTCATCCTGCCGGCGAAGCTGTGGGGCGTGCTGGCGATGTTCTTCTCGATCCTATTGCTCTTCTTCCTGCCGTGGATCGATCGTTCGCCCGTGCGATCCGGAAGCTACCGACCGGTATTCAAGCGTTTCTTCTGGCTCTTGGTCGTGGACGTAATCGTCCTCGGTTATGTCGGCGGGGCACCGATTTCGCCCCGCAACATCGCCCTGGGGCAGGCGGCGGCAGCATACTATTTTCTGCATTTTCTCGTGATCCTGCCGTTGGTGTCGGCGTTCGAAACACCCGATCCGCTGCCGAGCTCGATCACGGATTCTGTCCTTCACGGCGAGGCGGCCGAGGCCGCGCCCGCGGGCCAAAAGGTGGAACGCGGCGGCTCAGTCGTGACGGCCGGTTA
>JBKPON010000067.1:0-2198 GCA_046733135.1 Pseudomonadota bacterium | reverse complement strand
TGGGAGGGTCGGAACCGCGCGCGGCTTTTGTAGCCTTGGGGCTTGCGCGACCGCCGTCTCACCTCCAGCCGATGCCGAAAATGTCAGCGCCAATGCCGCAACCCATCTAAAGCGACGAGTAGGCAATCGCTTCCTCTCCTCAAAATCGACTGGTTCCGAATAGCTCTGCCAACGCGCGGATTCCATGCAAAGTAGACAGGAGATCCTGCTATTCGACGGGCGGATGTCAGCAAAATCTCCCGCACGCCCGGCAAATGTTCTCGGAACCGATGGCCGGACCGAAAGAGGCGACTCCGCACTTGGTGCCATTGCGGACAACCGCGATGCGCTCCAGTCTGCGCGGATGATTGTAGGATTCAGGCGATGGATTGGAGCGGCTGTCTTCCTTTTGACGCTCAGCGGACCCGCGCCGGCCCAGCCGGCGATACCCGGGACTCTCCCTTTCGTGCTCAAGCAGCTCGGTCCGGGCGTGTACGCTGCGATCGACGGGCCGGAACATAAGGCCGGCTCCAACGCCGGGTTCGTCATCGGTGATGATGGGGTGCTGGTGGTCGACAGCTTCTTCGATTCTGGTGCGGCCAAGGCGCTCGTTGCCGAGATCCGCCGGCTCACTCCCAAGCCGATCCGCTATGTCGTCGACACTCACTATCACGCCGACCACACCGGTGGGGGCCAGGTGCTACGCGACGCGGGCGCGATCATTATCGCTCACCGCAACGTGCGCGCCTGGGTCAGAAGGTACAACATTACCCTGTTTGGAGACCGGATCACTCCAGAGCTCAAAAGCAGCATCGAGGCGCTGCCGCTACCGGACCTTACGACCGACAAGGACCTCACCGTCTGGCTGGGCTCGCGGAAGGTGGTGGTTCGGACGGTGCTCGGTCACACGGGCGGCGACCTCACGATCTTCGTGCCAGACGCGAAGGTCTTGTTCTGCGGCGACATGCTGTGGCGCAAGATGGCACCGAACTTGATCGACGGGTCGGTCAAGGAATGGGCGGCGACCGACTCAGATTTCGCGCGCATGAGAGATGCCGCGCATACGCACTACGTGCCCGGTCACGGCGACGTCGCCGACGTAAAGGACGTAGAGGAGTTCCGTGCCTACCTGCTCGACCTAGAGCGATTGGTGAAGGAGGCGCGTAACGCTGGCCTCGAAGAGGACGCTTCGGTGAAGGCCGTCGCGCCGAAACTGAAAACGCTTCACCCGGACTGGGCGATCAGCGACCGCGCAGCGGCGGCCGAGGTCCATTACATGAACCAGGAGCTCGCGGGGACCAAAAAGCGCCCGGTGCCGCAACCGGATTGACCGGCGAATTATCGCTTGGGCCGATCTCTAGACGATTTTGACAATGATGATTGAAACATTGTCCGGCGCGCCGCGTGCCAGCACCGTTTCAATCAGATTATCACCGGCCTGCTCGAGTGCTTCCCTCCCGAGCACGGCCGCCAATTCATCGTCGGGGACAAGGCGGGTGAGGCCGTCGCTGGCGAGTATGAACTGATCGCCAGGCCTGGCGTCCCCGCTCACGATTTCGACATCGGCCGTTTCCGATGCTCCGACGGCGCGCGTGATGAGGTTGGAATCCTCGTGGGTTTCGGCTTCTTCGGCCGTCAACATGCCGGCATTGACCAGGTCCTGGACCAGGCTGTGGTCCCGGCTCACGCGTGCGATTTCTCCGGCACGCAGACGATAGGCGCGGCTGTCGCCCATCCAGAAACAGCGGAATGCCCCGTCCGCTATGGCGAGACCTACCACGGTCGTGCCGATGGTTCGCCCGGAGTCCCGCCCACCCGAACGTGCCAGGTCGATCAGCTCCCGATTCACTTGGCGCAAGATTTCGACCGCTCCGTTGGCGAGCACGTCGAGATCCGAGGTCGCGGGCAGGCAGCGAAGGGCGTCGGTGACCATCGTGCTGGCAATCTCACCTGCTTCGTGTCCGCCCATGCCGTCGGCAACGGCCCATAATCCGCGATCTGTTTCCACAAGAACGGAATCCTCGTTGATCTTCCGTCGAAGACCAATGTGGGTGCGGCTAACGCATTCAAAGCGCATCGGTAGCGGCTTCCTCCGCGTGCAGACTAGTAATCGCTAAACGTTCGTGCGATTTATCATTTTATAACAAATGTCGAGAGGGTCGCTCGGCGATGAACAAGGCGTACAGCAATAAGGCGCTGCCGCCCGGCACGGTGCTGCG
>JBKPON010000066.1:0-5558 GCA_046733135.1 Pseudomonadota bacterium | reverse complement strand
CAACTCCGACAAGCGAAAGAATGCGATCGAAGACCTTGTCGACCGAGTGCAGAACAGCGTCGATGAGGGAAGCAATTTCAGCGAAGCCGCGGCTCACGCAAAACTGCCAATCATCACGACGCCGCTCATCATGGTTGGCGGCACTTCGCGTGCCGATCCTGGTTACAAGCTGCCTGCCGACTTGGCGCCTGCGCTCAAGTCTGGATTCGAGATTGCGCCGAACGACCCGCCGGAAGTCGTCACGCTGCCTGACAATCATGGCTATGCATTGATTTCGCCGGCCGAGATCGTCTCTGCAGCACCCGCCCCGTTCTCAAGCATCCGCGAGCAGGTCGCAAGGGAGTGGATCGCGAGCCAGGCCCTTTCGCGCGCCAAGATTGCAGCTTCGGGCATCGCTGCCAAGGCATCGCGCGGCATGCCCCTGGCCCAGGCCGCTCGAGAGTCGGGCGTTGCCCTGCCGGCCGTGCGTCCACTCGCCGTTCGTCGCATTCAGATCGCGATGGCTAACCAACAGGTCCCGCCGCCCCTGCAAATGCTGTTTACGCTCGCTCAGGGAAAGAGCCGGATGCTGGCGGATCAACAGGGGCGCGGATTTTTCGTTGTAAAGGTGAACAAGATCGTCCCCGGCAACGCCTTGTTTCAACCGGGGCTGATCGGACGAATGCAGACTGAACTGCAAGAACCTACATCTCAAGACTATGCTCAGCAGTTCCTCGCCGCCATACGCGAAGAGATAAAGCTTAAACGCAACGAGAGCGCGATCGCAGCGATGAAGGCGCGCCTTGCGTCAGGTGGGAGCTGATCAACCCAAGCGGTCTTGACCCAAGCCATTTTGTTGCCTACACGTTCCCCGTTCGTTCCAATGGAGAGTGGGGCCGATGCTGACCGCCAAGCAGCGTGAACTGCTGATGTTCATCGATGGACGGCTCAAAGAGAGCGGCGTCTCGCCTAGCTTCGACGAGATGCGCGAAGCGCTCGATCTTAAATCCAAGTCTGGCGTCCATCGACTGATCTCGGCGCTCGAGGAACGCGGTTTCATCCGCCGCCTCCCCAACCGAGCACGGGCGCTCGAAGTCTTGAAGCGACCCGAGCTGCGACCCTCGGCGACCGTGACTCCCATTCGTCCAGCCGCGCCATCGCCGGCGAATGACACGCTCGACATTCCGTTGCACGGTCGGATCGCCGCCGGCACGCCGATCGAGGCTTTGCAGGGCACGGAGAGTTTCCCCGTCCCCGCAGCGCTGCTCGGGCCGGGTGAGCATTATGCCCTGGAAGTGTCGGGTGATTCGATGGTCGATGAAGGCATTCTCGACGGTGACTTCGCGCTGATCCGCAAGGCCGAAACGGCGCACGATGGAGAAATCGTCGTGGCACTGATCGACAATGAGGAAGCTACGCTCAAGACCTTCCGCCGCGAAGGAAGCATGATCCGCCTGGATCCTGCCAATCGCAATTACGAGCCGCAGCGTTATGAGCCGCGTCGAGTGCAGATCCAGGGGCGACTTGCCGGCTTGATTCGGCGTTACTGAGGATTGTCATCCTCGGCGCGGGCGGGGCCCGCTGGTCCTCCATGTCTTGAGAGGCGAGTAGGTGCCGATCAAATTCGTGTGACGAAGCAGGAGATTGCAGTGGCCCGCATCGACTATGTCGAGCTGCCGAGTGCGACGGCGCATGAGCTGACGCGCGCCTTCTACCGACAAGCATTCGATTGGGATTTCACCGACTATGGTCCGGATTATTCGGCCACGACCAGCGGTGACGTCGACCTGGGCCTCAACGGGCAGCCCGACGAGGCGCTGGCCGCACCGCTTCCGGTAGTTCGCGTCGATGATCTGGAAGCCGCCTTCGATGCGGTCACCAAAGCCGGCGGCACGATCGCAAAGCCCATCTTCAGCTTCCCCGGCGGCCGACGCTTCCACTTCATCGACCCCGCTGGAAGCGAGCTGGCGGTGTGGCAGCCCGCTGGCGGATAGTGACTATCCCTGAGTGGAATTGCGAGGCGCTACTCCGCCGTCGTCGGGCTGATGATGGTTTGCACCTTGGAGACCTTGTTGCACGGAAAACCGCCGCGCTGCGCGTGTTCGCGGATGATCTCCTCATTCGGTGCGCGGTAGATGCAGTAAAGCTTGTTGTCCGTCACATAGCTGTGAACCCACTGGATCTGCGGTCCAAGGTCACGCAGCACCGAGCAACTGGTCTGCGAGGCATTCTGGAGATCTTCCGCGCCGAGCGAACCGACGCCCGGCATCTCACGCTCAATTACATATTCCGGCATATTCTTACCTCTCGTTGAGAGCTTGCCGCGCCATAGCGGATTTCCAGGTCACCGTCACATGGCCCAGGGATGGTCGCCGACGCGATCGGCGACCATCTCCACGCGCGGTGTCTTGTTCAGATAAATGGCGACACCGCCTGTCCTTGCCAGCCCCCGGCGATCAAGCTTTAGCCATCGCGGATTGCATCCTCTGGGCAGCCGCCGATCGGACACGACGATATCGGCGTCGGCGCAGGCTCGAGTGATGGTCGTCCAGTCGATCGGCGTGGACGAGCGCGTAGCGAGCAGCCGCCACTGGTTACCGCCCTTATCAAGGACGGCGACACAGGCGTCGTGAGAGCAGGCGCTGTACGGTCGCGAGTCGAGCTCTCCGGGGTCGCCGTCGAAACCCGACGCTTCGGCGAACAGATCGCGCACATAATCGCCCGCACGATCGCGGAGGAGGAGTGGCGTCCGGCCTTGGTCCACGACCGCGAGATGACTGCCATCCCCAGTCACCAACAAATCGGGCGACGGGCTGAACGCCGCCGCCAGCGCGCCGATCGCGAACGGCAGGAGTCCGAGGCGGCGGACACGTGTGGTCCACAAGCACAGCCATAAACCGCCGGCGATCATCAGTCCGAATGCCCAGCCCGGCATTGACGGCAGTAAGGCGACGGCGCCTCGAGCCGAAGCAACCGACCGGGCAAGCTGCAATAGTCCGTCGATTGCTGCTCCGCACAACAGCCACAGCGGCTTTCCCCAGCCGACCGCGTCGAGGAGGAGCGCGCCGGCTTCCAACGGCATGATCACAAAGGTCGTCAACGGGATCGCGAAGATGTTGGCGGCCACGCCATAGAGGCCCGCGCGGTGGAAGTGGAACAATGCCAGCGGGATGAGCGCCAACTCGACACAAAGTCCTGTGACAACCGTCGCCAACAGTGCGCGTCCGATCCTCAAGATCGGACCTTCGTCGCGTCGCTGGAACAGTCGCCTCGACCACCCGGTGGAATGCAACGCGACAATCGCCGTCACTGCCGCGAAACTCATCTGGAAGCTCGCTCCAGCGAGGGCTTCGGGCCTGAACAGCAACACTACCAGTGCTCCGACCGCAATGAGTCGGAGGCTGATTGCTTCCCGTCCGAGCGCGATTCCAGCAAGGATCAGCAAGGCCGCCACGCAGCTTCGGACCGTCGGCACCTGCGCGCCGGTCAGGACCGTGTAGCCAATGCCCGCGGCAGCGGCGACGGCTGCCGAAACGAGCACCAAATTGAACCGAAGAGCGAGCCGCTCGCTTGAGGCGAGCAACTTGAGCGTTAGGAACATCGCAAAGGCGACCACGGCAGCGATATGCAATCCGCTGACGGAGAGGAGATGCGTGAGACCGCTGCGACGCATCGCGTCGGCATCTTCCTCATCGACCGCGTTCTGGTCACCCACCACGAGGGCGATGGCTATTCCGGCGGAGCGATCCGGAAGCCGTGAGGCAATGTGCTGCCTGAGACCCTGGCGGAGGCGATCGAGGCCTAGCGATTGCGCTGAGCGAACGACCGTGACCGGGCCCATCGGCTTGCCCACTGCGCCGATTTGGTTGAACCAAGCGTCTCGCGCAAAATCATAGGTCCCCGGCAGGGCCATCGGTGGAGGGGGTGCGAGGCGTGCCCGCAATCGGATCTCCGCCCCCCGCGCTATGCCTTTGGGGAGCTTGTCGTCGTCCACCGAGATTCGCACCTTCGGTGGTAGCCCGGTGCCTGTTGGGGTGAGCATCAACCGAACGGTCTGCCTGGCCGCGAGATGATCGACCGTGAGCACGCGCGCGTTGAACTCTATGACGACGGGGCGGTCGAGGCGCTGCGTCGCGATCCATGCAGATCGTGCCCAGACCATGGCGCATCCGATGGCCGCGGCAAGGGCGAACCAGCCAACCGCACGTCCCGCTCGGCCCGTGCCGAGCCCGAAGCCCGCAAACGCCAGCGCCGCGGCGATGCACAGGAATGCCGCCCATCCCGGTCGTTCATCGATTGCAAACCACGCGGCTATACCGCTGCCAAAGCCGACGACGAACCACGGCGGAAGTTGGGCGCGCTCGGCCTCGAGAAGCTTCTCCAGCTCCCCGTGAAGCGCGGAAAACCGCGTCCTCCAATAGCCCCGAGCACGCTGTGGAAGAGGCGCTTCCCCTATGTTAGGGGCGCTCGTCCGTTGCATTGCAGCATGAAGAGAAGAGGAAAGCGCGCTTGAGCGCAAGCCGTCCGTCAGAATCCGCCCCGCGGGCGGTTGTTACCCGCTTCGCCCCCTCCCCGACCGGTTTTCTTCACATCGGCGGTGCTCGCACGGCCCTGTTCAACTGGCTGTTCGCTCGCCATCACGGCGGCAAGTTCCTTCTGAGGATCGAAGACACCGACAAAGCCCGCTCGACCAAAGAGGCGATCGACGCGATCCTCGACGGGATGCACTGGCTCGGTCTCGATTGGGACGGCCACGAATATTACCAGTCGCAATTTTGGGCGCGACATGCGGAAGTCGCCCATCGGCTGCTCGATCGGGGCGCCGCTTACCGCTGTTACATGACGCAGGAGCAGCTTGCAGCGCAGCGGGAGAAGGCTGCGGCGGAGCGGAGACCGTTTCGAATCAACAGTCCGTGGCGCGACCGCGCGCCGGATGCCACGCTACCCAATGTCCCCTTTGTCATTCGTCTGAAAGCTCCCCGAGAGGGCGAGACGGTCATCGAGGACCGCGTTCAGGGACGCGTGACGGTGCAGAACAGTGAAATCGACGACTTCATCCTTCTTCGATCCGACGGAAGTCCCACGTATATGCTTGCCGTCGTGGTCGACGATCACGACATGGGGGTCACTCACGTGATCCGCGGCGACGACCATCTCAATAATGCCTTTCGGCAGCTGGCGATCGTCCGCGCAATGGGCTGGCCCGAACCCACTTACGCCCACGTCCCGCTGATTCACGGCCCGGACGGCGCCAAGCTCAGCAAGCGGCATGGGGCCTTGGGGGTCGACGCCTATCGCGACGAGCTCGGAATGCTACCCGAGGCAGTGTTCAATTACTTGCTTCGGCTGGGCTGGGGTCATGGCGACGACGAGATCATCAGCCGGAGCCAGGCGATCGAGTGGTTCGACCTCGACCATGTCGGGAAGTCCCCCTCGCGCTTCGACTTCAAAAAGCTCGAGAATTTGAACGGCCACTACCTCCGCGAAGCCGATGACCCGCGCCTGGCGGAATTGATTGCGCCGAAACTCGGCATCACTCCCGGAGACGAACCACTGCTGGTCCAAGCGATGCCCGAGCT
>JBKPON010000065.1:0-23857 GCA_046733135.1 Pseudomonadota bacterium | reverse complement strand
GTCTACCGCGGGTCGCCGAGCTGTTCGAGGCGCGCAAGCCAAAGGAGAACGCGATCATCGCGAAGGTTTCCGGCAAGGTCACCTTCATGCGTGACTATAAGGCCAAACGTAAGATCGCGATCCTTCCCGACGATGGTTCGGAGCCGGTCGAGTATCTGGTGCCCAAATCGAAGATGATCGAAGTCCAGGAAGGTGACCATGTGAAGCGCGGCGACAATCTCGTCGGCGGTTCACCCGATCCACACGACATCCTCGAGGTTCTCGGAGTGGTGGCACTCGCGGAATATCTCGTGAGCGAGATCCAAGAGGTCTATCGACTGCAGGGCGTGAAGATCAACGACAAGCACATCGAAGTGATTGTTCGCCAGATGCTGCAGAAGGTCGAGATCACTGAGAGCGGTGACACCACGCTGTTGCCGGGCGAGCAGGTCGATCGCGAGGAGATGGACGAGATCAACGCGCGGCTCGAGAAGAAGCAGAAGAAGGCGGAAGGGAAGCCGGTGCTTCTTGGGATCACCAAGGCGAGCCTGCAGACCCGCAGCTTCATCTCGGCCGCCTCGTTCCAGGAGACCACTCGAGTCCTCACTGAGGCCGCGGTCCAGGGCAAGGTCGACACGTTGATGGGCCTGAAGGAAAACGTCATCGTCGGTCGGCTGATCCCGGCGGGTACCGGCGCCGGTATGAACCGGCTACGCGTCGCCGCTTCGTCTCGCGACACGGCGCTGCGTGCGGCGCACCGCCGGATTCAGGAGGCTCTGATCGCCCCCGATTCAGCGGACGAGCTCCGTGCCGCCGAGCGCGCCCGCACGCCGCGGGACGACACCGGAACCGGCGACGATCCGCTGGGCGAAGTCGTTCCGAGCGGGCATGGCCTTGACGCCGACGCCGGTGACTATCTGCAAGACTGATCGCTAGCGTTGCACCTAATAAAAACCCCGCCGGAGCGATCCGGCGGGGTTCTTTTTGCCCATGGGTACAACCGTTACTTGCAGTAGCCGGTGTTGATCGCGTTTTCAGTGCAGTTCGCGACCGAGCTCACATCGCCCGCAGCACCGCGCACCGTGTTGCATGCCGCAATCGCAATGCACGCACTCACCAAGACCAACGCAGCCAACTTCTGGATCATGTTCGCTCCTCACGTTCTGGACGTGGAACGAGCATGGCCGCGCCCTCGGCCGTTTGTCCAGTGAATGCCCTTAGCACCGTCCGCCATTCATCGCGTTCTGAGTGCAGTTCGCGACCGAATTCACGTCGCGTGCGGCCCCGCGAACGGTGTTGCAGGCAGCAAGCGCGAGCGCACAGCCAATTACCACCACCGCCAGAACCTTCTGAACCATGACCATTCCTTTCGTTCTGCATCTGGAATGATCATGGCTGCGCTATCGAACATTTGTCTAGCGTGAACGGCTCAACACTTGCCCTGCTTCATCAGGTCCTCGGTGCAGTTCGCCACAGAATTGACGTCACGCGCCGCCCCGCGAACCGTGTTGCACGCCGCCAATGCGAGCGATGTACCCATCAGCGTTACAATGATGATCTTCTGAAACATGATCCTCACTCCGTTGCGGACAGGAAAAGCGCCTGCTTAGATGGCGTTATCAGCCGTGTTGGCGACGCTATTCACGTCCTTGGCAGCACCACGGACGGTGTTGCACGCCGCGGCGGCAAGCGCCCCGCCGATCAAAAGGGCCGTCATAACCTTGCGAAGCATGTTGATTCTCCTTCTTACGGAGGAACCCAACGCGGCTGCCCCGGAAGGGCTCCATCGCGGAGTCGCTTTCCCTCTCTGCCGTAGCGGCGAACCGCCGTCAGACCGCGACGGACGCCGCGATGTGCGGGTGGGGATCGTAGTTTTCGAAGACGAAATCCTCGGCCTCATAGCCGAATAATCCCTGCCCCCGGTCCTTGATCACCAGCTGAGCGAGCGGACGGGGTTCACGCGTCAGCTGCAGGCGGGCTTGTTCGAGATGGTTCGAGTAGAGATGGCAGTCGCCGCCCGTCCACACGAACACGCCCGGCTCGAGCCCGCACTCCCGAGCGAGCATATGGGTCAGTAGTGCGTAGCTCGCGATATTGAAGGGCACGCCGAGGAAAATGTCGGCGCTACGCTGGTAGAGCTGAAGGTTGAGACGGCCGGCCGCGACCTGCGTCTGAAATAGGCAATGGCAGGGCGCGAGCGCCATTCGCCCGATCTCGCCGGGGTTCCAGGCGGTGACGATTTGGCGGCGTGAATAGGGATCGCGTTTGATGAGCTCGACGAGGTTCCCGATCTGGTCGATGTGCTGCCCATCGGCCGTTTCCCAGTCCCGCCACTGCTTGCCGTAAACGGGGCCGAGATCGCCGTTCTCGTCGGCCCACTCATCCCAGATGCGGACATTGCGTTCCTTGAGCCAGCTTATGTTCGTATCCCCGCGTAGGAACCACAACAGCTCGACGATGATAGACCTGAGGTGCAGCTTTTTCGTCGTGAGGAGCGGAAAGCCTTCGGCGAGATCGAAGCGCATCTGCGCTCCAAAGCACGAAAGCGTGCCGGTGCCGGTACGGTCTTCCTGGGCCACGCCGCGGTCGAGGATGAGCTGCATGAGGTCGAGATATTGGCGCATTGCAAGCTTATCCTAGACGCACGTTGAGCGCTGTCCAAGCGGCCGCACTTCCCTCCAAAATGGATGTCTGTTTCGGACTCGGTTCAAGTGGGACGAGACGGGAGACGCACCTACCCTCCATACCCATGGGATATCAGAGCGCCGAATTCCCCGTGAGGCTCGACGGGTTTGCCGCGGCCAGACAATTCTTCACCGGCTGCATGGCGGATTCGGACCCTAGCCGCGAAGCCATCTGGGTGGCTCATGTCGACGAGCATGCCCGCTGCCTCCATGTATCGCGCCACGAGGGTGACGCAACGGGCGCGCGTTTTCCGCTCAAGGAGATCATTCGCGACGCCGCGCTGCACGGTAGCTGCGGGATCGTGCTGGCCCATAACCATCCGAGCGGTGACGCCACCCCAAGCGATTCAGATTGCCGCGCGACCCGCCGGCTCGTGTCCGCCGCCGAGGCCCTGGACTGCACCGTGCTCGATCATCTGATCTTTGCCGGCGAGGAATGCACCAGCTTCCGGCGCACCGGCCTCCTCTGAACCTCACAGACTTGTCACGGAACAGCTGATACAAGCTGCACTCGGCAGGAGTTCCGGGAGCCGCGATGGCTGTTGTCGCATCATATCTTTACCGCGACGGTCACCGGGTGCGATCGATCGCGATCGACGAGCCGGTCAATTGTAGAGAAGACAAGAGTGAGTTCGTCTGGATCGGGATCACGGACCCGTCGCAGGACGAGATGCGGTCGCTTGCCAACTCCTATGATCTCCACCCTCTCGCGCTCGAGGACGCGATTACTGCCGACCAACTGCCCAAGATCGACGTTTACGACGACCAGCTGTTCGTGGTCGCGCGCACGGCTCGGCTGCAAGGCGAGACGATCGAATATGGGGAAACGGAAATCTTCGTCGGGCACAGCCATATCATCACCGTCCGGCACGGGTCCGAGCGCGCGCACACCGCTTTGCGCGAGCAACTCGAGAAAGCTCCGAAGTTGCTCATGCACGGCACGGACTACCTTCTCCACGCGGTGCTTGATTACATCGTCGACGGCTACGGGCCGCTGGTGGACGACATCGAGGAAGAGGTACTGGAGATGGAGGCCCGGGCGGCGGAAGGATTTCTTGATCGCAAGCAGGTCAATCATATCTTTGCCCTAAGGCGCGAGCTCAGCCGCCTGCAGCGGATCCTCGGCCCGATGGGCGAGGTCGCGCATAAGCTCGCTCGTCAGGAATTGCCCTGCATCGATTCCAACACCCGCCTCTATTTTGGCGATGTCGAAGATCATGTGCGGCGCGTTCAGTCGCGCGTCGATGCGCTTCGTGAGGCGCTTTCAGCAGTGTTCCAGCTGAGTACGCTGCTCGAACAGCAGAGGGTGGGAACGATTACGCGCCAGCTGGCGGCGTGGGCCGCCATCCTGGCCGTCCCAACCGCCATCGCCGGAATCTATGGCATGAACTTTGAGAACATGCCGGAGCTTCACGTGAGATACGCCTATTTCATTGTCTTGGGCGCGATCGGTGTGATCTGCCTTCTTCTCTATGACCGATTCAAGCGAACCGGCTGGCTTTAGGCTGCCGTCTCGCAAGCCCGAATTGCCTCGGGGGCAGGCCTTGGGCGTACCAGCCGGAACGCCATGAAATAAGCTTCGCCCCCGGTCAGCATGCGGAACTGCACCGGCTTCATGCCGAGTGACGCGAACTCGCACTGTAGCTGGGCGGGCGGGATGCCGTGGCGCCTGATCGGCCGATTGGAATCGACGACCACCACCAGCCCGTCTGGCTTCACCCCCTCGCGCAGATGCCAGAGGAAGGCATAGGGCGATTGCACTTCGTGGTACATGTGGATGAGGAACACGCGGTCGAACGATTGCCCCGGAAGCATCGGATTGTCGGGGGTGCCAAGCTTCACGGCGACATTGTCGAGCCGCTCGCGCTGAACGCGGTCGCTGAGCGCGTCGCGGATACTCGGAACGATGTCCTCCGCCAGCACGCGGCCCTTGGCGCCAACCAGCCGCGCAAGACGCACCGTGTAATAGCCCTCGCCAGCGCCGACGTCGGCGACCGACATGCCCGCTTTCGTGCCGGCGAGTTCCATCACTTCTTCCGCCTCCCCCAGGCGGTCTCGCGCGTCCTCGGTCGAGAAGGCGTCGTCGACGATCGGAGCGACATCGCGATGCGCCTGTGGGAACTGCGGCTCGCTCGGCTGAGCGCGGCAGGCGGTGAGGAGAGCTATCGCCCACATCGCCAAAGCTCCGCTCGTCCTGAGCGAAGTCGAAGGGCGCTTCTTCGGCCGACGTGCGAGTCGCCCTTCGACTACGGCGCTGTCGCGCCTCCGCTCAGGACGAACGAAAATGCTGACCACCCCTACTCCACATCCTCGACCTCGACGGTCTCGCCCGTAACGCGTTGCGAGAGAGCGGCCGCCATGAAGCGGTCCAGATCGCCATCGAGCACGTCGGTAGGTGACGACGACGTCACGCCTGTGCGCAGGTCCTTGACCAGCTGATAAGGCTGCAGCACGTAGGAGCGGATCTGGTGCCCCCAGCCAATGTCGGTCTTCGCGGCATTGGCGGCGTTCGCCTCCGCTTCGCGCTTCTGCAGCTCGGCTTCATAGAGACGTGCCTTCAGCTGCTTCATGGCCGAGGCGCGGTTCTTGTGTTGCGACCGCTCGTTCTGGCAGGCGACGACAATACCTGTGGGGATGTGGGTGATGCGCACCGCGCTGTCGGTGGTGTTGACGTGCTGCCCTCCCGCGCCCGAAGACCGATAGGTGTCGATCCGCAGTTCCTTATCCTCGACCTGTATGTCGATGTCCTCGTCGACCTCGGGATAGACCCAGACGCTGGAGAAGCTCGTGTGGCGGCGGGCGTTCGCGTCGTACGGACTGATGCGCACCAGGCGGTGAACCCCGCTTTCGACCTTGAGGTTGCCGTAGGCGTTTTCACCCTTGATCAGCAGGGTCGCTGACTTGATGCCGGCCTGCTCGCCCGAATGATGGTCGATCAGTTCGACTTTTTTACCGTTGCGCTCGGCCCAGCGCGTATACATGCGCTGCAGCATCTCTGCCCAGTCCTGGCTCTCCGTGCCGCCGGCACCGGCGTTGATCTCGACATAGGCGTTGTTGGCATCCGCCTCCCCGGCAAGCAGTGCGGCGACCTTGTCGCGCTCGGCGCGTTCGGCGAGCTCGGCGAGACTGCGAATGCCATCATCAACGAGCGCCTCGTCGCCTTCGCTCTCGGCGAGCTCGATGAGCTCGGCCGTGTCCGACAGCTCACGCTCGATCGCGCGGGTCGCGCCGATCGCTCCTTCCAGCCGCTGGCGCTCGCGCATCACCTCCTGCGCCGCCTTGGGGTCGTCCCAGAGGGTCGAATCCTCGACTTTGGAATTGAGCTCTTGCAGGCGCTTGTTAGCTCGGTCCCAATCGAGGAACCGGCGCAGGAGCGCGGTGGCTGCATTGATCTGCTCGATATGAGCCTGCGCTTCGGCGCGCATGTTCGTTCACTCCAATCATTGGTCATTCCAGCGAGAGCGGGAATCCCGCTTCCTGTCATTTGCCACAGAAACAGCGGGGCCCCGGTTGGCGGGGTGACGGGATTACCTATTAGAGGCTGTTCTGCGTTGGCAAGGGTGGTTGGGCCGCCGGCGCCATTCGGCCGGGCGCGGCCCTCCCTTGCGCCGCCGCCCGCTGCTGCAGCGCGGCTTGCCGCTGGCGCAGCATTGACTGCCATTGGGCTTGCTGTTGTTGCGTGTTGTACGGATCGCCGAGGGCGCTCCGATAGGTGCGCCGCGGCTCCGTCTGTGGCTGGAAAGCTTCCCAAATCACCGACGATTTCGGGTCTTCCGTTACGGGAAAGACGCCATAGACCCGCTTGCCCGTGCCGCGATCGATCCGCACCCAACGGATTCCCGCCGGGGCGACGAACGGCGTCTTCGGCTGATCCTTGAGCGCAGTTTGGGCCCATTGCTTGAAGATCGGGGCCGCGATCCGTCCGCCCTGCGCGTATCCGCCCATCGAGCGGGGCTGATCGTAACCCATATAGACGCCGGCAACGATATCCGGCGAGCCCCCGACGAACCAGACGTTGGTCGGGCCAGATGTCGTCCCAGTCTTGCCGAACAGCGGCCGGTCGAGGTCGCGCAAGACGGTCGCGGTGCCCCGTTCGATCACACCTTCCATGATGTGCACCATTTGGAACGCGGCCATGGGCTCAAGAAGCTGGCGGGTACGATTCGGCGGACGCGGCATCCCTTTCCCGTCCCAGTCCGCTGCGTTGCAATTTTCCATGAGCGCACAGCGATTGTCCGAACGGTAGATCACCTTGCCATTGCGGTCCTGCACATAGTCGATGGTCGTCGACTTCACCGACCGGCCCTGGTTGGCAAGCACGGCATAAGCGTTGACCAGCCGCGAGACCGTCGTTTCTCCAGCGCCAAGCGCGATCGATAGATAATTGGGAAAATCACCAACGCCGAGTTTCTTTGCCGTGTCGATGACCTTGGGCATGCCGGTCTGCGCGGCCGTGCGCACCGTCATCAGATTGCGCGATTGCTCGACGCCCCAGCGCATCGTCTTCGGGCCGGCATAACGGCGATCGAAGTTGACGAAGCATTTGTTCCCCAGGCCCGCGCCCTGCCAAACGCAGAAAGGCGCATCCACAACGATCGAAGCCGGGGTGAAGCCGTTTTCGAGCGCGGTCACGTAGACGATGGGCTTGAAGGCCGAGCCTGGCTGACGAAGTGCTTGCGTCGCACGATTGTAGCTCGATCCGATCACGTCGAACCCGCCCTGCATTGCGAGGACACGACCGGTCTGCACTTCCTCCGCAACCATTCCGCCGGAGATTTGCGGGACTGAGCGCAGAGCGTAGGTGCCCGATCCCGTTTCCTTGACGATGATCACCATGCCCGGAGTCAGGAAGTTGTACGCGGCGCCGCCAACTCCCCGCTTGGGCATCGACGCGGCGGATGCCGGCAGCGTGCCCGTCGAGCCATTCGAAAAGCCGATCGTCGCTGCGCCGCCGCTCTTCGACAGCACCACGGCCTTCCGCCAATCAGGGAAACCGGTGCCAACGGCTGCGCGGTCGAGCTGGCCCGCCCAATCTTTCGACAGGTCGATGCTCATACCCAAGTCCGTCCATCCGCGACCCCCGTCAAACTTGGCGAGACCCTCGCGAAGCGCCTGCGCCGCCGCGTCCTGCATGACCGGATTCATCGAACTGCGGACCCAGAGACCGCCCGCGTAAAGGCTGTTCGGGCCGTTCTTCGAATCCTCGCCGAACTTGTCCTTCAGCTCTCGGCGGACCTCTTCCATGAAATAGCCGCCCTGCTGGCGGAACTTCTCGTTGCTTCCGTAGCGGATCGTGCCGAGCGGCAACGATGCCGCCGTCTTCCACTGATCCTCGGTGATGTAGCCGTTGCGGTACATCTCTCGCAGCACATAGTTGCGGCGGTCGAGCGCGCGCTGCGTCGCGCGCGTCGGGTCATAATTGGCCGGCGCCTTCGGAAGCACCGCGAGATAGGCCACCTCGGGCAGCGTCAGCTCGTTGACGTCCTTGTCGAAATAGGCGCGCGCCGCCGCCTGCACGCCATAGGCGTTCCTGCCGAGGAAGATCGAGTTCAAGTAAAGCTCGAGAATCTGCTCCTTCGTCAGCGTCGATTCCAGGCGGAAGGCAAGGATCGCCTCGCGCACTTTGCGGCCGACATTGTAGCTGCTGTCCTTCAGCAGATATTTCGCAACCTGCTGGGTGATGGTCGAACCGCCCTTGGCGCGGCCGCCGCCCGTAACACTCTTGGTCGTGAAATCGACGACTGCGCCCAGAAGGCCGGTGACGTCGATGCCGTGGTGTTGAAAGAAACCCTTGTCCTCGGCTGATAGGAACGCGTGGACCACGAGTGGCGGGTACTCGTCGTACGCCAACTCCACGCGGCGTTCGCGGGCGAAGGTCTGGACGGGGGTTCCGTCATAGCCCCGCACGTTGGTCGGCAGCGGCGGTTGATATGCAAGCAGGGTTCGGGACGACGGAATGGTCGACGCAATGTACACCCAGATGCAGGCCACGAGGAAGAATCCGGCGAACAGCGTCCAAGCCAGCCGCCGCACCCAGCGGCGCGCGAACAACGGGTCCACCCAATCGTGCACCCTGTTGTTGAAGGCGACGAGATCCGGGAGTTCCCAGCCGGGGGCGTTCAGACGCTCAAACTTCATTCGCCCTCGCGTCTAGCTTGTTCGGACAAAAGCGGGAAGCTGGTTAATGCCGCGAGCGGGAGGCGACGTCGGTTTCGATAGCCTGGGCCAGCGCGAGAACGATCGCCGATCGGTGTTGCGGCGAACGCAATAGCGCTTCATCGTCGACATTACTGAGATAGCCCGCCTCGAAGAGCACCGCCGGAGCGCCGGAGCGGCGCAGGACGTGGAAGGCGGCGAAGCGATGCGGGTTGGGGCGCAGTTCGAACCTGCCGGCCGATTTGTGAACGAACCTCGTGGCGAGGTCCGCCGATGCGCTCATCTGAGCGCGAAAGGCGAGGTCTGATAGCATCGCCTCGACGGATCCATTGCCGCTTCCAATGGCGGCATCGCCATTTTCGGCCGCGGCAAAATGGGCTGCTTCGGAGTCTGACGCTACGTCAGACAGCGAGTAAACCGTGGCGCCTCGCGCCAGCGGATTGGGCGCGCTGTCGACGTGCAGCGACACAAACAGGCCCGCGTTCAGCCGGCGCGCGACGGCGGCGCGATCCTCCAGCGTCAGATAACGGTCGTCCTCGCGAGTCATGGCAACCCTCACTCGGCCGCGCCGGACCAGCTGGTCGCGAAGCTCCTCGGCGAGGGCCAGGGTCAATTTCTTTTCGATAAGGTCGCCCGATACTCCTCGCGCGCCAGGATCGCGGCCCCCATGGCCGGCGTCGATCACCACGATCGGCCGCCCGCGAGCCGCAGGAGCCGCGTAAATTCGGTCATTGACTGCCGAGGGTAAGGCAACGGTGAGACTCGCCTGCCGCGCCTCGCCGAGTCCGGCGCTCCCCTCGCTAGCGGCGGCTGCGCCACTTCGGCTCGCGCCAATGGCCAACAGGATGGAGCCAGCCGCCGCAACGGTCAGCCCAGCTCCCGCAATCGCGCTCCAATTCGGCGGCCAATTCCTCAGCAAGTTCAGCCCAACCCCTTGATCCGGAAGCAGCTTATCACGCGAAAATGGTAAAGGGGAAATTATCCACCGTTGAAGGTATCGGTGAAGCGGCCCGCAGTTGCGGTGCAGCACGCCGGATGCTAACCCGCTTTAATTCCCGGCGGCCCGGTCTATCTGGTCGGCAGCAGGGGATACGCGCCGTCTTCTTGAAAGCGGCCTTCACGAGGTTGACGCTTGCATGATGCCACAGAACGCCCTTCGCCCGCTCAACCATGAGCCGGCGGGCGTGGTGCCTGCGCCAGGACGCAGCTTGGCCCATGAAGCAGAGGCACATTCCATGAATCCCGCCATCGCCAGCGGCCCAGTTCCGCCCGGGGTGGCCCTAATCATCGCGCGTTACAGCTGTTCATCGCTGCCCGCGCGCGCCCGGAGAAATTTCAATGTCCATGCGCATGTTGGTCGACGCGCGCCACCCGGAGGAGACCCGGGTCGCGGTCGTAAAGGGAAACCGGATCGAGGAGTTTGACTTCGAATCCGCCGAGCACAAGCAGCTCAAAGGCAATATTTATCTCGCCAAGGTCACCAGAGTAGAACCGTCGCTGCAAGCGGCGTTCGTCGATTATGGCGGAAACCGCCACGGTTTCCTGGCCTTCAGCGAAATCCATCCGGACTATTATCAGATCCCTAAAGCTGACCGCGAAGCATTGCTGCGCGAAGAGGCGGAGCACGCGGCCGAGGAAGAGCGGCTGCGCTCGGCGGAACTCGAAGAAAGTGATGAGGGCGACAGTTACGACGCCGAACCTGCCGAAGGAGACGAAGTCGTCGAAGCAGCCGCGACGACCACGGAGGCGGGCACCGGATCAAATCGTTCGCCGGTCGATGAGTCCGCAGCGGACGAGCTTCGCAAGAAGCGGCAGGCGTTGCGGCGCCGCTACAAGATCCAAGATGTGATTCAGCGCCGCCAGGTGCTGCTCGTCCAGGTCGTCAAGGAAGAGCGCGGCAACAAGGGCGCAGCGCTAACGACCTATTTGAGCCTCGCCGGCCGCTATTGCGTGCTAATGCCGAACACCAGCCACGGCGGTGGCATTTCGCGCAAGATCTCCAACGGCGCGGACCGCAAGCGGCTGAAGTCGATCATGTCGGACTTGAAGTTGCCGTCGACCATGGGGCTGATCGTCCGCACGGCCGGCCTGTCGCGGACAAAGACCGAGATTAAGCGCGACTTCGATTATCTTGCTCGGCTTTGGGACGAGATCCGCGAGCGCACCCTCGGCAGCACTGCGCCAGCGCTGATTTACCGCGACAGCGATCTCATCAAGCGGGCGATCCGCGACCTTTATCACCGCGAGATCGACGATGTGATCGTCGAAGGCGACGAAGGCTATAAGGCGGCGCGAGGCTTCATGAAGCTTCTGATGCCGAGCCACGTGCGTCGGGTGACGCAGCACAGCGAAACGACGCCTTTATTTCAGCGTTATGGCGTCGAAGATCAGCTTTCCGCCATGTACCAGCCGATCGTCCAGCTGAAGTCGGGCGGCTATCTGGTCATCAACCCGACCGAGGCCCTGGTGTCGATCGACATCAACTCGGGCCGGTCGACCCGCGAACACAATATCGAGCAGACCGCGTTCAGCACCAACGTCGAAGCGGCGGCGGAGATCGCGCGCCAACTACGCCTGCGCGACATGGCCGGGCTCATCGTCATCGACTTCATCGACATGGAACAGTCGAGCCATGTGCGGAAGGTCGAGAAGGCGATGAAGGAAGCGCTGAAGAACGATCGGGCACGGATCCAGGTCGGCCGGATCTCCAGCTTCGGCTTGATGGAAATGAGCCGCCAACGACTTCGCACGGGCGTACTCGAAGCCTCGACCAAGCCGTGCCCGCATTGCGAAGGGACGGGTTTGATGAGGACCGCCGCGTCGGCCGGCTTGTCGGCGCTGAGGATCATCGAAGACGAGGCGGCCCGCGGCCGCGGCGACAAAATCCTGCTGCGCGCGGGGCGTGAAGCCGCCGTCTTCGTGCTCAACAAGAAGCGCTCCGAACTGGCGGATATCGAGCAGCGTTACGGCGTGTCGATCGAAGTCGCGATCGACGAGACTTTCGAAGGTGCTCGAATGACTGTGGAGAATTCGGGTCCGCGGCCGACCGTGGTTCCCCGAGTTGAAGCGCCCGCGCTCGCGCCGGAAGAGGAAGAAGAGATCGAGATTTCACTGGAGGAGGAAGAGGAAGAGGCTGGCGAGCCGGCGCCCGTGTCGGAAGGCGAGCGTCAGGGCCGACGCCGGCGCCGACGCCGCCGTGGCGGTCGTGGCCGCAGGGACGCTGAGGAGGCAGAACCTCTCGCCGACGTGGCCGTTTCTTCCGAAGCAGCCGCTCCGAGCGCGGCGCCCGAACGACCTGCAGGAGAGACTCCTGGCGATGCGAGCCGGCCTAGCCGCCGCCGGCGTGGCCGCAGGTCCACTGCGCCTGAGCCCCAAGCGACGATCGAACCAGACAGTTCCCCAATGGTCGAGCGGCCAATCGACGAGGAGCCGGCGATCGCCGAGGTTCAGCCGCTTGAAGAGCCTAAGCCGAAGCGGCGGCGGTCGAAAAAGGGTGGCCCCGCTGAGGCGGATGGGACCGCGCCGGTCTCAGCCCCCGCCGAGGTTCCCCCTTCTGAAAGTGCTGACCAGTCGACGACTCCGGCCAAGCCTGCACGGAAGCGGAAGGGAAAGGCCGCGGAGTCGCCCGCTGCCGAATCCGCGACGTCGGCCGCTGAACCGACGCCGGTGCCTTCGGCGAGCAACGATACTGCGGACGAGAGCGGCGAGCCGCGCCGCGGTTGGTGGCAGCGCACGTTCGGATAGTTTTCGAGCGGAGCGCAATCCGACAAAGATGGGCGGACGGCTTCGTCACTCGCACACCTGGCAATCACGTTTTCATGCCGGGTTCAGGCACAAGAATGGTAATCGGCGTGCGATGAACTCGCCGGTCGCTCGCTTCGCGCGCCTGCTGATGCTCGCGCTCATTCTAACTGTCGCCGCAGCGAGGCCCGCGGCCGCCCAGGACGCGGACGCATCGGTTTTGCGGGATAGCGAGACCGAGCTTCTGTTCAAGGACATTTCCCGGCCGCTCATCCAAGCGGCCAATCTTGACCCGAACAGCGTTAATGTCGTCCTTCTCAACGATCCCGAGATCAACGCCTTCGTCGATCGAGGCCAAATCGTCTACATCCAGTCCGGCCTCATGCAGTCGGTCGACAACGTCAACCAGCTCCAAGGCGTGATCGCGCATGAGCTCGGTCACGTCGCCGGCGGGCATTCGATCCGGCTGCAGCAGGGGGCGAAGGAAGCGACCGGAATCACCATCGCGACCTTGGTGCTCGGCGCCCTGGCGGTCGCGGCCGGCGCGGGCGATGCGGGCATGGGAATCATGGCGATGGGCCAACAGGCCGCTTTGGGAAAGTTCCTCGCCTTCACCCGCACGCAGGAAGCAACGGCAGACCAGGCGGCCGTGAAATATCTCCACACCGCGGGCATCAGCGGCAAGGGAATGCTCCAATTCTTCGCCAAGCTGCAGAATCAAGAGTATCGCCTGGCGATCTACGCCAAGGACAGCTACGACCGAACCCATCCGCTGGATTCCGAGCGCATTCAGGCGCTGGAGCAAAGCTTCAAGGGGGACCCGGCATGGAACAAGCCGATCGATCCCGAGCTGGAAGCGCGCTTCGAGCGGGTGAAAGCCAAGCTCAACGGCTATATCGACCCGCGTCGGGCGGTCATCAAATATCCCGAGACCGATCAGAGCATCCCGGCGCATTACGCGCGAGCCTATGCTTATCACTTGGGCGGCTACCCCGATAAGGCCGAAGCGGAAGCGGACGCGCTCCTCGCGGTCGATCCTCACGACCCATTCTTTCTCGAACTCAAAGGCCAGATTTTGCTCGAAGGGGGCAAACCGAAGGAAGCGATCGCACCTCTCCGGGAAGCCACCCAGCGTTCTGGCAACATGCCGTTGATCGCGGCCATGCTCGGGCACGCGCTGGTCGCAACCGAGGACCCGAAGAATTTCGCCGAAGCCAAGGACGTCCTGAAGGTGGCCGTCAGCCGCGACAATCAGAATCCGTTCGCCTGGTATCAGCTGGGGATCATCTACGATCGTGAGGGCGACGATGCACGCGCATCGCTAGCGACCGCCGAGCGCAGCAACCTCGAGGCCAACCCGAAGCTTGCCCTCGCCAGTGCCAAAATGGCAATGGCGGGAATCCCTGCTGGAACTCCGGACTTCCTTCGCGCACAGGACATTGCCATGGTGTCGCGTGCCGAACTGGCCAAGAAAGACAAGCGCTACAGAGAAGAGAAGCCCGACCAGTGAACGAAACAAAAGGACCGTCGCCGTGGACGGCAGCGGTCGGGGGGGGAGTGATCGGGTCGCTGCTGACAGCAGGCCTGATCATGTTCGCCGCGCCGCAGTTCTTGAGCAGTCGTATCGTCCGCCAGGGCATGTTGGCGGATCCGCAAATTCTCGCGGACGCCGCAGACGCGCTGCGCGACGCGCAATATGCCCCAGTCCTGGCGGCCAATCGTGCTGCTATTGAAACACCGTTCGCCAGCTCCTGGAAAGGTGCCGCGAAGCCGGACGTGACCCTGGTCGAGTTTTTCGACTATGCCTGCCCCTACTGCAAGGCCAGCAACCCGAGCATCGACCGGCTGCTGCGAGAGGACAAAGGCTTGCGCGTCGTCTATCGCGAGCTGCCGATTCTTGGACCGGACAGCGTGACCGCCGCGCGCCTGTCGCTACAGGCGTCCAAGGCAGGACGGTTCGCGCTGTTTCACGACACTCTCTGGAAAGTTGGGCGTCCGGCACCCGATACGATCGCTACGGCGTCGCGCGCGGCCGGAATCGGTGCGCAACCACAGGATGACCCGGTCGCGGAGGCCGAGCTGAAGCGCAATTTTCACGTCGCCGGAGAGCTCGGCGCGACCGGAACGCCTTTGTTCGTCATCGGCGATCGGGTGATGAACGGCGCGGTCGGCTATGACACTCTCAAGCAGGCGATCGCAGAGGCGCGCTCAAAAAGTTAGGCGAAGGGCGGGGCGGCGACCCGAACGCCGCCGAAGCTTCACGCCCCCTTGAACCCCTGAGCGACGACATACCATTCGCTCGAGCCCTTGCGACTTGCGGGAGGTTTGGCGTGCCTCACGCTCGTGAAGTGGCGCTTCATCTCGGCAACGAGCGCAGCATCCGCGCCGCCGGCGAGGACCTTGGCCACAAAGGCGCCCCCGTTGCGCAGCACCTCTTTGGCGAATTCCAGGCCCGCCTCGACCAGAGCCATGGTGCGCAGGTGATCCGTCTGCTGGTGACCAACCGTGTTCGCCGCCATGTCTGAGAGGACGAGGTCGGCCTGCCCGCCGAGTGCGTTCTTGAGCTGCACGGCCGCTTCCTCGTCCGTGAAGTCCAATTGGATGATCGTCACGCCGTCGATCGGATCGGTCGGGAGCAAGTCGATGCCGACCACCTTGGCCTGAGGCGCCCGGCGACGCACGACTTGGCTCCAGCCCCCCGGTGCGATGCCGAGATCGACCACGGCTTTTACGCGCCCGAGCAGTCCGAAGCGCTCATCCAATTCGAGCAGCTTATAAGCCGCGCGGCTGCGGTAATTCTCTGCCCTGGCCCGGCGAACGTAAGGGTCGTTGAGCTGCCGCTCCAGCCAACGCGTCGACGAGGTTTTTCTGCCCTTGGCGGTCTTCAGCCGCTTCACAGCGGCCAGCCGTCCCGCGCCATTAGCGAACGAAGTATGCCTTCACGAATGCCGCGGTCGGCAACACCGAGGTTCTTCGCCGGCCAGATCTCCATGATCGCTTCGAGGATCGCGCAACCGGCGACGACAAGGTCGGCCCGGTCGCTGCCGATGCAAGGGAGGTTTGAGCGCTCTTCATAATCCATGCTCGCGATCATCGTGCTGATCTTCTGCATCGCTTCGATCGGCACGTGAAGGCCGTCCACCGCACTGCGGTCGTAGGACGGAAGCGCCAAGTGCACACTGGCGAGTGTCGTCACCGTCCCACTGGTGCCGAGCAGTCGGATTCCCTCTTTCTTCTGTGGGAGCATCGTCGCAAAGTTGGCGAAGGCGCGTCGTGCCCGTTCCCGCATACGCTTATATGCAGCCAGTCGATCCGGGCCTTCGAGCGCTTCGCGACCTTCGCTCTCGGTGAGTGAAACCACCCCCCAGGGCGCGCTCCACCAGCTGTGGATCTTCGGTCCGCTGTCGCTTTGCTCCACCAGCACCAGCTCGGTCGAACCGCCGCCGATATCGAAGATCAGCGCCGGACCGTCGCCGGGCTCGAGCAGCTTGTGACAGCCCAGTACCGCAAGCCGTGCCTCTTCCTGCGGTTCGATGATGTCGAGGACGAGCCCGGTTTCGCCGCGTACTCGATCCACGAACTCGCGGCCGTTCGCGGCTCTTCGGCAGGCCTCAGTCGCGACCGAACGCGACAGCGAGACGTTGCGCCGCCTCAGCTTCTCCGCGCAAATCGCAAGCGCGCCCACCGCTCGGTCCATCGCGGTGTCCGAGAGGCGGCCCGTTTGGGACAAACCTTCGCCAAGCCGAACGATGCGGGAAAAGGCGTCGATCACCGTAAAGCCGGCGTCGTTCGGCCGAGCGACGAGAAGCCGGCAATTGTTGGTACCGAGGTCGATCGCTCCGTAAGTATGGCGATGATGATCCCGCCGCCCTGGCGCCCTTGGTTCCGATGGGCTGCTCTGCTCGGAATAGCTGTGCCGCGGAGCCGGCGAACTGGCGACATGCTGCGCCATTTGACACGCCCGTTTCTGTTCTTCACCGCGCGAATACGCGGCTGACTTGAGCCGTTTTAATCACAAATGTGGGGGTTTGGGCAAGCCGGTCGCCCAGCGTTGACACTGTAATGGGCGGTTTCTATCTCGCCCGCCTCGGCATTGCCCCGTCGTCTAATGGTAAGACTACGGACTCTGACTCCGTCAATCGTGGTTCGAATCCACGCGGGGCATCCATCCACCGTTGAGCGTCTTTTCCAGTGCTGCGCGCCATCCGTCGACGAGCTCCTGGCGTCGCTCCGGCGCCATGCATGGCGTGAAGCAGACACGTTGCTTCCAAATTCCAGCAAGCTCCGTGAGATCCTCCCAAACCCCTGTCGCCAGCCCCGCGAAGAACGCTGCACCTAGAGCCGTCGTTTCGAGGTTCCGCGGGCGTTCGACCGGCAGATCGAGAATGTCCGCGAGGAACTGACAGAGCCAGGCATTGGCCGCCATCCCGCCGTCGACCCGCATGCTGGTCAGTGGAGCCCCGCAGTCGTTCGACATCGCCTCGATAAGGTCGCGCGTTTGATAACCGACCGCCTCGAGCGCCGCACGGGCGAGATGCGCTCCGGTCGAATTGAGGGTCAGGCCAAAGATCGCGCCGCGCGCTTCGGGGTCCCAATGCGGCGCTCCCAGACCCACGAAGGCGGGCACCATGTAGACGCCGTGGCTGTCGGGCACTTGCGTCGCCATGTCGTCCGTCTCCGCCGCGTCGGCGATTACACCAAGACCATCACGTAGCCATTTGACGGCAGCTCCGGCGACGAAAATAGAGCCTTCGAGCGCGTAGCAAGTTGTGCCCGCGAGGCGGTAGGCGGGCGTGGTAAGCAGCCGATGCTGTGAAACCACAGCTGCTGCGCCAATATTGACCAGCATGAAGCAGCCGGTGCCGTACGTCGATTTTGCCATGCCCGGCGCGAAGCAGGCTTGGCCGAAGAGCGCGGCCTGCTGATCGCCGGCCATGCCCGCAATGGGCAACTGCCTGTTGAACACTCCAGGAGCGGTCACTCCGAAGATGCCGCTATTGTCGTGAACCGAGGGAAGCAGTCTTTCCGGAACGCCGAACAGTCTACAAAGGTCGGCGTCCCAACACTGCTCGCGAATGTCGAACAGACATGTCCGGGCGGCGTTGGTGATGTCGGTCGCATGCACAGTGCCCGCGGTGAGCCGCCACAGGAGAAAGCTGTCGATCGTGCCGCAAGCCAGTTCACCGCGTTCGGCACGCGTCCTCGCGCCGGGAACATGATCGAGAATCCAAGCAATCTTCGTCGCCGAGAAATAGGGATCGAGAAGGAGCCCTGTCCTCTCCCGCACCAGTGACTCGGTGCCCTCGGTTTTGAGGCGCAGACATTCTTCCGCCGTTCGGCGGTCCTGCCAAACGATCGCACGGTGGATTGGCTCGCCGGTCGCCCGGTCCCAGACGACCACGGTCTCACGCTGATTGGTGATTCCGATGCCGGCAATGTGCTGGAGCTCAACTCCGCTGGAGTCCAAGGCCTGACGCGTCACCTCGAGCATGTCGTTCCAGATGCATTCGGGATCGTGCTCGACCCAGCCGCGCTCCGGATAATGCTGCTGGAGCTCGCGCTGTGCGACAATGACTGCCCGTGCTTCGGAATCGAAGAGAATGGCGCGGGTCGACGTCGTTCCCTGATCGATCGCCAAAACGTGATCCGCTCGCCCCACGAATGGACCATAGGGTCGACCGCTTCGCCCCGGAAGGGGTTCTCATGCGCCGACGAGGCTCTTATCCGCATCCGCATGAGCTCGGTCGCGGCGCTCGATTTCAGCGTGAATGCTGCCAATGCCGGAGACGGTTACCGCATTGAGGTCAGCGGTCCAGCGGGCAAGTCACGCGTCTACTCGATCCCGGCCGGGAGACAGCAAGCCTTCGCGCAATTCTATCGCGAATTGTCGCAAGACTTCGGAACGCGGGTGCCGCACCTCTTCGCCGATCCGGTGGAATATCCCGCGCCGACGATCGCCTGGCGCCCCCTGCTCACCGAAAATATCGACCCACAGATTCTCGTCGGCTACGGTGACCCGGCGGTGCTTAAGACCGCCGAGGGCTATTGGCTTGTGGCGACGTCAAACGACGCTCCGGACGCCTTCCCCATCCTCCATTCGGAAGACCTCGACCATTGGGAACATAAAGGCTTCGTCTTTCCTGAGGGGAACGAGCCCAGCTGGTGCGCAAAAGGTCGCAAAGTCGCCGACTTCTGGGCGCCGGAAATGGTGCAGGTAGGGTCTGAATATTGGCTTTGCTACACCGCCCGGCAGGGATCGAATGCCTTGGCTATCGGTCTTGCCCGGAGCCCGAGGCCGACTGGTTGCTGGATCGACAATGGCGCGCCTTTGGTTACCGGAACGCCGGTGAATACGACCGGACTCGGTTATGATCCCTCGACGCCGTTGATGAGCGGTGGAGTCATTGACCCGCACATCCTCGTCGATGCGGACAAATATCTGTTCTGGAAGGACGACCGGAACAGCATTTGGCCGCGCCCACTGGCGATGCTGCTGCGCTCCCACCCCCACATGATCGCAGAGCTGTTCGAACGTGAGGAAGACCGGCGCACGGCCGCCTTCTCGGCGGCGATCGTCGAGTGGGCCAATCTGCAGCGGCCGATGATCCGCTTCTTTGCAATGCAACCACTGATCGAGACCGCGCTCGCCAATTGGGACCGGGTAAGGAGAACGCTCGTCAACTTTGGTCTCGCCAATGCCATTCTGGAGGCAATGACCACGCCGATCCGGGGGCAACGTCTCGCCGAGGACGGTCGGTCGCTGGAAGGAGAGGACACGATCGTCCTTTGCAACGATCTCGATTGGGAAGGCCATCTGATCGAGGGTCCGTTCGTGACGCATCAAGAAGGCCGTTACTGGCTGTTCTACGCCGGAAACGACTTCTCCACCCCTTCTTATGGCATCGGCGTCGCGGTGGCCGACCACCCGCTCGGTCCTTACACCAAGCAGGGGGAACCTCTGCTCAGGTCGACGAACGAATGGACCGCGCCCGGCCATGCTTCGGTGGCGCCCGGTCTCGACGGAAAGCCGCAACTCTTCTTTCACGCCTTCCATCCGGGCACGGGCGGCTACAATGCGTTTCGCGCGCTGCTCACCGTCGGCCTGAAATTCGGCAGGGATCGAGTCGAGGTGGTCGAACTGCCGCCGACAGCCTAAAACGCGGCCATGAAGGTCATCGGCAGCTTCGTCAGCCCATACGTCCGCAAGGTGCTCGCCTGTATGAACCTGAAGGGGCTCGCCTACGAAGTCGACCCGATCACTCCCTTCTTCGGCAATGACGAATTTGAGCGCTTAAGTCCGCTGCGCCGAATCCCGGTGCTGATCGACGGCGATTTCACCATTAGCGATTCCTCGGTAATCTGCGCATTTCTCGACGATGCCTATGGCGGGCATCCGCTGTTCCCGTCGGATCCGAAGGATCGCGCCCGAGCGCGTTGGTTCGAGGAATTCGCCGACACGCGCCTTGGCGATCTCTTCATTTGGAATCTCTTCTATCAGAAGGTCGTCCGCCCGATGGTCTGGGGCGAGCCGGCCGACGAAGCGCGGATCGAGCACGCGCTGAATGAGGGCATTCCGCGAGCACTCGATTATCTCGAGCGTGACCTTCCCGAATCCGGTTTTCTCTTCGGCGACATCGGCGTCGCCGACATTGCCATAGCCAGCTTCTTCCGGAACGGCGCTTATGCGGGCTTCGAGACTGACCAGGGACGGTGGCCGCGAACGGCAGCGCTGGTGGAACGCACCCTCGACCATCCCGCCATCGCATCCTTGTTGCGATTCGAGGACGTGCAGCGCAGCGTCGAGATCAAGCACAGGCGCCAGGCGTTGATCGATGCGGGAGCACCCCTCACCGCCGAGACCCTGGGCCTGCGCGAGCCTCGCAAGGGAATGATGCCGCTCTAACCCTAGCTCGCCAGCCGCGGGTGACCTGAAATCCAATGTTCGAGGCGCGTGCGAAGCGATGGCTTCGAGGGAATATATCCGGGCTCAGCTGCGGGGATGTAGTTCGTTTCCGGCACCTGCTGCTCGTCCGATTGATAGAGGGTCAGATTCTGCGGCAGCTTCGGACGAAGCGTCTCCCGACCGCGCAGCAAGTCCTCGGCCATTGACAATGAGCGATGCACATCCTCGGCCGTGAACGGTTTCATCAAACAGCCAAGCGCGAGGTCAGGCATCGGGAAACGCGGTGCCTTGCCGCTGACGAAAAGACACGGCGTGCCTTGATCCGTGAGGCGTGCGGCAACGGCAAAACCGGTGGTGCCGTGGGCGAGATGCAGGTCAAGCAGAACGAGATCTGGGTCATGCTCTTCGGCGGCAGCGATCGCGCCGTCGGCATCCTCCGCCGTCGCGATCACCCGATAGCGCGGGTTGTCCTCCACCAGATATTTGAGTGTCGCCGCCAGTTGTGAGTCGTCTTCGACGACCAGAATCCTAAGCACCCGCGAGCCTCCCCGACGTCTCACGGAAATTTCCTGCCTGAAAGATTTCCTGCCTGAAAATCCGTGACTTGATGCTGCGCCTCAATGAGTCGAGTGCGAATCCCCTATGAACGCAGTTTACGGCGAGCCGAGTCGGACCTGCGCCGAAGCGAATCAAAGTCCCGGCGCGGAGGTCGATTCAAGCGCGGTAGAAGATGTGCGAACCGATCCTCTGCGCCATATTGAGATGACGTCCCCACGACGGCGAGACGTAATTGGCGTGGTACCAGAGCACATCGGCGCCGATGCTCGGCACGACGTTGGACATGGCCAGGCGCGCGACGCCTTGAGCCCGGGCCCAGGCGGCCGAGCCGGTATCGATCCGGGGAAAGCGGCCGTGCCGAACGAACGAGAATTGCGACGGCTGCTTCACGACACCGCACCAGGTCGTCGGATATTTGCCCGAAGCCGCACGGTTGATGACCACTCGGGCGACTGCGAGTTGTCCATCGACCGACTCTCCGCGCGATTCGAAGTAAACGGCGGTAGCCAGGCAATTGGCCTCCTCGCCCAGCGGGTCGCCAGCACTGTACCGGTCGGCCAGGGCATAGAGCGGCCAGCCGGCGCTGTAGAGCCACGCGGCCTCCGTCGCGACCGAGGTCGCAAGCTTGAGTGTCACCGATGCGGCCGGCTGGGCCTGGATGACCGCGCCGCTCGTCGTCGCGAGCGCCGTCGTCGAAACCGCCGGCTGCGCTAGCGCTGCCGCCGGACCGGTCGAATTAGAGAGATTCTGGGCGCCGGCCACTCCACTCGAGCCCAACGCCAGCATGAATACGCCCATAGCCGCGGACGCAATGCGTCCGCCCAACAACTTTACCACTATTTGTAAAACCTTCGTTGGCGGACAATGCCGCTGGGAGCGCTTAGAAAGCGCTTTTCTTCAGCCCAGCGGGGATGTCGTCCGTCTTGCCCTGGAACCCGGCGTCAGCGCGTCAGCGCCTCGGGTCCGCTCGCTTTCAAATTGTTGAAGTCGAGATAGTTGGGCCTATCCGCGAGTCCAACCAATCAGCGGCGAACCGTGGCAGCACCGGGATGGAATGTCGGAACTCTTTCAAAATGTTCAGATTCCTGCGGTTTTTCGCTCGATCCGGCGATGGATTGCGTCGGTTGACCGAGGGCGTAACAGTGGGCTGAGGAGGCAGGAATGGCCTATTGGCTGATGAAGTCGGAACCGGGGAGCTATAGTTGGCAGCAGTTGGTCCGCGATACGGCGACCGAATGGGACGGAGTCCGCAATCCGACGGCGCGCCTTCACCTTAAAGCGATGGCGAAGGGCGACGAGGCCTTTTTCTACCACAGCGGCGACGAGCGGGCGATCGTCGGGATCATGCGAGTCACGCGTGAAGCGCACCCCGACCCCAAGGATCCGAATTGGGTGTCGGTCGCCGTGGAGCCGGTGAGACCGTTTAGGCCGGTGACGCTCAAAGAGATCAAGGCGGAACCGAAGCTTTCCAAGATGGAGCTGATCCGCCTGTCGCGCCTGTCGGTCTCACCCGTTCGGGACGACGAGTGGAAAACGATCCTCGATATGGAAAAGGGGCGATGATCTTCATCTTTCTCGCGGCCGCCGCGGCCCACCCCCAACCCCCGAGCCCGAGGGCCTGGCTCGAAGGCGTCTACGCCGAATATCGCAAGGCCGACTTCAATCCGTTCGACCATCCGGGGCGCTATTTCGCACCCCGGCTGGTCGCGGCAATGGTCGAGGACGCCCGCCTCGCGCATGGCGAGGTCGGTTACGTCGACGGAGACCCGATTTGCCAATGCCAGGACCCGGCGGGGATGCACCCCTCGATTGTCCGGGTCACGCAACAGGGCAAGGGCAAAGCGGTCGTGCAGGTCTCGATCGGATGGGACAATGACAAGCCGCGTTCGACGCGATTCAGTCTCGTGCGGGTGGCCGGCGGCTGGCGCATCGCCGATGTTTCCTCGGCCGACGAACCGAGCTTTCTCGGCGCGATCGAGAAATCGAACCGGGAGCAGCGATCGAGGGCCAAGCATTAGGTCAGTCCCGCTCGCGCGGATGAGAGGAAGCCGCGGAAGTTGGCAAAGTTGGCACTTCAACGCGCGCGTGCGCGCGCGTACGCGAGGGGTGGGGTATGTCGGCTTTGTCAGTGTCGTCGGATTTGAGGCGAAACGCGCGAAATGCAGCGACGCTACGCGCGTGCGCGCGAGAGGCTGGGCAGGAGGAGGCGATCTCACGCCGGTGCGTGAATGTTCATGAGGGTGTTGCGAGGGCTCGTCCTGCATCCGCGAGGATAAGCCACAAACGGGGTGCTGTAGGAAAACACAAAATACGGCGCGCAGGTGAGCGTCCTGCGGCGCACGGGAGCCAGCGCATAGAGACTTTGCGTGTCGGCCGACCGGCGCAAAGCGACTGGATCGGAGTCGAAGACGACCTTAGGTCACCCCATGAAATTACCCCCCGTTATCTCTCTCTGCCGGGTCCAAGGAACCCGTCACGATTGAACTTCTGTTAAATGAAACGCACTCTTCGCGCGCCGAATCGCCCCCGAGTACAGGGGAGTCCCGCCGTGCTACTGTCCCAAACTCTTGGTTTGAATCGCGGCCAACCGGCCCTCGACTTCGTTGATATCGATCTAGCGACCGACACGCCGCTTTTTCTCGACCCCGCAGCGTTCTACGAGGGCGAGGGTCGCCTTGCGGAGCAATGTTCGCGCGACCTCGAAGAATTCTTTGAGGCAGTCCTTCACGCTGCAGGGCAGCAAGATTGGGACCTGGGCTTGCGGCCATTGAGGGGGCTTAGCGAGCCGGACGAAATCTATCTGGGTTTCTCATCAGGAGAGCCAGCGGGCAGAGGC
>JBKPON010000064.1:0-13190 GCA_046733135.1 Pseudomonadota bacterium | reverse complement strand
ACACTAATCGCTTCGCCAATGCCACGGGTCCCACCAGTGACGATCGCCACTCGATCCATCGATCCTCTCCCGTCTTTTCTTGTCGGCTGAGGCGCTTAGGTCGGCTCCAGCCAGCCTGCAAGCTCACGCTCGATCAGTCGTTCGAGCATGACGATGCTTTCAGCCGAATCATTGAGGCAATCGAGCAGTGCGAATTGCTCGCCGCCGGCGCGCAGAAACGTTTCGCGGCCGCGGATTCCGAGCTCCTCGAGGGTCTCGAGGCAATCGGCGGAGAAGCCGGGCGCGGCGACCGCGATACTGCGCACGCCAGCGCTCGGGTAGGCCGCAAGCGTCGCGTCAGTCGCTGGCTCGAGCCACTTGGCACGGCCAAAGCGCGACTGGAAAGCGACATCAACCTCGCGGCCGAGCGCTTCCGACAGCAGCCGCGCGGTTTTGCGGCAATGGCAATGATACGGGTCGCCGGCCTCCAGCGTGCGTCGAGGCATTCCGTGGAAACTCAGGAGCAGACGTTCAGGCTCGAAATCGAGCGTTTCCAGCTGGCGCGACAAGTTCGTTTTGAGCGCTTCGATATAGAGCGGATCGTCATAATAAGACGGCAGGATCCGCAGCGCTGGCTGAACGCGCATCCGCGCGAGCGCCGCGAAAACGGCGTCGTTCGCGGTTGCCGTCGTGGCGGCGCAATATTGCGGATAGAGCGGTGCCGCGAGAATCCGCGTGCAGCCTTCATCCACCATATTCGCGATTGCCGCTGCGATACCGGGATTTCCGTAACGCATCGCGTAATGAATGCGCGCTCGGCCGTCAAAACGCTGATGAAGAGCGTGGGCTTGCCGTTTTGCGATCACCGCGAGAGGCGAGCCCTCGTTGGTCCACACTTGGCTATAGGCCTCGGCGGAACGACGCGGGCGCGTTCTCAGGATGAGACCGTGCAAGATCGGCTTCCATGCAATCGCCGGAATCTCGATCACTCGAGGGTCGCTGAGGAATTCGGCGAGGTAGCGCCGAACGGCTCGGACTTCCGGCGCATCCGGAGTGCCAAGGTTGATCAACAGCACTCCCAACTGCGGGTTGGGAATGGAGGGGTGATCGGGAGGCTGGGTCACGCAGCAGACATAGGATCGAAAGGCAGGCTGCGCATCCTCTTGCCCGTCCCGGCGTAAATCGCGTTCGCCACTGCCGGCGCAACTACCGTCGTCCCGAGGCCGCTGATGCCGCCGGGCGGATCGCTACTGGGGATCAGGTGGACAATGGTTTCGGGAATATCGCCGATCCTCGTCAGGCCGACATTTGAAAGGGGTCGCGAGCGAGGCATTCCCGCGACCCATTCGGGCGCTTGAGCGGTCGCCTGCGCCAACGCCCAGATCAGCCCACCTTCGATCTGCTGCGTCACGAGCCCGGAATTGACGGCCCGCCCGCAATCTACGGCAGCAACCAGCCGATGAACCCTGATGCGCTGGTCGGTACCGATGCTAGCCATCGCGACTAGTCCAATATGCGATCCGAAGGCGGAGCAGCCGGCTATTCCCATCGTACTTCCAGATCCGCCCCCATCCCATTGCGCGAGCCGAGCCGCGCCTTGCAGGCAGCGCGCGAGGCGGCCGTTTTCGCCTAGCATCGACATTCTGAACGCAAGGGGCTCGGTTCCCGCAGCATGCGCCAGTTCGTCGATGAAGCTCTCGGTAAAGAAAGTCAGTTCGCGTTGCGGCGATCCGCGCATGTAACCGCAGCGAAAGGGCAGTTCGGTGCGAACGGCTTGGACCCGAGTATTCAAGATTGCATACGGTGGCACGGATCCGTCGAGCGCAGTTTTCGCCAACTTGCGCGGCGGGCCCGCGCCCGCCAACCGCGCCAGCGCCGAGCCCAATCCGTCAGCGGTTACAACGCGCATCTGCCAGGCTGCGGTGATCCCGCCTTCACCGGGGAGCGCGGTCATTCGCGCGAGAGCGCCGGGCGACACCCGGTCGTGATTTTGGCTCGCGCTTTGCGACAGTGTGACCTGTACCGGCCGCCTGAGCACCCGCGCGAGCTCGATGGCGATCGGCGCGGCATCAGCCTCGAGCGCTCGCCCGGCCGGTTCCCCGACGGGCATGGGGTACAAGTCCGCTCGGTTTTCGGACGCGGCAAATGATGGTGCCTGGGTCGGAGCCCAGAGTTCAACCGCGCCTCGCGTCACTCGCGCCGTCGCAGTGAGCGGCTCGAGCCCGAGATGCTGAGACGGCGCGACATAGTAAGTCGCTGCAAGGGCGCGCGAGCCGCGCGTCGCGGCGTCGTAGTCGCCGCGGCTGAACCATTCCTCCGAAACGCCCGAGTCCATCGCGGCTTCGAACAAAGGGCGTGGGTCGGCTCCGGTGCGCGTCCCGGAGAAGACTGGATTGGCTGCATTTAGCGCGCGTTCCGCAGCCCACCAGGTTTCCGCCACGACCGCAATCCAGGAGTCACGCGCCGTTACATGACGAACGCCTGGAATTTGTCGTGCCGCCTCTCGCGAAAAGCTGATGAGACGCCCGCCAGGGGGCGCCGGTCGCGCGGCTGCGGACAGGATGTTAGGCAGCCGGACGTCGCCGGCAAAGCGCAGGCTCCCGTCGCTCTTGGCGGGCCCATCCAGACGTTGCAGGGGCTGACCCATCAGTCGCGATTTGGACGACCCGCGGAGCGCTGGCGAATGCGACGGACTGCGGTCCGCAGCCTCTTCCGCGAGTTCGCCAAAGGTGAATGTTCGCGCGCCGTTGATCACGAACCCGTCGGCAGTCTCGCATTGCTCTGGGCTGATATTCCAGCGATCCGCGGCCGCTCCAACCAGCATGCCCCGCGCAATTGCCGCGGCTTGGCGCAGCGCCTGTTCGAAGGCCCGAACGGACGTGGATCCGGCGGTGACCCGCATCTCGTCTCCGATCCGGTAGGCGCGCAGAGCTCCAAAGCCTTCCAGCCACCCCTCGGTCTCGGCAAGCGGATTAACGTAAGCGCCGATTAGCGGCGCCGGCTCGACTCCGACAGTTTCCCACGCCGCTCCTAGTTCATCGGCGACGATTTGGGGCAGCGCGGTCCAGATGCCTTGTCCCGTCTCCACTTGCGGCACGGCCACTGTGATCTGCCCGTCGCGGCCGATCCTAATGTAGTTACCGAACCCCCACTCGCCGGGGCGGGCCCTAAGAGAGGTGGGAAGACGGCTCGGCCACAAGGCGTAGGCAATGACGAGGCCGACACCCGTGCCGCCACCGATCAACAACGTGCGGCGATCGATTTTCAACGCCCGTACAGAGCCTTGAGTGAGCGGCGATCTATCTTGCCGGTGCCCAAACGCGGCAAGGGCTCGGATAAGAAGATGAAGCGCTCCGGAATCTTGAACCTCGCAATCCGCTTCTCGAGAAGTTGCCGCAGTCCGTCTTCACTGATCATCGTCTTGGAGTGGATTACCGCAACGGGCACCTCGCCGAGCCGTTCGTCCGGCGCTCCGAATACACTCACCTCCGACACGTCCTCGCAGTCATAACAAGCAGCTTCGACTTCGGCTGCCGAGATATTTTCCCCACCGCGGATGATGATTTCCTTCTTGCGGTCGACGATGAACAAATAGCCTTCCTCGTCGAGGTAGCCGATGTCACCAGTCCGAACGTACCCGTCCGCAGTAAAAGCCGCCGCGCTTGCCTCTGGATTGCGCCAATAGGATTTGAAGTTTGCGGCGCTCCGAATGCCAATCTCTCCAATCTCGCCGGCACGTAGATGGCTATCGCACTCGCCGAGAATAACGACATCCACGAGCGGCTTTTGTGCCCGCCCGGTCGATGCCGGCTTGTCCGCATAATTGCTCCAAAAGTTGCTGCACCCGACCGCGTTTGTCTCCGTTAGTCCATAGCCGAGCGCCGGTTGCGCATGAGGAAACTCCGCTTGCAACCGCTCGACGTGGGTGATGGGTCGCGGTGCGCCGCCGGCCGTGACGTCCTTCAGCGAAGAGAGGTCGTAGCGGTGCCGATCCGGGTGGTTCATGAGTTCGAGGCTCATGGTCGGCACTCCGACGAAATAGGTGATCCGCTCCTTCTCGATCAGCCGCAACGCTTCCTGCGGGTCCCACTTGGGCATGACCACCATGCAGCGGCCGACGACGAAGCTGTTGAGCATCACCGGAACCTCCCCGGTGACATGGAACAACGGCACGCTGAGCAAAGTCCGCGGCGTTGGTGGCGCTCGGCCCTCCTGCTCGAGCAAGCCGCGCAAAACCATCAAGCCGATGGAATAGGCATAGGTCCCGGTGGTTTTCGCCCGATGCGTGGACAGCGCGCCCTTGGAGTCTCCCGTCGACCCGGAGGTGAAGAGGATTGTCGCCTCGTCCGTAGCGCCAATTTCGGGCAGAGGCACATTCGTTTCGGCCCACAATTCGGCCAAGGCCTGGTCCACCGGAAGCTCTATCGGAAGGCTGATGATGTCGCGTTCGGAGCAGCGCGCGGCGATCCTTTCCGCCCGCGGTGGGTCGGCGATGATCAATACTGGGTCGGTGAGAGTGATCGCATGCTCCATCTCGCGCGCTTCCCACCAGCCATTGAGCAGGGTCGCGACGCCGCCGGCCTTGACGATGGCCATGTAGGCCAAGACCCATGCGGGGCAGTTGCGCATGGCGATGCCGACGCGATCGCCCTTGCGGATCCCTCTGGCGGCGAGCCCGCGGGCCAGCCGGTCGGAAATGTCGTCGAGCTCGGAAAAGGTGAAGCGTTCTTCACCGCACACCAGGGCTTCCTTGTCAGCATTGAGTGCGCAGAATGTCTTAAAGAACTGCGGGAGAGTTGCCGGGAAATTGGTGACAATCGACCGCCCAGACTCGTCCTCTTCGATCACCAGCCGGCCGCCTGGACTGATAATTTCGGCCAGCAGCTCATCGTAGCGGCGGTCGAGCTCGCTTCCCATTCGCGCTCCTTTGCCTTTGCGGCTCCCCGCCTTATGAGACGCTGAACTTTGATGGGGAAGTCCTTGCTGTCTGCCGCACCCTCCCGCTTCGTTGCGTTCCCGGACTTGGGGCTCTCGCCGGTCGCGTTGCACATCGGGTCGTTCGACCTGCGCTGGTACAGTCTCGCCTATCTCGCCGGCATTTTCATCGGTTATTGGTACCTGCTGAAACTAATCAAACAGCCAGGCTCGCCCATGGCCCGCCGGCACTCGGACGATCTTGTCTTCTATGCTGCGCTGGGGATCATCCTTGGCGGTCGGCTCGGCTACGTGCTGTTCTACAACGCCGGCTTCTATTTCAGCCATCCGATAGAAATCGTGAAGCTATGGGACGGGGGAATGTCGTTCCATGGCGGTGTCATCGGCACGTCGCTCGGCCTCATCTACTTCGCGCACAAGGAGAAGTTGTCATGGCTGAGGGTCCACGATTACGTCGCCTGCTGCGTGCCGTTCGGCTTGTTTTTCGGCAGGCTCGCCAATTTCGTAAATCAGGAACTATGGGGCGCGGCGACGCAGGTGCCATGGGCCATCCGCTTCGTCGAAATGACGCCCTTCGGCCCAGTGCTCGGGCCTCCGCGCCACCCGAGCCAGCTATATGAAGCCTTTCTCGAGGGAATCGTGCTCTTCGTCATTCTCTGGTGGATGTTCTGGAAGACGCAAGCGCGTTACGAACCGGGCAAGCTCGTCGGCGCCTTCATTTTTTTCTACGGCTGCTTCCGCTTCGCCATCGAATTCATTCGCCAGCCAGACCAGCAGCTGATCGGCTTCGTCCAGGCGACCGGGCTGCACATGGGCCAATGGCTCTCACTTCCGATGATTTTCGGCGGGCTGTGGCTGATGCTGACCGCGAAGAAGCGGCGCGTCCGCGTCGAGCCGACGTTGGGTTCCGCAAGCGTGTCGTGACCCCTCTGGAGCGCGCGCTTCGGGAGCGGATCAAGATCGAGGGGCCGATCACCGTCGAAGCCTATATGGAGGCCTGCAACACTTATTATTATGCGACGCGCGATCCGTTGGGGGAGCGCGGCGATTTCACGACAGCGCCGGAAATCAGTCAGATGTTCGGCGAAATTGTCGGTGCCGTCCTCGCGGACTGCTGGAAGCGCGCGGGCCTGCCGGCGGATGCCATCCTGGTTGAACTGGGGCCAGGACGCGGAACCCTCGCTTCGGACGCTCTGCGCGTCCTTCGCTCGGCTGAGTTCTCGAGCGAAGTGCATCTTGTCGAGAGCAGTCCGGTCTTGCGCGCGGTGCAACGGACCGTCGTGCCCGAAGCTCACTGGCATGAGTCCGTCGCGGATCTTCCCACTAAGCCGTTCCTGCTTGTCGCTAACGAGTTCCTGGATGCCCTGCCGGTCCGCCAGCATGTCGGTAGCGTCGAACGACGTGTGATCATGGCCGCGGGGGGCCTCGCATTCGATCGTGATGGGGAGATCGTGGAAACGTCACCGGCGCGCGAGGAGACGGTGGCGTCGATTGCCGGGCGTGTGGCGGACTACGGCGGCATTTCCTTGTTCATCGATTATGGACATGAACGCAGTGCTCCCGGCGACACCCTGCAGGCCGTGCGAGGCCATCGCTTCGCGCCCGTGCTCGACAATCCCGGGGAGCAGGATCTGACCGCACACGTCGACTTCGAGGCCATCGCCCACTCGGCACGCAGTGCGGGCGCGGCAGTCACGTCGATCGTCGCTCTAGGTGAGTGGCTGAAGCGCGTCGGCATCGAAGCTCGGGCGGAGAATTTGGCGCGGTCGAACCCCGACCATGCCGATGAGGTGCGACGGGCTCTCGACCGTCTCACCGCCAGCGATCAGATGGGCGATTTGTTCAAGGTGATGGCTGTTCATTCGCCCGACTGGCCGGTACCGGCGGGCTTGTGTTGACGATGGGCCTTCGGAACGCGACGCCGAGCGATGCCGCTACGTTAGACCGCATCTTCGAAACGACCTTCTGCGACACTTTTGGCCACCTCTATAGCGCCGAGGATCTCAACGCCTTTCTGTCGGGTTTCGGCGTGGCCGATTGGGAGGCCGAGTTGCGCAATGACGCCTATGCCTTCTGCATTGGCGAAGCGGACCGTGTGTCTGTTGGTTACGTGAAGCTGGGGCCGCTCAAGCTTCCGGTGACGACGCAACGTCCGGCCATGTTGATCGACCAATTCTATGTTCTCAAAGAACACCACGGATCCGGAATCGCGCCCGCGCTGATGGACTGGGCGCTGAATGAGGGCCGCCGCCGCGGCGCTGACGAACTGTACCTAACTGTCTTTGTCGAGAATCATCGCGCCCGCCGCTTTTACGAGCGCTACGGTTTCGAGGCGGTCGGCCGATACGCCTTCATGGTTGGCAACCATGCCGACGACGACATCATCATGAAGAAGGTGCTGTGAGGGCAGTCGAAGTCATCCGGGCGGCCTCACTAAGCTGCATCCCCCACGGCTTCCTCGGCCGCCGCGGTGGCGAGTCGAGCGGCGAACTGGCGAGCCTCAATGTTGGTTACGGAAGCCAAGATGATCGTGCCGCGATCGAAGAGAACCGGCGGCGCGCGGTCGCGGCGGTGTTGCCGCAAGGCAAACTTGCGACCGTTCACCAAGTTCACTCGGCGGAGGCGATCTATGTGGAACAGCCATGGCCGCAGGATGCGAGGCCTTTCGCCGACGCCATGGTCACGGACCGTCCCGGCCTGCTGCTTGGGATACTGACCGCCGACTGCGCGCCAGTCCTGTTCGCAGATTCGGAGGCGGGTGTGATCGGCGCGGCGCACGCCGGATGGCGCGGAGCGCTCGCTGGAGTAACGGACTCGACCGTAGCGGCAATGGAGAAAGCCGGCGCCCGCCGTGACCGCACCCATGCCGCCGTGGGTCCATGTATCAGTCAGGGATCGTACGAGGTAGACGACGCCTTCCGCGCGGGATTCCTCGAGGCGGACAACGAAAATGGCCGATTCTTCGCCACTGGACCTTCCGGCAAGTCGCATTTCGATTTGGAGGCTTACGTCGTGCATCGCCTACTCGCCGCTGGCATTGGCGAGGTCGAAGCCCTTCATCTCGACACCTATGGCGCTCCCGGGCGCTTCTACAGCTATCGCCGCGCCACACATCTCGGTGAAGCGGACTATGGCCGCCAGCTCAGCGCAATCGCGCTCCCCTTCGATTGACCGTTCGTCGAGCATGGCCTAGCCGCGTCGCCGGGCTGTGATTAGGGAGACTCGCAAGAGGAGACCCAACTTGCCCACCGAAGACGAAATCAGCGGCACCATGCCTCATCACCGGCCGCCGCGGCCCTCCCCGACCAGCATCGGCAACCATAAACTGAAGGCTCAGACCTTGATGCTCGGCTACGGGTTCGATCCCGAGCTCAGCGAAGGATCGTTGAAGCCGCCGATCTTCCTCACTTCGACCTTCGTCTTCGAGAACGCGGCGGCAGGTAAGCGTTTCTTCGAAGGTGTCACCGGCAAGCGCCCGGGCGGCGCGGAAGGGCTCATCTACTCGCGGTTCAATGGTCCGAACCAGGAGATCCTCGAGGACCGGCTCGCAGTCTGGGAGGATGCAGACGATGCGCTCGCGTTTTCCAGCGGCATGTCGGCGATCGCGACCCTTCTTCTGACGTTCGTCCAGCCGGGCGACGTCATTGTGCATTCGGGTCCGCTCTATGCTGCGACGGAGACGTTGATTGCGAAGATCCTGGGCCGTCTTGGCGTCTCCTATGTCGATTTCGCCGCGGGAGCCACACGCGCGGAGATCGACGAGACCATCGCCAAGGCTAAAGAAAAAGGGCGGGTCTCCCTGATTTACCTTGAAAGCCCGGCTAACCCCACGAACGCATTGGTGGATGTGGAAGCGGTCGCCGCCGCTCGCGAGGCCGCCTTCGGGGCCGAGGAGCGGCCGCCGATCGCGATCGATAATACTTTCCTCGGCCCACTTTGGGCGCAGCCGCTCGCGCAAGGCGCCGATCTCAGCGTCTACAGCCTCACCAAATATGTCGGCGGGCACAGCGACCTCGTTGCCGGTGGGTTGGTCGGTGATAAAGCGCTAATCAACCAGGTGCGGATGATCCGCAATACAATCGGCACGATTTGCGATCCGAACACCGCGTGGATGTTGCTGCGGAGTCTCGAAACGCTCGAACTGCGTATGGACCGCGCGGGGCAGAATGCGGCCAAGGTCTGTGATTTCCTGCGCAGCCACCCGAAGGTGGAAAAGATCGGCTATCTCGGCTTTCTCGAAGAGAATTCACGGCAGGCGGACATTTTCAAGCGCCACTGCACGGGCGCTGGATCGACCTTTTCGCTCTACGTCGCGGGTGGCGAAAAGGAGGCGTTCGCTTTCCTGGACAACTTGCGGATCGCGAACTTGGCAGTCAGCCTCGGCGGCACCGAAACCTTGGCGAGCGCGCCCGCCGCGATGACCCATTTGTCGGTGCCCGATGAGCGCAAGAAGCAGCTCGACATTACGCCGAACCTCGTGCGGATTTCGATCGGCTGCGAGGATCCGGATGACCTGATCGCGGACTTCGCCAACGCGCTGAACGCAGTTTAGCCCCAGTCCTCGATCGCCCACCCTCTCGCGGTGGCCAATTGGCGCAGCTTGCCATGCGGATTGACCGCGACGGCCTCATCGGCCCAGTCGAATGCGGGCTCGTCCGAAACATGGTCCGAGTAGAAACGCACGTGGCCGTGTGTGTCTTTGAGTCCGGACCGTTCGACCCAGTCAGCTATCATCCGCATCTTCGCCGGGCCGTAGCAATTCTCTCCGGCAATCTTGGCGTGGACGCGCTCGTCGAGACCGATGATGGACCCGGTTCCGATCACGTCGTCAAACCCAAGTCGTTTGGCAATGGCCTCCGCATAGAGCCGATAGGATGCGGTCGCGAGCACCAGTCGTCGCCCCTCCGTCTGATCGCGTGCAACTGCCGCCCGTGCTCCGGGCCGGATGTTGGTTGCCACCTGCCAGGTGGCGAAACTGTCGACCAGCGGTTTCAAGTCCTTCGCGTGAATGCGTCCGCCGAGCAGCAGCCGATGATTGATCTCCTTCAGCTTCGCCCGGTCGATCAATCGAGTAACGTAGGCGAGCATCGACAGCAGTACGAATGGCAGGAGCAGCAGGCGCCAAGGCGCCCTGTGAAGCGCGCAATGCAGCAAGAAGGGCGTGTAGGTTGCGTGCCGCGTAACTGTGCGATCCATGTCGTAGATGGCGAGGTCGGTCATGCCCGGCCCTGCAGGACGGCTTCGACCAGCGCGTGATCCTCGGGCTTGTCAACGTCGACACCGGCCAGCGGTTCGCTGAGCCGCACGGCCTGCAGTGTGAGATTGAGCTTGCGCCCCAGGCGTTCGAGCACCTGATCTATACTCATGAGGCGGAGCGCGGCCCCGATCAGCGCTACGGGCCCGATTAGCGAGATGATGCGCCAACCCTTCTTGCGATCCTGCTCAACCGAGCGCCACAGCTCGATCGCCGCAGCGACCTTCGGCGATTTGAGCGCGAACAGATTCGCTCCGGTGTAGGCGCCGCTCCGGAACTTCAGCCAAGTCCGCTGCGTACCGGGGAGCCGGCGGAGCAGTGCATCGCGTTCCACGACAGCCACCGCGATGTCGGCCCGAGCGGCCTCACAGAATTCGTCGACCGTTGCTGGTTCAAGGAGCGCGTGATCAGCCGTAGTCACTAGCAGTGGCCACTTCGTGCCGCGATCGAAACATAGGCCCAACATGGTCGTCGCGATGGTCTCGTCCGAAGCACGAACGGAAATACGCGGATCATCAGGAAGCACCGCGGCGATCGGTTCCGGCGCCTGCGTCAACACAAGTACCTGTCCGACGCGCTCGCTCGCTAGCAGGGCGCGCACCGGCCGCAGCACCATTGGCTCGCCGGCGATCGGGATGAGCGCCTTGTGGTCACTGCCGAACTGCTTCGCGAACGGGTCGCGTCCTGGCCGTGAGCCGGCGAGCACGATCGCGGTATATTTCAAGCTTCCAGCCAGGAGACGATCCGCTCACCGCGAGCGGCGCGCTCGCGTGCCTGCGCCAATCGCACGGCGTGAAAAATAAGGCTGACGATGGTCCACCAGGCAACGAGTTCCAATCCCACGTCAGGTCTGCCGAACAGAAGTGCGACGACCAGAAAGACCATGTTCGGGTTGCGCCTGGCGGTGACTAGCCGGAATTTGCTGTCGATCGGCTTCCACACATGGATGTGCATGCCGCCGAAGCGCCGCATGAAAATCCCTTCGATCACCCGCTGGGCGACATAGCCGCCGATGATCGCCCACAGCACCATGGTCGCGTAGACTGGCTCGAGCGGACGGTCGTAAGCGGCGAGCCCATGCTCCCATGCCCACCACCAGAAAGGCGGGTGAACGAGGTCGATCCCATGGTCGAACACATTTCCCCATTTGGAGGAAGCGCCCGTGCAGCGCGCAAGCTTCCCGTCGACCGTGTCGAGCACCATGAAGATGAAACCGGACAGAACGCCCCACCAATATTCGCCGCGCCAGAACAGAACGAAAGCCAACACGCACAGGACCGCGCCCACGAGCGTAACGAAGTTGGGTGTGAGCCCCGCGCGTGCCGCCCAGCGAGTCAGATGGAATGCCGGCCTGCGCCAGAGATAGAGCGTGAGAGCGTCCGTCACGCCCTTGTAGGCCGCGTCATAAGCGGCGCGCTCGACCGGCTCGGGGTCATTCGGGTCTAGCGGTAGTACGAATGGGCGGTCTCGCTTGCGGAGCTCGGGGTAATTGACCTCCGCTGTTTCGGCGGAGAGGAGGGCGTATCCTTCAATCCCTATGCCCGCGTTGATCGCCGCAATCACGGTTGACGCATCCTCGTCAGCCGGAACATGCACCAAAACGGGCTTGCCGCCGAGCGTTAGGACGGTGCGCGGGCTCCTGCGCATAGCTTTCAGCCAAGCGGGATCCCACGCATAGGCCATGCACGCGAGAAGCGCTGCTCGATTAGCCTGCACCGCATCGGCGCACTCGAATCCGGCGTTCGCCGCGAGGCGGCAAGCCCGGTCGCGCGCGTTCATCCCGAACGGCCGAGCGGGATTTGTGCCCACAGGCACGAACAAGAGGGGCGGCTCGCTCGACATGGTCATGCGCATAATTACCTGAAACCGGTCAGGAAAGTGGCTCGGCGGGCTTTCACTTGCCCGAAACAGCCATTTCGCGCACTAATTCGCGCGCATGGCCGAACTCGACGAGACACAGGGGACAGACGAACACGGTTCGGTCTACCGGGTTGCCGGTGCGCTCACCATCACGCGCGCCGCCACGACGCAGCGCGAGATCGATTCGTTGCCGGATCCGTTGACCATCGACCTCTCGAAGATCGAGCGCATGGACACGGTCGGGGCATGGATCGTCTACCGAACGGTTCGCGACCGCCACGCCAAGGTGATCGGCGCCAGCCGCGACGAGGTCAGCCTGTTGAAGCAGGTGGGCGAATTCGACGAGCCGGTGAAGGTCCACCCTGAGGAGAAGCCGGGCTTGCTCCGGGTGATCTCGGAGATCGGAGAGTGGATTGCCGACGCTGGGACGACTCTGCTCGGACTACTCGGCTTCTTTGGAGCGACGCTGATCGGCTTCGCCAATGTGATCCGCCGGCCGCGCCGGTTCCGACTCAATGCGGTTGTGACGCGCTTCGACGTCGTCGGTGTGCGGGCACTCGGAATCATTGGCCTGATGAGCTTTCTCATCGGCATCGTCATCGCGCAGCAAGGCTCGGTGCAACTCGCTCAGTTCGGCGCGGAAGTTTATACCATCAACCTGATCGGGCGGATTACGATCCGCGAGCTCGGCACGTTGATGACTGCGATCATGGTCGCTGGCCGGTCCGGCTCGGCCTTCGCCGCACAGCTCGGCACGATGAAGATCACCGAAGAGATCGATGCGATGCGCACAATCGGCGTTTCGCCGATCGAGGCGCTCGTCATTCCGCGCATGATTGCCGCAGTGGTCATGATGCCGCTGCTTGCCTTTTGGTCGATGCTCATGGCGTTGATCGGAGGGGGCATCTTCGTTTGGCTCGACCTCACCATACCGCCGCTCACCTATATCCAGCGGCTGCAAGAAGTGATTCCGATTACCGACATGTGGGTCGGCTTGATTAAGGCACCCGTATTCGGGTTCATTATTGCGCTTTCGGGCTGCTTTCAGGGAATGCTTGTCGAGGGCGACAGTGAGCAAGTCGGCACTCGCACAACTACGGCGGTTGTTCAGTCGATCTTCCTCGTCATCGTGCTCGACGCGGTCTTCGCCGTCTTCTTCAGC
>JBKPON010000063.1:0-1986 GCA_046733135.1 Pseudomonadota bacterium | reverse complement strand
CGCGCTCCGCAGGGAACGACGTTCGGAGTCTCCGCCTTCCAGATCAATTTTGGATCGACTGCGATCGAAACCGCGGGCGACGAGCCCGACGTGCTGATTGCGATGAACCCGGCGGCGCTGAAGGTGAACGCCGACCAACTGCGCGAAGGCGGCCTCATCATCGCCGATGAGGGTGAGTTCACCGCGCGCAATCTCGCCAAGGCGGGTTACGAACAGAATCCGCTCGAGGACGGCAGCCTCGCCAAATGGCAGCTCGTCCATTTCAATATCTCGCAGCTCACGCTGGACGCGGTGAAGCCCTTCGGCCTCGGCAACAAGGAGGCCCTGCGCTGCAAGAACATGTGGACGTTGGGCTTGGCGCTGTGGATGTTCGACCGCGACCGCCAACCGATCGTCGATTGGCTCAAGCAGAAATTCGCCAAGGCGCCAGAGCTTGCCGAAGCGAACATCGCCGCTCTGAACGCCGGTCATGCTTATGGCGAGACTGCGGAAATGGGCGCGCCGTTCAAGCAACATCATGTCGCGCCCGCACCGGCGGAGCCTGGGCTTTATCGCACCGTCACAGGCGCTGAGGCGCTGGCGCTCGGCCTCGTCGCGGGGTGCCAACTCGCTGGACTCGACATGTTCTTCGGTTCGTACCCGATTACGCCTGCGAGCCCGCTGCTGCACCATCTCGCTCGGCTGAAAGAGTTTGGGATAACCACTTTCCAGGCAGAGGATGAGATCGCGGCGATCTGCGCGGCAATCGGCGCGAGCTATGCCGGTCAGCTTGGCATCACTTCGTCGTCCGGGCCCGGTATCGCGCTCAAGACCGAGGGATTGGGGCTTGCGGTCATGACCGAGCTTCCGTTGGTCGTTATCAATTCGCAGCGCGGCGGACCATCCACCGGCCTGCCGACCAAGACCGAGCAGTCGGATCTCTATCAGGCCGTCTATGGCCGCAACGCGGATTCGCCCGTGCCGGTGATCGCCGCGCGCTCGCCGGCGGACGCGTTCGACTGCGCGATCGAGGCATGCCGCATTGCAACGCAGTACATGACCCCGGTCATCCTCCTGACCGACGGATATATCGCGAACGCGGCCGAGCCCTGGAAAGTGCCGGACATGAGCGGCTACGCGCCGTTCCCGGTCCATTTCTTCGACACGCTTCCGGCGGAAGGGCAGACGGTGATGCCTTATTCGCGCGGCGACCGGCTGGCGCGACCCTGGATCAAGCCCGGCACCCCCGGGCTGGAGCACCGCATCGGCGGAATTGAGAAGCAGCCCGGCACAGGAAACATCGACTATAGTCCCGCCGCCCATCAGGAAATGACCGACACCCGAGCGGCGAAGGTGCTCGGGGTCGCGAACAACCTCCCCGATCAGGATATTTGTATCGGTCGCGAAGGAGCCGAATTGGCGGTCGTGGGCTGGGGCTCGACCTTCGGTCCGATCCACCAGGCCGTGCGGCGAGCGATCGCTCGCGGCAAGGACGTCGCCCACGTCCACATTCGCCACATCTGGCCGATGCCCAAAAATATGTCTGTCCTACTGAAGGGCTTCAAGCATATCCTGGTGCCGGAAATGAACATGGGACAACTCAAGACCCTTCTTCGCGACCAATATCTGGTGGACGCTCAGCCACTGACGAAGGTCTCCGGCCATCCCTTCCGCATCGCGGAGATCGAGGCAGCGATCGATGCGATCCTGGGGACTGACTCGCGCGCGCGCGCGCAGAGGTGACAACTTTGACAACTTTCGCGGCGGCAATTCGATGAAACCGATGAACGCCTGGTCGATGATCATCCTGCTGATCATCGTTGTCGCCCTGGTAATCTGGTTGAAACCGCAATGAACGACGCCACGCCTATCCCGACCACCACCGCCAAGGATTGGGCGAGCGACCAGGAGGTCCGCGGGTGCCCGGGCTGCGGCGACTATGCGGTGTTGAAAGCCGTACAGCGGACGATGCCCGACCTCGGCGTGGCCCGAGAGAAGACGGTGTTC
>JBKPON010000062.1:0-16075 GCA_046733135.1 Pseudomonadota bacterium | reverse complement strand
CGCGGCCAAGAGGAATGGCCGAGCAGGTGCTTGCTGAGGATGTGAATTGGCGCGCAGACCAGAAGAAGCATGGCAAGCGCAGTAATACGTGCTGCAGCGCGGACGTTCATGCGCGCCGTTTTCGGCTTATCGATCGCGGTCGAGCGTGACGCCGTACAACTCCATTCGATGGTCGACGAGACGGAAGCCCAGCTTCTCGGCGATTCGCTTCTGCAAGGCTTCGAGCTCATCGTCGACGAACTCGATCACATTGCCGGTCTCGACGTCGATCAAATGATCGTGATGGGTTTCGGATGCGGCTTCATAGCGCGAGCGGCCATCGCCGAACTCGTGCCGCTCGAGGATGCCCGCTTCCTCGAACAAGCGAACGGTGCGGTAGACCGTCGCGATCGAGATATTGGGGTCGACAGCCGAGGCCCGGGCGTGAAGGGTTTCGACATCAGGGTGATCCTCGCTATCGCCGAGCACGCGCGCGATGATCTTGCGCTGTTCGGTGATGCGCAGGCCCTTGTCCGCGCACAGCGCCTCAATGTCGATGGTTCGGGTCATGCACTAAAGGTAAGCATGGGCACGGGCTGGGTCAAAGGGGCAAGTCGTCATTGCGAACGTGGCGAAGCGATCCAAAGTCCCCAGCTGAATCGCTTCGTCGCGCTCGATCGTCGCAATGGCGCCTTACTTCCCGCCTCGTGTCTTCCGTCGTTTGGTGCCCAGGCCGATCGACTTGGCGAGAGTACGCCGCTGCTCGGCGTAGTTGGGAGCCACCATCGGATAGTCGGCGGCAAGGCCGAAGCGCTGGCGATACTCGACCGGAGTCTCGTTGTGCGCCGTCATGAGATGGCGCTTGAGCATCTTCTGTTTTTGACCGCATTCCAGGCAAGTAATGTGGTCCGGTTTCACCGATGACCGGACGGACACTTTCGGCTCCGGCTTCGCCTCGGGTGCGGCCGGTTGGGTTGAAATGCCGGTCAGGGCCATGTGAACGTTCTGAATGAGGTTGGGCAAGTCATTGACCGCAACGCTATTGTTACTGACGTGCGCGGCGACGATATCGGCGGTTAGCGTGAGCAAAGTGTCTTCGGCAGCTTCATTATCAGGCATCGGGTGATTTCCTTGGTTAAGAGCAGAGATCACTCAGCGTACAAATGCAGGTGTCGCGCGCATTAGGCGCGTGATTTGCACTCGGCAACACCCTGCCAAGTCATACTGCAAGAAATTCGAAGATCAGAGTTCCTTGACAAGAGTGAGAGCGTCGAACCGATCGCCGCCAGGCGCATGGTAATAGTTGCGACGCTTGCCTGCTTGTTCGAAACCCGCCGCCCGATACATGCCGACGGCTGCGTTGCCGTCCCGCACTTCGAGGTGCACGCGACGGACCCCTCCCTTGGCGGCCCGCTCCATGAAGTCGTCGAGCAGCCGACCTCCAACGCCTTCGCGCTGATGGCTTGGCGGCACCGCCAGCAGCAGCAGCTCTGACTCCTCGCCAACGGTGCGGGAGAGGGAAAAGCCCACCGTGGCATCGCTTCCCTCTTGGCGGGCTATCGTTAGGGAAACACCGTCCATCGGCAAGATGCCGGCGAGCTGCGAACGGGTCCAGGCTTCGCCGAAACGGCGGCCGAAGGCGGCGTTCATCACCGTCATGACCTCGTCCAGGTCCGTTGAAGTTCCGGGCCTCAGTTGCACGGTCCGGGCAATCGTTGCCATCAAGCTGCCTCCCGGGCGCGCACATCGGGCCCGCGAGCGTAGACGGGTTTCGGCGAAAGACCGCGGAGGCTATCGGGCAATTTCAGCGTGTCAGCTGCAGTGGGCCAAGAATCGCGCGCTTCGCCCCAGCCGCGCGCGTCGACCAGCTGGCGCGCACCGGAGCCAACGACTAGCGACGCGGTCGTGGCCGCTGCCGCTTCGGCGGCGCTGAGGTTGCGAAACTCCGAAATTGGATCGCGAGTCTTGGCGTCGAAGGACTGAACGAACAGCTCACCATGGCCGCCGGTAACCGCCGCGGCGATTTCGCCATCTGCTACGGCCCCAGCGGCGAGAAGTGCGAGCGAAGACATTCCCGACAGTTTGGCATTCCAGCCGATTGCAAGTCCCTGCGCGGCGGCGATTCCGACGCGGATTCCCGTGAAGCTGCCCGGACCGATTCCGACGATGATATGATCGGCGATGAGTCCGTCGAGCAATTCCGCAATCATCGGCACCAGCCGCTCCGAATGGCCGCGACCGATCAACTCGTCCCGGCGCACAATGCAAGTGCCCGAACCGTCGAACAAAGCGGCGGTACATGCTTCAGTCGAGGTGTCGAAAGCCAAGATCACTGGTTCATAGTGATCATACGTAGCGCGAGGCGGCAAGCCCCAAAGATTTCAGCTGATTAAACCGCTTCAACGGTCTCGACTTCGGGCACGTAGTGGCGGATCAGGCTTTCGATGCCGCGCTTCAGTGTGACGGTCGACGAAGGACAGCCCGAGCAAGCTCCGTGCATCGACAGATAAAGACGCCCGTCCTTGTAGCCCTGATACACGATGTCGCCCCCGTCCTGAGCGACCGCTGGACGAACCCGCGTCTCGATCAGCTCCTTGATTTGGTCGATGATGTCGGCGTCTTCCGGATTCTCTTCGAAGTCGATTTCCGCCCCGACATGGATGCCGGCCGCAGTCCCAGGTTTGAAAAGGGAAGCGCCCGTGACGAAATGATCGAGCAACGTCTCGATCACCAGCGGCTCCAGGTCGGTCCAGGAGACGCCGGGTGCAACGGTCACCGAAACGAAGTCACGCCCATAGAATACGCCCTCAACCATGCCGCTTTCGAACAAGGCCTCGGCCAGCGGTGATGCTTCGGCCGATTCCGCATCGGGGAAATCGCGCGTGCCCGTTTCCACCACCGTTTGTCCGGGAAGAAACTTGCGCGTCGCTGGGTTGGGCGTCTGTTCGGTGCGGATCAGCATGACCGCGATGTGGCGCTGACACCGATCTCGATCAAGGCCCGAAGGGCGGCGCACCGGCAACGACCCAGCGAGCGACAGCAAATGCGACTGCCAGGCAAATGATCGCCGCCCACCATTTCCCCCGCCGCATGGGCGCTACTCCTGGAGGAAGCTCAGCCTTGCCGGTGACCATCGGCTTGGTCAGCTTCTGGCCGCGAAAGCGGTAAAAGATGATGGCTGCCACGTGCAACACGACGACGGTGAGGACGATGTTGAACCAGAACTCATGGAAATCGCGGATGCGATCGGAGGTTTCGGAATCGACAAGGCGCGACAGCGGCCCGAGATAAAGCCCATCCTCGTCCTCGGCGAAGACCCCGAGACCGGCCTGGATGGCCAGCGCGGCGAACAAGGCGACGACGCTCAATCCTCCCAGCGGCGTATGGCCAATCCCCGTCCATTTCCCGCGCAAGTAATTCGCGACAGTGCGCGGACCACGAACAAAGCTCGTCCAGCGCGCGGTCGAGCTGCCGAAGAAGCCCCACAGGAATCTGAAGACGAGGAGGGTCAGGATGGCGATTCCCGACCAAATATGCCAATCCGTGTGGTTGTTGTGGACCGACCACCAGCTGAACGTGACCAGGATTACGAGTAGCCAGTGGACCATGCGCACCGGCAGGTCCCATACAGGCTGCATGCGCGCGCTCTGGTCGCTCAGTGATGCATTTCCGTGCGGTATTTGTCGTGGCATGATTTGCAGGCGCCGGCCATGTCGCCGAATCTCGCCTTGATCGCGCCGACGTCACTGCCCGCGGCTGTTGCGTTGAATGTTTGCGCCGCCCTTTGGAAGTTCGCGAGCTTGGCGACAAAATCCTTTGGGTCTTTCCAGATTTCGGGCTTGGCGCCGGTCTTTCCGAGCTCCGGGCCAGTGCCAGGCGTGAACCAGTGTGATGCTTGACGCGACAGTTTCGCGATCTGTCCGGCGGAAAGCCGCACCAGGGCGAGGTCGGGCGAGTCCCCTTGCAACTCGCGATTAATTGTCTTCGCCGCTTTGCCAATCGACTCCATGCCCTCGTGGCGGGCGTGCATGACCGCCAGCGCCTTGTCCTTGGGCAGCGCCGCGAACGCGATGCCGGCGCTCGCAACAGTTACGGCCACAGCTGCAGCAAAGAGTCTCATGCGCATGCTTAACTTTGCTCCTCCGGGACTTTCCAGCTGTCATCGATCATCTTGATGATTCCCGAAAAATCCTTCTCGCCGCCGCCGCGGTCGACGAAGCGCTGATACAGCTCCTCGGCTTCTCCGCCCATCGGGGTGTAGGCGCCGGCATCCTTCGCTGCGTCCATCGCGAGCTTCAAATCCTTGAGCATCAACGCGGCAGCAAAGCCCCCCTCGTAATCATGGTCGGCGGGCGTATCAGGACCAACGCCAGCGACCGGAGCGTAGCTGGTCATCGACCAGCTTTGTCCCGACGCTTTTGACGAGATGTCGAAGAAGACCTGAGGGTCGAGCCCAAGCCTTTGCGCCAGCACGAAGGCCTCGCACGTCGCGATCATCGTCGCGCCCAGGATCATGTTGTTACAGATCTTCGCGGCTTGGCCCGCGCCGGGACCGCCGGCGTGGATCACCGCCTTGGCCATCGGCTCGAGGAATGGCTGAGCGCGGGCGAACGCCTCGTCCGACCCGCCAACCATGAACGTGAGAGTGCCGCCCGCGGCGGCAGCGATTCCGCCGGAGACGGGCGCGTCGACCATCGTGTAGCCTTGGCCGTTCGCCAACTCTTCGACTTCCCGAGCCGTTGCAACGTCGATGGTCGAGCAGTCGATCAACAGCGCGCTCGTCGGAGCCCTGCCGAAGACATGGCCCTGGAAGACTTCAGCAACGTGTTTTGCGGCGGGAAGCATGGTGATGACCGTTTCGGCATCTTTCACCGCCTCCTCGGTCGATCCGGCGCGCGTGCAGCCCCCTTCGACCGCGTGCGCCAGCGCTTCTTCGCTGAGATCGAAAGCACTCACCTCATGCCCCGCCTTGACGAGGTTCGGCGCCATTCCTCCGCCCATATGCCCCAGGCCGATAAATGCGATGCGTGCCATATTACTCCTCGTACCTCGGCGAAGGCCGGGGTCCAGTCCAGAATATAAGAACGGCGCGAAGCGCCGCCTGTGACCCAGCCTTTGCCAGGGAGCGGTCTATTTCCCCTTCCAGTTTCCGGCTCTCTTCTCGACGAAGGCGCTCATGCCTTCTTTTTGATCCTCCGTACCGAAAAGACCATGGAACAGCCGCCGTTCGAAGCGGATGCCTTGCGAAAGCGGGATCTCGAAAGCAGCGTTGATCATCTCCTTGACGGCGAGGGCGGCGAGCGGCGGCATCGACGCGATCGCTTCGGCGGTCCTTAGCGCTTCGTCGAGCAGCTGCTCGGCGGGAACGACCTTGGCGACTAGACCGGAGCGCTCGGCTTCGGCCGCGTCCATCATTCGACCGGTCAGGCACATTTCCATCGCCTTGGCCTTACCGACGGCCCAGGTGAGGCGCTGTGATCCGCCCATGCCGGGCGTCACGCCGAGCTTTATTTCGGGCTGGCCAAACTTTGCCGAGTCCGCAGCGATGATGAAGTCAGCCATCATCGCCACCTCGCAGCCCCCGCCAAGCGCATAGCCGGCGACCGCGGCGATCCACGGCTTCCGGGTTGCGGTGATCTTTTCCCACCCGGCGAAGAAATCGGCGGAGTACATTTCGGCAAAGCCTTGGCTCTGCATTTCCTTAATGTCGGCGCCCGCGGCGAAGGCCTTTTCCGACCCCGTTAGTACGAGACAATGTTGCGCGTCGTCGGCGTCGTACGCGGCGAAGGCGTCGATAAGTTCTCTCAGAACTTCCCCGTTGAGCGCGTTGAGGGCCTGCGGTCGGTTGAGCGTGACCAACGTGACCGCTCCGCGCTGCTCGACCATGATGGTGCTGTACTCGCTCATTGGGCAGTCTCCGGGAATGGCGTCCAGGCGTCAGACGGGGGCAGCGGGGCGAAAAGAACGTCGAGCATCTCGTCGGTGACCCCTTCCGGAGTTGCGGGATCCCATTTCGGCGCATTGTCCTTGTCAATCAGCAGCGCACGCACCCCTTCGCGGAAGTCGTGCGTGCGGACCACCCGACCGGCTAGTGCATATTCGGCGGTCATCTCATCGGTGAAGTTGGCGCGGTCGGCACTCTCGGCGAGCAGCCGCAGCGATACCTTGCAAGAGAGCGGGCTTTTGGTGCTAAGGGTCGCGAGCTCGGACTTGGCCCACTCGCTTTCGTCGGCATCCAGCGCCGCCAGAACATCTTCCAGTCGATCCGATGCGAACAGGCGCGAAATTGCCGGCAGGTGCTGCTCGATCTTCGCTTCCGGGACTGCGGCGGAAGCAGCACCGACCACACCGTTCATCCGCGTCGGAGCCTTGACGATGCGATCGACGAGATCCTCCAGTGCGGACTGCTCCACGTAATGCGTCGCGAGGCGAAGATAGTGGCATTCGGCGCCATCTAGACGAGCGCCGGTCAACGCCATGAATTGTCCGACGCGGCCAGGCAAGCGCGAGAGGTACCAGCCGCCGCCGACATCGGGAAAAAGGCCAATGCCGGTCTCGGGCATGGCGAGGCGGGTATTTTCGGTCGCGACGCGATAGTCGCAGGGCAGCGAGATCCCGACGCCGCCGCCCATCGTAATCCCGTCCATGATTGCGATGGTCGGCTTAGGGTAAGTGAAGAGCAGGTGGTTGAGGCGGTATTCGGCGAAGAAGAAATGCTTCGCATCTTCGGCATCGGTGCTTCCGCTCCGCGCCAGCATCACCACGTCGCCGCCTGCGCAGAAGCCGCGTCCCGCTGCATGGTCGATCAGCACAGCGCGAATGTGGCCATCAGAACGCCAGCTCAGCAACGCCTCGCTCATCACCTCGCACATTTCAGTGGTCAGCGCGTGGATCGCCTTGGGGCGGTTGAGACGGATTCGGCCCACCCCCCGCTCAGCCGAGATGATGACGTCCTCGGTCATTTTCTCATCCCGCGGGGGGAAGGAGATCTGATTGCTGCCCCTGTCATGCGCATCACTGCCGAAGCATGTCCCGGCTGACGATGACGCGCATGATCTGGTTGGTACCCTCGAGGATCGAGTGCACGCGCAGGTCGCGCCAAAAGCGCTCGATCGGATAGTCCATCAAATAGCCGTAGCCACCGTGAAGCTGCAGCGCGCGATCGACTACCGATGAGCCGGTGTCGGTAGCGAGGCGCTTGGCCATGGCTGCAAACTTGGTCTTGTCGGGGGCGTTCGCGGCGACCTTCGCCGCCGCGACGTAGAGCAGGTAGCGAGCGGCCTGAAGCTCGGTCTCCATGTCCGCGAGGGTGAACTGCGTCGCCTGGAAGTCCGCGATGGGCGTTCCGAATTGCTGCCGGCCCTTCGTATATTGGATCGCCTCGTCGAGGCAGCGCTGCGCCCCGCCAAGTGAGCAGGCGCCGATGTTCAGCCGCCCGCCGTCCAGGCCCATCATGGCGATGCGAAATCCTTCACCCTCGGCGCCGACGCGGTTGGCGACGGGCACGCGGACCTCATCGAAATTGACCTGCGCCGTCGGCTGGGAATGCCAACCGAGCTTCTTCTCCTGCGCTCCGAAGCTAACGCCCGGCATGTCTTTCTCGATCACCAGAGCGGTGATCCCTTTTGGGCCCTCCTCGCCGGTGCGCGCCATTGTCACGTAGATCTCGTTCTCCCCGCCGCCTGAGATGAAGGCCTTGGAACCGGAGACGACGTAGTGATCGCCGTCGAGCACGGCGCGAGTTTTCAGCGCCGCGGCATCCGAGCCGGAGGAGGGTTCAGTGAGGCAATAGCTCCCCATCCGCTCCATCGGGATCATGGCGGGCAAATATTTGAGTTTGACCTCGTCGGAGCCAAATCGGTCGATCATCCATGCTGCCATGTTGTGGATGGAGATGAAGGCGCTGGTCGACGGGCAACCGTAAGCCATGGCCTCCATGATCAGCGCGGCCTCAAGGCGACCAAGACCGATGCCGCCACTCTCTTCACTGACATAGATCGCCCCGAACCCAAGCTCCGCTGCCTCGCGGATCGTGTCCTTGGGGAAGATGTGCTTCTCGTCCCATTCCGCAGCGAACGGAGTGATGGCGTCCGCCGTGAACTTGCGGGCCATCTCCTGGATTTGGAGCTGGTCGTCCGTGAGGTCGAACTGCGTCATCGCGTGCGCGCTCTAGGGCGGCGTCGAAATGTCAGCAAGTGCGCCCAGTTTCAGTAGCTGGAGTTGGAGGCGTTGAGGTCGGCCACGTCGGCGTTGTCTTCGCCGTTGGCCAGTTCGTTCGAGGATGTTTCGCTGCTTTCGTCGGGCGGAAGTGCCTCGATGTCGGCCGGAGCGGCTGCGTTGTTGGTCATCGCGAGATTCTGGTCAGAGCTATTCTTCTGACACGCCGCGAGGGCAACAAGGCCAAGCGCGAGGGCGACGACTTTATTCGCATTTCGCATAGGTGAAGCTCGCTGCTGGTTTGGTCTCGGTACGGACGAGTTCCTGCTTCTGTCGTTCTAAAGACTCGAATCTCGTCCAGCTCTGGCCCTCACCTGTAAAGGTGAAATCGCCGCTGATCGAGTTGTCATCGGATTGGATGTCGGCGGTGGGGACTGCGCGGGACTCGTAGAAGCGCAACTGGTCTCCGCTAACGATCAGCAGACCCTTCTCGTCGCCTCGGTTTGTCGTGCAGTCCGCAGGCGTGAGCCCCCATCGGCCCTGTAGTGCCGACGGGATCTTCGCAGCGGGAGCAGGTGCCTGGGTTGCCGGAGCCGCCCCTTTCTCCGGAGGCGCCCCTGTTGCGTCGGGCACCTGGTCGTTGATTGTGGGAAGGCCAGCAGTCTTGTTCGCTAAATTGTCCACTGGATCCCGTTCGGTGCAAGCTACGATGGCCAACATTGTGGCGCAGGCGAGGAATGGTCCGACAGCACGCAACATGCATACTTAACGCTGGTGGTCGCCGGGCGTATCCCTCAGGCGACGTGCTTGTATCGGTTCAGTACACTCAACCAAACGTCGGGATGATGAATGCGCTTTCGCCGTGGGCTTCGCCGTCGGGCCAGCGCTGGGTCACGACCTTGTTCTTGGTCCAGAAGCGCAGGCCTTCCATGCCGTACTGGCCGATGTCGCCGAAACCGGAGCGCTTCCAACCGCCGAAGCTGTGGTAGGAGACCGGCACCGGGATCGGCACGTTGATCCCGACCATACCGACGTTGACTCGCGCGGTGAATTCACGGGCGGCGTGGCCGTTGCGGGTGAAGATGGCGACGCCATTGCCATATTCATGCTCTGAGGGGAGCTTGACGGCCGCCTCGAAGTTGGGCGCACGGACGATCTGGAGGACGGGGCCGAAAATCTCTTCCTTGTAGGTCTTCATGCTCGGTTTCACATGATCGAACAGGGTCGGCCCGACGAAGAAGCCGTCCTCGTGACCCTGCAACATGAAGCCGCGACCATCGACGACCAATTCGGCGCCCTCGTCGATGCCCATCTGGATGTAGTTCTCGACACGCTCCTTATGCGCTTTGCTGACCACCGGGCCGTAGTGGGCATCAGGGTCGGTCGACACGCCGACGCGCAGACCTTCGATCGCCGGGATCAGCTTTTCCCGGAGCGCGTCGGCTGTGTCGTCGCCGACCGGCACGACGACCGGAAGCGCCATGCAGCGCTCTCCCGCCGAGCCGAATGCTGCGCCGGCGAGATCGTTGACGACCTGGTCGAGGTCGGCGTCGGGCATGACGATGCCGTGGTTCTTGGCGCCGCCGAACGCCTGGACTCGTTTGCCGTTCGCGGTGCCGCGAGAGTAGATGTATTGGGCGATGTCGGAGGATCCGACGAAGCTGACCGCGGCGATGTCCGGATGGTCGAGGATCGCATCGACCATCTCCTTGTCGCCGTGAACCACGTTGAGCACGCCGTCCGGCAGCCCGGCTTCCGTCATCAATTCCGCAAGCCGCACCGGAACGGTGGGATCGCGCTCGCTCGGTTTGACGATGAAGGCGTTACCGCAGGCGATCGCCATTCCGAACATCCACATCGGGATCATCGCGGGGAAGTTGAACGGCGTGATTCCGGCGCCGATGCCGAGAGGCTGGCGCATCGAATAGACGTCAATCCCGGGTCCGGCACCGACCGTATATTCGCCCTTGAGCGCCTGAGGGATGCCACAGGCGAACTCGATCACCTCGAGCCCGCGCTGAACATCTCCCTTCGCGTCCGCGATCACCTTGCCATGCTCGCTGCTCAGCAGGTGCGCGAGCTCGTCCATGTTTCTTTCGACCAGTTCCTTGAACTTGAACATGACTCGGGCGCGGCGCTGCGGATTGGTTGCCGCCCAGGCGGGCTGGGCCGCTTTGGCGGCATCGACCGCCTTTTGCAGATCGGTCGCGGTTCCGAAGCGAACATGGGCCTGGACCTGACCCTGGTTGGGATCGAACACCTCGCCGATGCGTCCCTCAGGGCGTTCGTCGGAAGCGAAAGCGGAACCGCTGATGAAATGGTCGATGCTGCGAAGCATGATACGCGTCCTGAACTTGAGATGATTGGGGTCGGGGCTCCCCTAGACCCGGGCACAAGCAAATGCCAGTTGCCGCAACGCAGAGTGGGAGAGTCTTGATGCGCAAACTCGTGGCGCTGTCCTGTGTCGCCCTGATTGGAGCGGCGCCGCCGCAGCCCTCGCCGGACACGAAGCTTCAGCTCATCGTCCAGCCGGTGAGCGAGGCGCAGCTGCGCCATACGATCGAAGCCCTGGTGAGCTTCGGGACTCGGCACACGCTGTCATCACAGACTGATCCAAGGCGCGGCATCGGTGCGGCGCTCAACTGGGCCGAATCCGAATTCAACGCCTATTCGGCGAGGTGCGGTAACTGTCTCGCCGTGAGTCGCGCCAGCGATACGTTCAGTGGCGATCGCATTCCCACGCCCACCAAGATCACCGACGTATTCGCCATCCAGCGCGGCACCGAGCGCCCGAACGACGTCGTCATTATTCAAGGTCATATCGACAGCCGCGTCACGGACCCGATGAACGCGACCTCCGATGCGCCCGGGGCGAACGACGACGGCTCGGGGACGGCTGCGGTGCTCGAAGCGGCACGCGTTCTCAGCAAGCACAAGTTCCCGGGCACGATCGTTTACGCGACTCTGATGGGCGAGGAGCAGGGCCTCTACGGCGGCAAGGTGCTTGCGAACTACGCCAAGCAACAGGGCTGGAACGTCATTGCCGTCCTCAACAACGACATCATCGGCAACAGCTGTTCGTCCGACGGCGTGTGCGATTCGACCCACGCGCGCGTGCTCTCGGAAGGGCCGCGGTCGCAGGGGCAGGACGAGCTCGCGGCCCAGACGCACAGCCTCGGAGGGGAGAATGACTCACCCTCGCGCAACATCTCGCGCTTTCTCGACAGTTTGGCCGACCGGCTGAACATCGGCCTTGACGTCCGCCAGATCTGGCGGACCGACCGCTTCAGTCGGGGCGGCGATCATATCCCGTTCCTGCAGCTGGGCTTTCCCGCCGCACGGATCACAGTCGCGGTTGAGAATTACAACTGGCAACACCAGGATTTGCGGACGGAAAAGGGCATTAAATTCGGCGACACGATCGACCATGTCGATTTTGCCTATCTCGCCAAGATGACCAAGCTGAATGTCGCCGCGCTAGCCGCGATTGCCAGCGCCCCGCCGCCGCCCGAACCAAAGATCGAGGGCGCCGTGAGCACGGACACAATCCTTGAGTGGCATCCGGTCGCAGGCGCGGCGAGATATGTGGTTCGGTGGCGCCCGACCGATGGCAATCAATGGCAGGAGGAATATCAACATGATGGCAGATGCTTGGTGGGAAACATTCAGTTGAAATACGGATGCGCAGCCAAGCTCCCTCACGTGCGCGTGGACGATTGGGTGTTCGGCGTCTCGTCGGTAAGCAGGGATGGATTCGAAAGCCCGGTTGCATCCGCGGTGCCCGGCGGCGCCTTTAAACCTTACGTCGCGCCGCCTGCGGTTGAGAAGAAGTCCTAACCGTCACCGCGGTCTTGAGCCGGGGTCCGCCTTTCTTACATTCATAAGCAAGAAGGCAGATGCCGGATCTAGTCCGGCATGACGATGGAGGAGTTCGACGTGGCTGGCGGATGGACCCGCGATGGCGCGGTTCAGGAGCAGATCGACGACACGGTGAAGGACGCCGTGCTGCGCGCTCGATCGCTGACCCCGCACGGGGACAGCGCCGAGGAATGCGACGATTGCGGCGAGCCGATTCCGAAGAAGCGGCGTGAGGCGCTGCCGGGCGTGCGCACTTGCATCGCCTGCCAGACCGAGCGCGACAAGCAGGTTGTCCACTCGACCATCAACCGCAGGGGCAGCAAGGATAGCCAGCTGCGGTGAACCGTCACCCCGACCTTGAGCCGGGGTCTGCCTTCCTCCACAGTAGTGCAATGAAGAAAAGGCGGATGCCGGATCGAGTCCGGCATGACGATCATAGGGCAACAGGTGGCCCGTAAACAGTCCGCCGGACTGCCGTCGCGAAAGCAGATCCTCGACTTCATCGCGTCGTCCGATCAGCCGGCGGGGAAGCGCGAGATCGCTCGGGCGTTCGGGCTTTCGGGTCAGGACAAGATCGACTTGAAGCGCCTGCTCAACGACATGGCCGACGAGGGACTGATCGACCATTCGCGCGGCCGCGCCTTCCATCAGGCGGGCGGTGTACCGAAAGTCACGGTGCTGCGCGTCGCGCAAATCGACGACAGCGGCAACGTCTTCGCGGTGCCCGAACAATGGCACGCCGAAACTCCGCCACCGCGGCTTCGAGTGGTCGAGCGTGGCCGGCGAAGCGCGCTTGGGATCGGCGATCGGGTGCTCGCGCGGACCGAGGAGAAAGGACAGGGCTGGATCGCTCATCCGCTGAAGAAGCTCGCGCGCTCCGCCGAACTGGTGCTCGGCGTGATCCGCCAAGAGGGCGACCGCTTCTGGCTCTCGCCAGTCGACAAGCGCGAACGGCGCGAACTTTTCATTAGCGAACTGAAGGACGCGGAGCCCGGCGACCTCGTCCTTTGTGAAGTCACCGGACGGCCGCCGCGCGCCTCCGCCCGCGTCGATGCGGTGTTAGGTGATCCGTTCGCCCCGCGCAGCTTCTCGCTGATCGCCATCCACAAGCACGGTCTTCGACACGAGTTCAGCCAGGAAGCAATCGACGAGGCGCATCGCGTCGCGGCGCTCCCGCTCGGTGAGCGCGAGGATCTGACGCACTTGCCGATTGTCGCGATCGATCCCGAGGACGCGCGCGATCATGACGATGCGATCTGGGCGGAAGCGGACGGCGAGGGCGGCTGGAACGCCATCGTCGCCATCGCCGACGTGAGCTTTTATGTGCGACCCGGATCGGAACTGGACCGCGAGGCCCGAGCGCGCGGCAACAGCGTCTATTTCCCGGACCGAGTGGTGCCGATGCTGCCTGAGGAGCTGTCGGCGGACATTTGCTCGCTGAAGTCGGGCGAACAACGAGCGGCAATGGCCTGCCATCTCAAGATTGCGCATGACGGGACGCTGAAAAGCTGGCGATTTTCGCGCTCCAAGATTTGTGTTGCTGCAAATATTGCATACGAGGATGCTCAGGCGGCAATCGACGCCGCCACGGATGAGAGGATCGAGGTTTCCTCCCCAGCCTGTGCAATGCCGCCGATCGAAAGTCCCCTCCCGCAAGAGCTGGTCGAGACGGCGCTGAAACCGCTCTGGGGATGTTGGCGCGCCCTGTTCGCCGCGCGGCAGAAACGCGACCCTCTCGAGCTCGATTTACCGGAGCGGCGCGTGATGCTCGACGAAAAGGGCCGCATTACATCGATCGCACCGCGCGACCGGCTCGACGCGCACCGGTTGGTCGAAGATTTCATGATCGCCGCGAACGTCGCCGCGGCGCGCGCGCTCGAAGCGAAGAGGGCGCCAGTCATGTACCGGGTTCACGAGCCGCCGAGTCGCGAAAAACTGGTTGCGCTCAAAGACTATCTCGCAACGTTCGGAATCGACTTCGCGCTTGGTCAGGTGATCAAGGCCGGCACGTTCAATCGGATCATCGATCGGGTTGGCGACAGCGACGGTCGCGCGGAAATCATGGAGCAGTTGCTCCGGACTCAAACGCAGGCGCGCTATGCGCCCGAGCGCCTCGGGCATTTTGGACTGGCGCTTGCGACCTACGCGCATTTCACCTCGCCGATCCGCCGCTACGCCGATTTGCTCGTCCATCGAGCGCTGGTCAGCGCCTATCGCCTCGGTGATGGCGGCCTTCCGCCAGGCGAAGAAGAGCGCTTCGAGCAGATTGGGGAGCAAATCTCGATGCTCGAACGCCGCGCGATGGAGGCCGAGCGCGAGACCATCGACCGCTATGTCGCGGCTTTCCTTGCCGATCAGGTCGGGCAATTGGTGAAATGCCGGATCACTGGCGTCCAGCCGTTCGGCTTTTTCGCGGCAGTCGAGGATTTGGGCGGCGACGGGCTTCTGCTCGCGAAAGACCTCGGCACCGAATATTTCCGCTACGACGAAGCAGCCAAAGTTCTGGTCGGCGAGGAGACCGGGGAAACTTATCGGATTGGCCAGAAATTGGAGCTCAGGCTCGCCGAGGCCAATCCGGTGTCAGGTTCGCTCCGCTTTGAACTTCCCGAAGGAAGCTACGGCTCCGCGCGCCGCGATCGAATTCGCGGCGGCGGCCGGCGCGGGCGGCCTCCCAACATCCGGCATCAGAGAAGATCTAAATGATCGCCTAAACGCCGCCGGCAATTCGGGCTTTTCTCCTGCCCTTTTTACTTGCCGACCTTCGGTCGCACACCCAAGCCCGCTTCTATGTTCGCCCGTTTTCCAGTCCCTCTGGCCATTCTGGCCTTGTCCTTTTCAGCGGCGCCTGGAGCGGCGGCCGATCTCACCGTCGCTGCTGCCTCCAACTACCTAATAGACGCGACCGTCAACGGACAGCCGGTGCATTTGCGCGTCGATCCGGAAGCCCCCGGCTATATCATTCTCAATCCCTCCACCGTTCGGCGGCTGGGGCTGCCAAGGTCGATGTCGAGCTCGGAGACGCGCATTGGACCGGTGCGGCTTACCGGCTCCTCGAAGGTCGCGCAGATTGCAATCGGGGGCGTCACTGCCAAACGCCGCCTCGTCTGGATCGACCGCGAAGCGGTGGCCGGCGCCGATGGGCTGATCTCTCCGTCGGACCTGCCGTTCGACCATGTGACTTTCGCCATCCGCGCGCCACGCCACGGTGAAGGCATGTTTCAACTCCCCTTACTCTTCCAGCGGGGATCCGGCCTGTATTTCGCGCTTCGGGTGGGACGGGCCATCGTCCCGATCCATTTTTCGCTCCTCAAGCCGGACAGCATGGCTACAGCTGCGACGGGCGCGCTGCTTGCGCAGGCGAGTGGGGGTAGTTGGGCAGGCGAAGCTCGAAGTGAAGTCATAGATTTCGGCGTGGCGCGACCGGTGCGGCCGTTGACCCTTGCCAGACCTCTCGATCTTAACGGTCTGGTAGTCCGTTCCTTCTTGGTGCGGATCAGCGACAATCGTGGCAACATGAGCCTTCCGCCCGAGCCCAATGCCGACCCTAACGAAGTCGTGGTGACCGCCGCGAGCCGCCAGCGAGCGAAGCTGCAATTCGAGCTTGGGCTAGATCGCCTTTCGGACTGTAGCCGCCTGATCTGGGATAATATCACCCAACACATGACGCTTTACTGTTCGAATGGCCCGCGTGCTGGACCAGTCGGCGCCGGAACAGACGCCACCGCGGCCGGATGACCATTCGCGCGAATCGTCACTGTTGACCCGTTTATCTGACGTTCATCGACGAACGGCATTCGTCGAAATTCGTTCGACCAACTGACTTCGCGTGTCTGCCAAGCGAGGGGTGTCGATGATAGTACGATACGTACTAAATGGATAAATTGGCTCTGCTTTTTGCAAAGGGAGTTTGAGCCATGACGATCAATTATGTTGCCGGTTTGATAGTAACCGCCGTTGTCACTTCGCCGGTTGCGGCATCCACGCAAGTCGCGACGCCCCAGAGCACAGAGGTCGGCAAGGCGGCAGCGCAGGATAATGCGAGCGGGAAGGCTGTTGCGGTTGCCGAGAAGAAGATCTGCAA
>JBKPON010000061.1:0-3582 GCA_046733135.1 Pseudomonadota bacterium | reverse complement strand
CACCAACGAGTCCAGGGGCGTGATGGTGTAATAATAATTGGCATATCTGTTGCCGGCCAATTCAGCGCCCACCGAAAGCCCGGCATAGGTGGTTCGGGAAAGGGGCGTAGAGAATTCGATGTTGGGCGCGAAATTCGTTCCCTTATAGGCATTGACGGCGTGGGTGACGTCGAGCCGGAAGGCTAAAGTATCGTACGGATTAGTGAGGCCGTGCAGGCTAATGCCCGCGAAGCCGCCCACCTCCAGCGCCGTCTTGGTCTTGGGCAACAGCTCGACGATGTCGTCCTTGATGTGGCGCCTTTTGTTCACTCGAAAACCGGCGATCGGCCCGGCGTCGAATTCGACCTTACCACCGGCCGATGGGACGACATCGACGTATAGATACGTGCCGCGCGTCGAGAAGGCGATGCCGCTGACCTTACCGCGAACGGCGGCCGCCGGAATCGCGCGATAATCGTCGGACCCCTCATAATCGGGAACGACAGCGCCGCCGATGCCCACCGTCACGCTGCTGCGATTGGCGACATCTTCGGGGCTTGGCAGCGCGCCCGCCGCCGGTTCCGACTGAGCGAAAGCCGGCGAGTCCAGGCAACATGCGGTGAGCGCAAGACAAAAGAGACGGCGCATGAACTTCCCCTGTTTTGCACCGGAATATACAGGGGTTAAGAAAAGTGGGAAGCGCCCGAAAGAGCTGCGCCGATTTTTCGCTTAATCGCCGGCGCCCGGGTCCGGCGTGAAATATTTGTCGTACTTGCCCTCTTCGCCCTTGTGCTCATCGGCGTCGGCCGGGCTATCCTTCTTGCGGGTGATGTTTGGCCAGTCGGCGGAGAAGTTGGTGTTGAGCTCGAGCCATTGTTCGAGGCCGCTCTCCGTGTCGGGAAGAATCGCCTCGGCCGGGCACTCCGGTTCGCACACGCCGCAATCGATGCACTCGTTCGGGTTGATGACCAGCATCACCTCGCCCTCGTAGAAGCAGTCCACGGGACAGACCTCGACGCAGTCCATATATTTGCACTTGATGCAGGCGTCGGTGACGACATAGGTCATGAACAAAGGCTCCCTTTGACCGCCTCGCTATGCCCGGTGTTCGGGCTCGTCAATTCCCAGCTCCTCATAGCAGGCGCGGGCTTCAGGCGCGGGCCCGCGGCGCTCGGGGAGACTCAAGACCTTCAAGATGCGCACGCGGCCGCGCAGCGGGAGCGCGATTATGCTCCCCGGGTGCACATCTTCGCTGGGCTTCCCGATCCTTTTGCCGTCGATGCGCACGTGGCCTGTCTCGATCACGGCCTGGGCGAGGGTGCGGCTTTTAACCAGACGGATGCAGTGGAGATAACGGTCGATCCGCATCATGCCGGGAGGGGGGTCGCCATTGCTTCGCCGCTTGCTCCCGTTGTCATCGTTTCAATTTCGCGAGGTCGGCGAAAGCGTGGGAGAGTGGTGGGCGGCGATCGGGTCGCGGCGGGCGCCGGCCGCGCCAGCGCCAGGAGTCGCCGGCTTTGGTGAAGCCGACGTCCCCCATGAGTATGGCAATGGCCTGTTCATCGAGCCCAACTGACGTCGCGAAATCCACATCTACCGGGTCACTACCGCCCGCGGAGCGCACTTTTCGAGCATGACTCGCCAATCGATCGGCGAGATCGATGCGGATCCAGGTACGACCCAGGCGGCGATAAGCGAGGGCAGCGCCACGCGCGTCCGCCTCAAACCCTAGGGTTGCCGTACCTGCGGGGGGCAGCTTGGGCATGGCCTGTCCCGTGCGCACCGCGAGGAGCGCTGCGCGCCAATGTTGCGCAGCGGGCTTCAATAGCTGGGGAATGAACACGTCGAGTGGTCCGAGGCGGATGCGCATCCGATGCAGCGTTTGGCGGTCCGATTGCTCAAGGTGTGAGATGGCGTTGAGCACAATCTTGCGCGGAAGCACTCCACCGGCGTCGGTGAGCATGGCCGCGAGCGCCCGCACGCCAGGCGAGGCGGAAGGATCGGCCGCAGCGGCGGCCAGCTTCTTGAGCGGCCGCAAATGGCTCTCAATCTGGGTGTCGAGCCACCGTTCCAGCCGTGTACGAAGACCGGTGCGACTGCTCGCGGACAGGCGGTCAAGCACGCGTGCCGTCCTGAGGGCAGGCTCGAGAATCGACCTGCCGGGCGAAAGCCGAGCCAGTACATAGCTCTGCCAGGCGACCGCCACCCCGCCGCCCTCCTCCGTGACTAACTCAAATGCATCGTCGGGCGCGTCGATCAGCGCATTGGCACGACGGTCGAGTTCATCGCCGAGGCGGCGTTCGGCCGCCGCGAGCAGGAGGCGCTTGTCGGCAAATCGCGCCGACGGATCGACGCGAAACTCGAACCCGGCCAAATGACCGATGGGCTCGGGGCCGACGCTGACTTCACCGTCCGCCGCAACCGTCACTGGCAGCGCGTCCGCGCCGCGCGCGCCGATGTCTCGCACCAAAACGGCGGTCCGGCGGTCGACGAAGCGCTGCGTCAAGCGTTCGTGCAAGGCGTCGCTCAACCGTGCCTCGACCTCGCGCGTGCGCTCGGCCCATTTTGCCGGCTCCTTCAACCAGTCGGCGCGGTGGGCGATATACGCCCAACTGCGGATCCCAGCGAGACGGTCGGCCAAAGCCTCGATATCGCCGTTCATATTGTCGAGCCGAGCGACCTCTGCGGCGAACCATTCGTGCGGAATGTGCCCACCCTCGCCAATATAACTATAAAGCCGGCGAACCATGCGTGCGTGGTGCACCGCGCCGATCTTGCGGAAGTCCGGGAGGCCACAGACCGCCCACAGCCGGCGCGCCTGTACCCCGCCCTTGGCAGCAATTGCCGGATCCTCCGCAGCAAGCTTGAGGACCGCCAGATCGATTGCTTCCGGCGCGGAACGAAGCAGTCGGTCGTCGCTCTTCGTCTCGAGGCTGGCGATCAGCGCCTGAACGTTGGTGAAGTCGAGGTCCGCATTGCGCCAATACACTGAATCGAGAGGGCGGAAGCGGTGCTCCTCAATGGCGGCGATTTCTTCTTCGCTGAGACCCTCGTTTTCATCAGGCCCGAGTCCCAGCGTGCCGAAGGTTCCGTCCTTCTGGTGACGCCCGGCCCGGCCGGCGATTTGCGCCATTTCGGCGATGGACAGTCGTCGATCGCGGCGGCCGTCGAACTTCTCGAGGCCGGCGAATGCCACATGCGTCACGTCCATGTTGAGACCCATGCCGATCGCGTCCGTCGCGACCAGATAGTCGACCTCGCCGCGTTGAAACATGGCGACCTGCGCATTGCGCGTGGCGGGCGACAGCGCGCCCATCACCACCGCGGCGCCCCCGCGGAAACGACGCAGCATCTCGGCCAGCGCGTACACCTGCTCCGCGGAAAAGGCGACGACCGCGGATCGCGGCGGCAACCGCGAAAGCTTCACACTGCCGGCGTAACGCAGGGTCGAGAAGCGCGGCCGGCTGACGATCTCGGCGTCGGGCAAGAGCTCGCGAATGATCGGCCGCAACGTGTCCGAACCAAGGATCAGAGTTTCCTCGCGCCCGCGGGCGCGAAGCATGCGGTCAGTGAAGACGTGGCCCCGCTCAGGATCGATTCCGA
>JBKPON010000060.1:0-11411 GCA_046733135.1 Pseudomonadota bacterium | reverse complement strand
CGGTTTCCGGAATGCCAGGGCCGTCGTCTTCGATTTCGATGTCCACGGTCCTGCCCTGTGGCTCGACGGTGACGAAAACGCGGCCATGGCCGTATTTCGCGGCATTCTCGACCAGGTTGCCGATCATTTCGTCGAGGTCCTGGCGCTCGACCCGGACCTGAGCGCGATGGCTGCCCGCAATGTCCACCGTGACATTTTCATAAAGACGGTCGACTGCTCGTTGCACCGCCTCCAAACTTTCCCATACGGTCGCTCGCGCATGCGGTGTCGCGCGGCGGCCGATGGCGCGCGCACGCGCGAGATGATGGTCGACCTGCCGCCGCATGACAGCGGACTCGCGAATCACCGTCTCGTCCAAGTCAGGCGAATTGGCGGTTGCGGCGTTGGTGATGACAGTTAGCGGAGTCTTCAGCGCATGCGCGAGATTGCCAGCATGGCGCCGCGCTTCCTCCGCCCGCTCCTCGCTGTGGGCGAGCAGTTGGTTGATCTCCTCGGTGAGAGGACGGATCTCGGCTGGAAAATCCTGGCCGATGCGCGTCTTCTCGCCGGAGCGGATCGAAGATACTTCGCGCTGGACGCGGCGCAGCGGCCACAGGCCGTAGAAGGTCTGCAGCGCGGCGAGGATCAGAAGGCCGACCCCGAGCGCGCTGAAACTCCAGATCAACGTCGACCGGAGGCGATGAATGCGCTCGTCGATCGTCTCCCGCGACTGCGCGACCTGAAAGCGCCAGCGTACCGGCGATCCAGGCAGAATCGCGTCGCGCTCCGCGATTCGCAGCGGCTCTGCATGGTCCGACGTCGAAAATTCGTTGCTGTCGTAAAGATGCGGTTTGACGTCGTCGTGACCTTCAAAAACACGCAACCGGCGATCCCACAGCGATCGGGAAGCAAAGGTTTCCGCGCCTGCGCCGCTGATCTGGAAATAGAGGCCGGAATAGGGCTCGATAAAGCGCTGGTCGGCCGGCTGGCGATTGAAACGCACCTCTCCGTCCGGTCCGATCTCGGACGCGGCGATCAGTGATTTGTTGAGGATGAGGACCAGCTGATTGTCGAAGTCGTCGACGATCGAGCGCGTGAGCACGCGATCGAGCGCATAGCCACCGATTAGAAGTAGCGCCGCGATCCAGATCGCTGCAATGCCGATCATCCGCCGGGTCAACGACCCCGTGCGCCGCCTGTGCGCCAATGTTCTGGCGGTGGGCGGAGCGTCGGAAGCCCTTGGGGCCGCCGCCGTCGCCGGGGCGGCTTGCTCGTTCAACCCTGCGGCTCCTCCAAACTGTAGCCCAGGCCCCGGATGGTAGTGATCACGTCTGGGCCCAGCTTCTTGCGGATGCGGGTCACGAACACTTCGATCGTGTTGGAGTCACGATCGAAGTCCTGATCGTAGATATGCTCGATGAGCTCAGTGCGACTCACCACCTTGCCTTTGTGGTGCATCAGGTAGGAGAGGAGCTTGTATTCCTGCGCGGTGAGCTTCACGGGCTCGCCCCCCTTGGCGACTTTGCCCGAACGTGTGTCGAGCCGGATGTCCCCGGCGATCAGCTCGGAGCTGGCGATTCCGGCACTGCGGCGGATCAATGCTCGGAGCCGCGCGATTAGCTCCTCGGTCTGGAATGGCTTGGCGAGATAATCGTCGGCGCCCGCGTCGAGCCCGGCGACCTTGTCCGACCAGCTGTCGCGAGCGGTCAGGACAAGGACTGGCATCTTGCGCCCTTCCTTACGCCAGCGGTCGAGAACGGTAAGCCCGTCGATCTCCGGCAGGCCAAGGTCGAGGATCACGGCGTCGTAATTCTCGGTCGATCCGAGATAGTGGCCATCTTCGCCATCGGTGGCGAGGTCGACCGCATAGCCCGCGCCCTCGAGCGTCGAGCGCAATTGCCGCCCGAGATTGGGTTCGTCTTCGACGATCAGAACGCGCATTGCTGCTCCCGGGACAATTCTCGTTGCGCCGTCAACCCGCGTTGCGGCATTCGGTTGCTTTAGCGAAACAAGCTGGGGAACGAAGCGAGAATTTCAATTGCTGCTTACGGCCGCGACCGGCGAATGATTCGCCCGGTGGCGGCGTCGACGTCGACCCAGATCACGCGGCCGTTCTGCATGAATTTTAGACGGTAAGTGCCACCATTGAACTCCGGTCCCAGATAGTCGGCGCCTCCCATGAGCGGCATGACCCGCCGTTCGAGTTGAGGCAGGGGCATGGAGCGGCCCTCGCGGGTCGCTTCGAACGCCCTCTGCTGCTCGCGGACGGGGCCGTCGGAATCGGTTCGCGGCGGACGGTCAAGTTGCGCGCGGGGTTGGCGGTCGCGCGGACGGTCGGCCAGCGCGGGTGCGCTGACGAGGCCGGCCGCAATTGCTGCCGTAAGAAGGGTACGCAACAGGGTCATGATCAGGACTCTTGTGGACGTCCTTCTAACACAGCGCATTGAATGCGCTATTAATGCCGTCGCAGGGTGATGTTCAGGTCCCCGCTCTCGAAATCGAGGGATGGAGAAGCTAACGGCGCGCCATGGCAGCGCCGATCCTCTCTTACGAAGACCTTGGGCTCATTCAGGGCGAAGGATGGCTATTCCGCAATCTGGACATCTACATCGGGGAACGGGACCGGCTGGCGCTGATCGGCCGCAACGGCGCGGGCAAGACGACGCTGCTCAAATGCCTGGCCGGTCTGATCGATCCAGATGAAGGCAAGCGCACGATCGTCCCAGGCACACAGGTCGTGCTTCTCGAACAAGACCCGGCGATGGATGGCTTCGAAACGCTCGGCGACTGGACGGAGCATGGGCCGAACCCGCCGGAGCCGCACCAGATTGCAGCAATCGCGGATCAGCTCGGAATCGACCTGTCGCGACCGGTTGCGACTGCGAGTGGCGGCGAGCGCCGGCGGGCGGCGCTCGCTCGGGCGCTCGCCCAGGATCCCGACGTGCTGTTGCTCGACGAGCCGACGAACCATCTCGATCTCGGTGCGATCGAGTGGGTCGAAGAATGGCTGAAACGGTTCAAGGGCGCATTCATCGTCATCAGTCACGATCGCACGTTTTTGACGCGATTGACGCGAAGCTGCCTGTGGCTCGATCACGGTCAGCTGCGGCGGGCGGAGATCGGCTTTGGTGGTTTCGAGGCCTGGACCGAGCGGGTCTATGAGGAAGAAGCCAAAGCGGCCGAGAAGCTCGACGCCAAATTGAAGATCGAACTTCACTGGCTGCAACGCGGGGTCACCGCGCGGCGACGGCGCAACCAGGGACGCCTCGCCAAGCTGCACGAGATGCGGGCGCAGCGCGCGGCGATGCTCGGGTCAACTGGCACCGCAAAACTGGCGCTCGCGAAGGACGATGTGCGCTCGAAGACCGTGATCGAGGCCGATCACGTCGGCAAGAGCTTTGGCGAACGACCGATCGTCCGCGATTTCTCGCTGCGCATCCAGCGCGGCGACCGAATCGGGATCGTCGGCCCGAACGGGGCGGGCAAGACGACCTTGCTCAAGCTACTAACCGGTGAGATCAAACCCGACACCGGAACGGTGACCCAGGCGAAGACTCTTTCCGGAATCGTCATCGACCAGCAGCGCCGATTGATGGAGCCTGCAAAGCGAGTTCGCGATGTGCTCGCGAACGGTGGGGACTGGATCGACGTCCGCGGGTCGAAGAAGCACATCAAGGGATATCTCAAGGAATTCCTGTTCGACCCAGCGATCGCCGATGCCCCCATTGCTTCCCTGTCCGGCGGCGAGCGGTCGCGAGTGCTGCTAGCGCGCGAGTTCGCTCGGGCCGCGAACCTGCTGGTGCTCGACGAACCGACCAATGATCTCGACCTCGAAACGCTCGACCTGCTGCAAGAGGTGATCGCGGATTATGACGGCACGGTGCTGATCGTCAGCCACGATCGCGATTTCCTCGATCGCACGGTGACCATCACCCTCGGCCTCGACGGTTCGGGCAAGATTGATGTGGTGGCAGGCGGTTATGAAGACTGGATTCGCCAGCGTTATGAAGCGCATCGCTCCCATTCCCCGGCGAAGGCCGGGGCCCGGAGCGCCCAGCCAGCGTCGCCGGACGGCACTTCCGGGCGCCGGCCCCCGCCGGGAAACAAGCTAAGCTACAAAGATCAGCGTGACTACGACCGCCTGCCGGGCGAAATCGAACGTCTGGAGGCGCAAGTGCTGGCCGACGAGGCGGCGCTGCACGACCCCGATCTGTACGCTCGCGATCCCGATCGTTTCACTGAACTGACCGAGCGCATCGCGCGCAACCGTGCCGAGATCGAGGCGCTCGAATTGCGCTGGCTCGAAGTCGCCGAAATGGCAGAGGCTTTGAACGCCTGAATTCCGCGGGCATATTGAGACCCGGAAGGCTTGGGCGAATGGATCAATGTGTTCGAGAACGTTTCGTTGTGGTGGACGACTTCCTTCCTGAGGAAGACGGGCTGTCGATGCGAGCGGATATCGAAGATCACTTCTCAAACCCGGGGCAGCACACCCCGCCGGTGCATCAGGTGTGGAATTACTGGCATGTTCCCGGATCCTACACCTACCTGCGGACGAGTCCGGAGAAGGTGATCGCCCGGGAGAAGGTCGAAGGTTTCGTCGCGAGGCTCCGCGAATGGTCGGCACGAAATCTTGGCTTCGCGGCGGTCACCTGGCCCTATCTCAGCCTTTACGTGCCGGGCTGCGCGCAAGGGTTGCACAACGATTCGACGAATGGACGGCTCGGGTTCGTCTATTCCCTGACGCCGAACGCGCGGCAGACGATAGGCGGGGAGACGGTCCTGGTTCAGGACCGCGACCTGTTCCGTTCGAATCTGAATACCGCAGCCGCGGGAACCGGCCTGTACGATCTGGTCCCTCCGCAGTTTAATCGGCTCATTCTGTTCGACGATCGCATTCCGCATGCCGTGCAACGGGTCGATGGTTCGATGGACCCGCTAGAGGGACGCATCGTTCTCCACGGCCACATTAGCGAAGCGGGGGTCGTGGCCGAGGGCGCACTCCCGGGCGACGTGATTCAAGCAACAATCAACCAGGCACTTGGGGAGGTCCGGGAGTTCGTGGATTCGACGGTGAAGGGTCCGCTCGTGTTCCAGCTGGAGATCGGAGCGACGGGCGAGGTCGGTGCGTCCCGTATTCTCTTCGACCGGTTGGCCAGCAGCGACGGCGGAGATCTCGACGCACTGCGCTCCGAAATCGCGGAGCGCATCGGCGTCGTTCAGTTCCCTTCGGGGTCCGCAACCACGGTTGCGAACGTTCCGCTGATCTTCTGAAGCGGGGAGGAATTAGGCGATCGCCGCCGTCCGTTCGCGGATTCGGCGCTCGAGGACGGTTAGCGGCATGGCGCCGTCCTTCAGCACCTCATGGAATTGCTTGAGATCGAACTTCGGGCCCAGCGTTTTCTGTGCTTCGGCCCGAGCCCGAGTCCAAGCGATATGGCCGATCTTGTAACTGCACGCCTGGCCGACGGAGGCGCAATATCGCTCGATTTCGCGCTGGGCTCGACCGCGAGCGAAGCCAGTCGTGCCGATCATGTAGTCGACCGCTTTTTCGCGGCTCCAACGCTTGGAATTGAGGCCGGTGTCGACCACCAGCCGTGTCGCGCGGAACAAGAAGCTCTGGAGGTATCCGGCTTTCTCGAGGCCGGTATAGCCGCCGAGCTCGTCCGACAGCTGCTCCGAATAAAGCGCCCAACCCTCGCCATAGGCTGAGTAGAAGCTGATCTTCCGGATCATCGGGAGGTCGGCCGATTTCTGCGCGATACTGATCTGCAGATGATGGCCGGGCACCCCCTCGTGATAAGTGAGCGAGGGCAGGCTGTATTTGGGCCAATCGCCCGTAGATTTCAGGTTGATGAAATAGATTGCCGGCCGGGAACCATCGAGTGAGGCGCGCCGGTAATAGCCATTCGGCGCTCCGTCCTGGATCTCCGGCGGTACGCGGCGGATCTCCAACGGCTGCGAGGGCAAGGTCGCGAAGGCATTGGGAAGTCTAGCCGTCATTCCGGCGACCCCCGCGTTGAGGCCCTTGATCAAATCGGCGCGGCCGGCGTCGGTGTTCGGGTAAAGTTGGCTCGGGTCGTTGTTCAGCGCCTGCAGCCGTTCGCCGACGGTGCCCTTGGCGTATCCCGCGGCCTTCAGCAGCGTGTCGAGCTGAGCGGTGAGATCCGCCACCTGCTCAAGGCCGATCTGATGGACCTGTTCCGGCGTGAAATTGGTCGTCGTCGCCTGAGCGAGCGCGGCCGCGTAAATCTGATCGCCTTGCGGAATCCGCCACGCGCCGTCCCCCGGAGGCGTCGTTGTACGGAGCTGTTCGACGGCGGCGATCTGCCGGTCGAGCGCGGGGTAGACTTCTTTCGCGACAATTGCTGATGCGCGCCGTCCCCAATCTCCGGACACACCCTTCGCCGCGGCTCGGGTGACCAGAGATTCGACCATCGTGCTCTTTTCCGGGGCGGGTTTGCGTAGCTCGCGCATCTGACCCAGCGCAAGATCGAGCGACCAGCCCGGCGCGACATAGCCGCGCGCCGCCTGGCGCTTCTGTTCGTTGGTTTCATTGTCGAGCAGGGTCGCAAATTGCTGGAGCCGCGAAAGATAGGCTTCGGCATCGGCCGCGTTCTCGATCGTATGCGCGGAATTGAGGAAGTCCGGGATGGAGAAATAGACCCCGTCCTGCTGGCTGATCAGATAGGGGCTTTGGACGGAATCGAGATCGAACTTCTCGGGCGCCGTAATGTTGGTGCCAATGTCGTAGATGACGATCTCCCGATTAAGCGCCGCGGTCGGGGACAGGCCGCTCGGGTCGACTCCATTGAGCTGCGACAGGAATTTACGGTTGCGCGCCAGCTCCTCGGCGCGCGCCTGCTGATAGGGTCGCGTATCGAGCTTCGACTTGAGCCCGGCGAGTTCACCCTTGTCGAGACCAAGCTGCGTGGCGAAGGTCGGAGCGGTGCGCACCTGTTCCTGGAAGATGGCATCGAACAGCTGATTCAGACCGGCGTCGCCGGAACCTGCTGCTGCAGGCGCGGCGAGGGCGTTGCCCGACAGGAAGGGCAACGAGAGCGCGGCGGCGCTTCCGGTCCAGAGAAATTCGCGGCGGTCCATAATCGTCCCCTGGGCGTTGATAATCCCGAGGAACGATAGCGCCCGCGCAGCCGCGGGCAACGACGCTCGTCGAAACTGCGACTACGCTTGCAGACGATATTGCTTGAGTAGGTCGTACAGCGTCGGTCGGCTGACCCCCAGCAGCTTCGCCGCGCCCGAAATATTGTTCTCGGTACGGCTCATTGCCTGACGGATGGCCTTGCGGTCGGCGACCTCGCGCACGACTCGCAAATTGATCGCCTCGGGCTGCTCAGCAGCGCTTCCCGGCAGATCGAGGTCATCCGCTCCGATCGTGCGTCCATCGGCCATGATGATCGCGCGCTTGATTCGATTCTCGAGCTCACGGACGTTTCCGGGCCATTCATAAGCGTCGATGCTGGCGATCGCGTCGGGCGAGAGGGCCTGGACCTTGGAATTGAGTTCCCGCACGAAGCGATTGACGAAATGGCGGGCGAGCAAAACTGCATCGCCCGGCCGCTCGCTGAGCGAGGGAATTTTCACGACGATCTCGGCGAGCCGGTAATATAGATCCTCGCGGAAGCGCCCTTCGGCGATCATGCTTTCGAGGTCCTGGTGAGTCGCGCAGACAATACGTGTGTCCACCGCGATGGCCTGGCGGCCGCCGATGCGCTCGATTATCCGCTCCTGCAGGAAGCGCAGCAACTTCACTTGCAACGGGAGCGGGATGTCGCCGACCTCATCGAGGAAGAGCGTGCCGCCCTCGGCAAGCTCGATCTTGCCGATGTTCGACTTGACCGCGCCGGTGAAAGCACCGCGCTCGTAACCGAAAAGCTCTGCCTCGAGCAGGTTTTCGGGGATTGCGGCGCAGTTGATCGCGACGAATTCGCCCTTACGGCCGCTCTTCTCATGCACCGCCCGGGCCAGAAGCTCCTTGCCGGTGCCGCTGGCGCCCAGCAGCATCACGGACACGTCGGCGTTCGCGACGCGCTCGATGGTCCTCGCCACCTTCAGCATTTCGGGTGCCGCGGTGATGATCGAGCCGAGCACGGTCGTGCCACCTGCTTCCAGGCGGCGATTCTCCTCCTCGATCCCATGCAGGTGGAACGCGCGAGCGACGATCAGTCCGAGGTCGTCGATGTCGACCGGTTTCTTATAGAAATCGTACGCCCCCATTCCGATGGCCCTCAGAGCGCTTTCGCGTGCGCCGTGGCCGCTCGCGACGATGACCTTTGCGTCGGGCTTGAGGCGCAGGATCTCCTGGAGCGTTGCAAAGCCTTCGTCCGTCCCGTCCGGATCGGGGGGTAGTCCAAGATCGAGCGTAATGACGGCAGGTTCATGCACCCGCAGCGCTTCAATCGCGCTGGCGCGCTCACTCGCGCATACCACTCGATAGCCCTCATACGCCCATTTGAGTTGCCGTTGCAGTCCCTCGTCGTCCTCGACGACCAGCAGGACGGGGAGTTCTTCTGTCTCGCTCATGCTCTTTTCCGTTCGGGTTCATGGACCGGCTCGGCGGCCGGCAGGCTGATAGTGAAGCTGGTGCCCTCGCCAGGTCGGCTGTCGACGTCCAAGCGCCCGCCCATTCCGGTAATGAGGGACCGGGCCTCGAAGGCGCCGATTCCGAATCCGCCGGATTTGCTCGACGAGAAAGGCTGGAACAGGCGTTCGCGGACGAAGTCGGAGTCCATGCCGACACCTTTGTCCGCGATGATAATGGTGACGGTCGAATCCTTGCTCGCAACGCGGACGATGACGGGGTTGGACGGCGAGCAAGCCTCGACCGCATTCTGCACCAAATGACCGAGCGCCTGCTCAAGGGCGGTTCCGTCGGCCGCCGCCCACAGATTGGTGTCACCGAGGAGTGTGACCTCATGGTCTCCGCGCTTGGCGGCGATTGCCGCGGTCAAGATCGGACGGAGCGGCTGCGGCTCAACCCGCTGGACCCGCGTTGCGGAGCGGGGCGACAGGCGGGCGAGCAACTCATTCATCTTGCCAACCGAATTCTTCAGCGTCTCGACCATGTCGGCACGAAACTCGGGGTTGTCGGCGTGCCGCTCAGCGTTGCGCGCGAGCAGCGAAAGTTGACTGACGAGATTCTTGATGTCGTGCAGGATGAAGGCGAAGCGACGGTTGAATTCCTCGAACCTCTGCGCTTGCGACAGTGCTTGTTGGACGTGGGCCTCGGCGAGCGCGCTCGCGGCGTGACGGCCGGCGGCTCGAAGAAGGTCGAAGTCCTCCCAGTCGAGTGGCCTGTTGTAGCCCGGAACGGCGAGCACGACGGCGCCGATAAGGCGGTCGTGGTGGATAAGCGGAATACCCGCCCACATCCGTTCGTCGGCAACCATTGCCGCTGGCACGTGGACTGAGCGGTCTTGCGCGCTGGCCCAGCCAAGTCGTAATCCCTCAAACTCCACGATCCGCCCGAGCTGCTCGACCTCCGTCCACCAGCCGTCTTGGGCGTTCAGCACTTCGGCCGCGGGGCGCGACCCCGGCCAATTCCAGGATGCCACGGCACTGATCGCCCGGCTGTCGTTGATCAGCAGAATGCCGCCAGGGGCGTCCACCATGTCGGCGAATGCCTTGATGATTCGCTCGGATAGGGGTGGCGCGTCGGCTCCTACCCGGCCCACCGTTTCGGTGAAACGCAGCCATTCGGTCCGATAGTCGTAGCGGTGTTCGAACAAATGCTTGGCGAGCTTGACCTTCATCCATCCATGCGCGCGCTGCGACAGCACCAGGGCGGCCGTCGACATCAACATCACGGCGAGGATGATCACGGTGGATGCGCTCGACCAGTCCCAGTCGCTCCGCCTCAGCGCCGTGGCGATTACGGCCATAACCGCGAAATATGCGCAGATGCCGAGGAGCGAGAGTGACTGGAAGGTGGCGGCGCGCGACAGACGGATCTTGAGCGATTTGCTGGACGCAGTGCTCGCCGCGAACAATGGCGCGATCGCGGCCATGAAGAAGCCGCGCCAATCGATCAGCGCGCCCAAGCCGCTGCCGCCCAGATAGGCCAGGGTGTAGAGGTTGAGGTCGTATCCCCACATCAGCGTCAGTCCGAGCATCGTCGGGCGAATGTTCACTCGACTTTCCGGCGCCGCCTGACCGTAAATATTGTGGACGAGGACCAGCACTCCCGCGGCCATGGTGATCCGAAGGAGGCGCTCGCTGGCGAACATGTCGGTCGCCAACCCCGGTGAAAGGGGTTCCGCGATCATGAAGAGATTGAGCGCCAGCTGGACGCCAATTACGAGGCCGACCGCGCCGAACACGAGTTTGATGCCGCCGTGGCTGCCGCGCTTGAGCTCGCTCGACATTGCGTGAAGCAACACAATCCACGAAAGATTGCGGATGGTTTCAACAAGGATCGTAACGAGATCCGTCGGGCCGCGCACCGCACTGATCGACGCCCAGACGGCCGTGGCGAAGCAGGCGCCGATGAGGAGTCTCGCCGGACCCTCCACCCGGTTGCGCAGCCGCCATAGGATCACGGACGCGAACAGGCACGCCGCCAGCGCGTAGCTCCAGAAGGCGATCAGCCCGCCCACGGGCCCATCTCTAAGGTCGAGGCTGTCAAATCCGCCGACATGAATGCGGGTGTCGCTAAACTTTACAAACAAGTGGTGAACGCGATGGAACCCGCGTCCCTCGACTTGTTTCAGAGTCGGTTCCGGTCAAGTGCGGGGCGGACGCTGAAATTGGCTCAGCTTTGGAGAGCAATGATGGAGAAGCGGCTCATTGGTGAGAGCGGAATCAGCATCGCGCCGCTTGCGCTCGGCGGCAATGTGTTCGGGTGGACGGCGGACGAACGGACCAGCTTCGACATTCTCGATGCCTTCGTCGATGCCGGCGGCACGATGATCGATACGGCTGACGTCTATACTGCCTGGATCCCCGGTCACCAGGGCGGCGAGAGCGAATCGGTCATTGGCCGCTGGCTCAAGCGCGACCCGTCAAAGCGCGACAAAGTCGTGATCGCGACAAAGGTCGGTTTTATGGGGGGGTTGAGTCCGGAGACCATTGGCCCGGCTTGCGAAGCGTCGCTCCAACGCCTCGGGATCGAGTCGATCGATCTTTACTACCAGCACAAGGACGACGAGAAGGTGCCGCTTGCCGACAGTCTCGGCGCGTTCGACCAGCTGGTGAAGGCCGGCAAGATCCGCGCGATCGGCCTGTCGCAATTCACTGCGCAGCGGCTGCGGGAAGCCATGGAGACAGCGGCTGCCAACGGCCTGGAAAAGCCCTGCTGCCTTCAGACCTGGTACAATCTCGTCGAGCGGGAGAAGCTCGAAGTCGAATTACGCGATGCGGCGCTCGATCACGGGCTCGGCATCCTCCCGTTCTACAGCCTCGCCAACGGCTTT
>JBKPON010000059.1:0-1520 GCA_046733135.1 Pseudomonadota bacterium | reverse complement strand
GGCAGCGTCAGATGTGTATAAGAGACAGGGCCTTAGCTACACGCAGTTCGCGCTGTCGGACCTAACGGCTCAACCGGACGGGCGTGCGATCCGGGTCGGCTTTTCGATAAAGAACGTCGGCAAACGCCCAGGCAAGGGATTGGCCCAAATCTACGTGGCGCCTGCCGACTGGAAGAAAATCGGTTGGGAGGGACCGAAGCGTCTCGGCGCTTTTGCCAAGGCCAACCTCAAGCCGGGACAAATTAAGCGCATCGAGCTGATTGTCGATCCCCGGCTGCTTGCGACCTACGAGGCGGCCGGCAACAATTGGCACATTAAGACCGGGAGGTACGCATTGCTGCTTGGCGAAGGGTCCGATGCTCAGATGCAAACCACGGAAGTGATGCTGCCCGACGGCGTCTGGAGCGCGGTCCACGAAGCGAACTAGGCGCTGGCGATTGCCGGCTCCAGGTTTGCAGAAGATGACTCCGCGCCGCCTTACCTTTGACACACTTCAGGATTGTCGCCCGACGATAATCGAGTGGACCAGAACTCGGTCGACGTGCTGATGATGACTCCAGTCGACCCGCATCGTCTTAGCTGAAAGCGGACCTTCCGGGCCCGGAAATCGAGCGACACCCGGCGAAAGGTCTCAAGCAAATCGGTTCCGAGCAGCAATGCAGGCTCCTCGGAAAGACCGAATAGTTTGAAGGGCGGGACGTCCGCAAAGGCAATGGGCACATCGCGGAACGTCACTGACCCCAGCTTGAGCTCGCCAACGCGAGCGAGCTGTAGATCCATGGTTATTCCCGTGACACCTGTCGCCGCAACAGTCACGAACTTGCGCCGATTCCCGCGGATCAATTTGTCGCGAAGCGCAAGATTGCCGATCGTGATTTCCGAGCCGGTGTCGATTACCGCCTCGACCGGCAAGCCTCCAGCCGTAACCTCGGTGAGGATGAGCTGACCGCGCTGGCGGCGCGCTATGATTACGATTTCGCCGTGAACATATTTCGCGGGAATTCGAGCATCTTCGGCTTTGATTACGCGCTTCTCGAAATCCATCATCAGGCGCTGGTTCACGAGTGCGTCGATCCCGATCATGCCCTCGCCGCCGAGGTCGTCTTCCCGCAATGCGGGGATCTCCAGGGACCTCGTCGTGCTTTGCCCGAGGGACAGCTCATCAACCAGGACCCGATCGACCTGGGCGCTCCCGGTCATGCCGTGCAGGATGGTCGGCGTGCCAATCGGCAATTGCAGGTCATGCGCAATGCGCAGGCCGACGACCGAGCTGTCGGCACCGCTGTCGACGAGAAAGCGATAGGGGCCGCGGCCGTTCACCTGCACCTCGACCGTCATGCGCGTGTTGAGCTTGCGCGCCCTAATATCTTCCCCGCCAATGACGAGCTTGTTGTCGATCACCGCAGGCGGCAGCGGTGGCAATGGCAGAGTGGGAACCGCGCGCGGCTTTTGTAGTCTTGGGGCTTGCGCGACCGCCGTCTCACCTCCAGCCGATGCCGAAAATGCCAGCGCCAATGCCG
>JBKPON010000058.1:0-11195 GCA_046733135.1 Pseudomonadota bacterium | reverse complement strand
CCTCCCAACCGATTTTCTTCCAGTCGGCAGGCGCCACGTAGATTTGGGCCAATCCCTTGCCCGGGCGTTTGCCGACGTTCTTTATCGAAAAGCCGACCCGGATCGCACGCCCGTCCGGTTGAGCCGTCAGGTCCGACAGCGCGAACTGCGTGTAGCTGAGGCCATGTCCGAACGAGTATAGCGGCTTGAGATCTTTCGCATCGTACCATTTGTATCCTACCGCAGCCCCCTCGTCGTAGGTGATCGCGGCCGGCGTTTCGTTCGGGAGGCCGAGGCCAGGCAGCACCGGATGCGCGAGCTGCTCGGGCGAGGCGGGGAAACTGATCGGCAGGTGTCCGGACGGATTGACCTTGCCCGTTAGGATTCGCGCGATTGCAGCGCCGCCGCGAATGCCGGGATAAAAGGCTTCCAGGATGGCCGGGACCTGCGGCGCCCAGGGCATGAAGACCGCGCCACCGCTTTCGATTACGACGATTGTCTTCGGATTGGCCTTGGCGACTGCCGCGACCAGCGTGTCCTGGCCGCCCGCCAGCTCAAGGCTGCCGTCGGAGCCTTCGCTGTTGTGCTGCGTAACGAAGACGATCGCCACATCGGCAGCTTCGGCGAGCGCGGCAGCGGACGCGGGATCGGTGCCGGCGTCGAAGGTGATCCGGGCTCGCGGCAGCTCGCGCTTGAGCTCGGTCAGCGGGGGTGAGGGCAGGAAGGTGTGATTGTCGATCATAACCGGGCCGCCGACTGGCGTCACGTCCGACGACCCGCCGCCCGCCATCACGCCTTTGTCGGCATTGCCACCGATCACAGCGATCGATTTCACGCCGCGCAAGGGGAGGAGGTCGCCGTCGTTCTTCAGCAGCACGAGCGACTCTTCGGCCGCCTTTTGAGAAACGTCAGCGTGCGCCGCGTAGTTGATCGGCGCAGCTTTGACGGGGTCGTCGACGGCGCCCGACTTGAACAGCGCCCAGAGGATACGCTCGACCATGTCGTCCAGCCGCCGCTGCGGGATTTCGCCCGACTGCAGCGCCGCCTTCAGTACGTTCGGCGCGAAATATGGCTTGTCCGCCACGCAGCAGAAGCCGGTGAACTGGTCGAGACCGTCATTCGCCGAAGCCGTCGAATGGACCGCGCCCCAGTCGCTCATGACGAAGCCCTTAAATCCCCAGTCGCTCTTCAGGACTTTGTTGAGCAGATAGTCGTTCTCGCAGCCCCAGCGACCGTTGATGAGGTTGTAGGAGCACATTACCGATCTCGGCTGGCCCCGCTCGATCGCCAATTCAAACGCGAGCAGGTCGGACTGGCGCATCGCTTCGGGCGAGATGGTCACGTCTAGGGACGTCCGCTGCGTCTCCGCGTCGTTCACGGCATAATGTTTGATGGTCGAGATGATACGATTCGATTGAATGCCGTCGATCAACGCGCCCGCCATGGTGCCGGCGAGAAGCGGGTCCTCGCCCGTATATTCGAAATTGCGCCCGTTCCGCGGTTCGCGCGCCAGGTTCACGCCGCCCGACAGCATGGTGTTGTGCCCAGTGGCCCGAGTCTCCGCTCCGATCATCGCGCCGCCTGCACGGGCGACGTCGGGATCGAAACTCGCGGCGGTGGCGAGCGAGGATGGGAGGGCCGTGCTAGGGATCAGACTGTTGCGCACGCCAATAGACGCATCGGTCTGCGTCTGGTCCGGAATGCCGAGTCGCGGGACACCCGGTACGAAACCAGCCGACCCCTTGACGGCTCGGGTCTGCACGGCGGTCTTGAGGTCGGGTGGCACGATCTCGTCGGGGACCTTGGCGACGTCGGTGACAGCCTGATCGGAGAAACCGAAGACGAGCCGCAGCTTCTCATCCAACGTCATCGCGGCAAGGGCAGCTCTCGCCCGGGCTTCGGCCGGCAGCTTGGGATTGAGCCAGGGCTGGTCCGCAGATGCGGTGGGTCGCGCGGCCGCTTGCGAGCCGGCAAGAGTTGGTACGGATAAGCTAGCCGCCAGCATGGCAGATGCGACGAGCTTTATGCTCCTCCCCACGAATACCCCCTTAGACGATCGCCCATGCGGGTAACGCTAACAGATGAACCGACGTCCGCAATGGAATCGCTTTCAGACCAGTAGACTTTCCGCCGCGCCGGTGCTGAGCTTGGTGCGCTTTTGGGGGGATGCAATCGGTGTTTGTGTCGGACGAGATTGTCTATTTGCAAATGCCGAAGACAGGCAGCACGCACGCGACCATCGTTTTGCATCAATATTGCAATGACGGGCGGGACGAGGAAAAGCATTCCCGCTTGAAGGACAAGCGTCCCTACGCTTCCCGCCTCATCGTGAGCTCGGTCCGCAATCCGTGGGATTGGTACGTTTCGCTATGGGCGTTCGGCTGCACCGGCCACGGCGGGTTTTGGCACTATTTCAACAATCTGCCGGGCAGCGAACTCCGCGAAGCCGTGAAGCATAAGGATCTTGGCTCCATGCTTCGTTTCCCCTTGCGCACCCTGCGCGGCCGCCCGGACTGGAGGCGGCTTTATTCGGATTCAAATAACGCGGCGCATTTTCGCGAATGGCTGATGCTGATGCTTGGGCCCGAGGGGCTCCACTTGGGCCACGAAGGCTATGCGTCCAGCCCAGTAAAAGCTGCAGCAGGTTTCATGACCTTTTCCTTTCTCGCCCTCACGACCGACTATTCCGAGTGGATGCGCCGGGGCCGCAAATGCCGGAGCGATGAAGAGATGGCGGCCTTTGCGGACGAGCACACCATCGTCGACCGGGTGCTCCGCGCCGAAACGCTGAACGAGGATCTTCTCGGCCTGATGGAGACGGCGGGTATCGAGGTCCCGCCTGGGGAGGCGGCGGAGTGGGGTAAGCACAATGTCTCGGCTCGTCGCGACTATGCCGACTATTATGACGAGGAGACCCGGCGCTTGGTCGAAAGTCGCGACCGCTTCATCATTGATCGCTTCGGCTACGAGCCAGCACTCATCGGACCGGAAACCAGGGCGCGCTGAACTCGTTCCCGCCTCATCCCGGCCAATATGCTCGAACCCATAAGACCGAATTCCCGTGCTGCCCTTTTTGAGCGGCGAGCCGCCGGAATCCTCACCTGGCCCGGTCCGATCCTTATGCTTTTCGCGCGTTCAACCTTGGCCGTTGCCGCTCAAGGGCTGGTCGCAATGATTTACGCTAGCCGAGGTTCGACCGATCCGTGGTTGGCGGCTGGCGCTTGGCTGCCGCTCTACGCAGTACTGATCGATGGCGGCTGCCTTTGCGCCCTTTGGCGGCTGGCTCGGCGCGAGAAGCTGGCGCTTATCGACTTGATCGGCTTCGATCGCACGCGCCTTGGCCGCGATATCCTGCTCGGCTTCGCTCTGATTCCGCCAAGCCTGCTGCTGATTCTCGGCGGCAACACTGCCAGCAGCCTGTTGGTCTTTGGCAGCCCTCATGCGCCGGACATCTTCGAACCTTTGCCTCTTTGGGCATCCCTTTACGCTGTGCTCGCTTTTCCGCTGCTCTGGGGCATTACCGAACAAACGACGTACAACGGCTATGTCCTGCCGCGCCTACAGATACTTTCTGGAAGCACGTCCTTTGCGGTCGCATCCGTCGCCTTCTTCTGGTCGCTTCAGCACGCCTTTCTTCCACTGACATTCGACCCCCAGTTCATGCTCTACCGGCTCGTCTCGCCGATCGCCTTTTCCACCTTCATTACGCTCGTTTATCTCCGCATCCGACGGATCGTGCCGCTGGCGACGGCACACTGGCTGATGGACGGAGCGGACGCTTTCGTGCGCATTCTCTGGCCACTATTGCGCTAGAGCGGTATGTCGTCAGCGCAACAAAACGGACCGAAAGATGGACGCGACGGTTGCGGCATTGCTTGGCGCGGTCCTCGGCGGGCTTTTGTCTGTGCTCGCCTCGTGGCTCGCCCAACGGGTGCAGTCGCGCTCGCAATTGGTCTCCCAGGAAATTCAACGACGACAGCTGCTGTACAGCGAGTTCGTCCAGGCAACCGCACGCTGCTACGCCGATGCGCTCCAGGAAAATGAGCCCGATCCCGGACGGTTAGCCAACCTCTACGGCGAGATCGGCAGGATGCGGCTCTATTCATCGGATCCGGTAATCAAGGAAGCCAACCGCATCGCCCACACGATTTTGAAGGCCTACAGCGAATCGAACCGGACCAAGGCCGAGGTCAGGGATTTTCTCGCCAGCGATTCTGTCGATCTTTTCGCCGATTTCGGCGACGCCTGCCGGACGGAGCTGGGCCGACTGCAGATGCGCGGTGTCGCTTACGGCCCATCGATGTTCCGGCTTATGCCGATGGACGGAATGTCGAATCCTGCGCAGGAGGCTTGAGCCGCCGTCCAAGCGCAATTTCCAACATCGATGGCTTGTCCCAAAAGCAAATGCGCGACCTCGTTGGGCGCATTCCGGACTTGCCCTGTACGTCGTGTCGGGAAAAATAGACGAATGGTCGAGGTGAGGAACATCGTACTGGAAGGCCGTCGATTGAGCGGCCTGATCGATGAAATTCCGGCTTGGTTCGATTTTCCGGACAATGTCGAAGTCGAACGACGCGGTGAACCGTTCCTCGCTTACGCGATCCTGCTCGGTCAATTCCGCGGTGAACGAATCACAATCGACGCACCAATCTCGCCGCGCGTCCTCGGAAACCTGCCCAAAGTCCAATCCCTGCTGAAATTGTGGAACCCGGGCTTCTCCGAGGTCGAGGTGGATGCTCCGGCCCAGCGCCTGATGACATTGAACCCGGGGATAGCAGCCTGCTTCTCAGGCGGCGTGGACAGCGCCTATACCTTGGCGCGTAACCCAGAGATCACGCACCTTCTGACCCTCAACAGCTTCGATTGGCATGCCCCGAACGAGCCGTTCGAACCGGTAAAGGACAAGCTGCGAGCGACCGCAGCGAAGCTTGGAAAGGCGTTCCTGCCCATCGAGACGAACGTGCGTGAGGTCGCGGATGTTCTGAAGATCAGCTGGGCCTATCTCCACGGACCCTTTCTCAACCTGATCGCGGCAAGCCTGGGCTTCGATCGTTTTTACATCTCCTCGTCTCATACATATCGGGAGCTTCACCCCTGGGGATCGCACCCCATTCTGGACCCACTGTGGAGCAGCGAAGGCACCACGATCGTTCACTACGGGGCCGACAAGTGGCGGACGCAGAAGATCGAATTCATCAGCAGCCACGACGCGCTCATGGATCAACTTCAGGTTTGCTCTTTCGAATCCACTCGCAATTGCGGGCGATGCTCGAAATGCGCGCGAACTCAGCTGGTGCTCAAGTTGCTCGGCGTTGAGAGCCCGATACCGGATGCTCCCTTCCGCGACCTCATCCGAAGGCTCGATATGAAGAACGATGGCACGGCCTCGTTCATTTGGGACATCGCGCGACTGGCCAAGGAACGCGAAGCGACAGACATCCAGGCCCTGCTCGATCGCCGGCTGAAATACTACACCATCAAACGTTCGGTGCGGCAGTTTAAACGATTGTTCGGGCCCAAGCGCCTCGAGCCCGGGGTTGTTCGTTTGGGACCGCCAGTCCTATTCTGAGCAGGCCTTGAGTGACCAAAGCGACAACGGACGGGTTGGGGCGCGAGTGTTGCCCTGGTGGAGCATTCGCGTCGCGGAGAGGATTGCCGCTCTCATTTCCGACCGAGCTTATCTGGCCCTCCGGTTTCGCCTGCAATTCGGACGTTGGCCCTCCCTCACGAAACCGCGCAGCTTCAACGAGCATCTCCTTTGCTATAAGCTCAGCTTCAAGGACGACCCGCGCTACGCCGAGCTGACCGACAAGATCGCGGTAAAGGATCATGTAGCCGATGCGATCGGTGCTGAGCACGTCGTGCCGATGCTCTGGCACGGGACTGAGCTTCCGCTCCCTGAGGAACGGAATTGGCCCAAGCCCTATGTCATCAAGTCCGCCCACAGTTCGAACTCGAACCTGTTCATTCGAACCGACGCCGACGAGAACTGGAGCGAAATCGAAGCCATCGTTGGCGAATGGCTCTCAGATGGATACTCAATGGGTCGGAGCCATCGGGAAATTCAGTATGAACGAATCCCGCGTCGGGTGCTTGTCGAGCCAATGCTCGGCGATGGCCAACGCGTTCCGCCCGATTTCAAATTTTGGGTGTTCGGCGGGCGCGTGGAGTTGCTCTGGAAAGACGAGGGCCGTTATCTCGATCACAAGCGGTACATGTTCGACCGCGATTGGCTTCCTCTGCCGTTCGATTTTTACCATCGGCGTGGCGCGGTCGAGCCGCAGCCGCCGGAGAAGCTCACAGAAATGATCGAGTTTGCCGAGAGGCTGGGCCGCGGTTTCCAGTTCGTTTCGGTCGATTTCTACGAGGTCGACGGGCGCGTCTATTTCGGCGAGATGACCTTTTCGCCCGCGGGGGGGAGGGGTTGCTTCTTCCCGCCTGAAGCGGACTACACGGTCGGGCGATTCTGGCCACAGTGTCGCTGACGACCGAAGAAATTTGCCGGACCGTTGAACTGTAGTCGACGGACAAGCAAACTCGCCGGAAACGATCTTTGATTGTCAGAAGTCGAGGGGAATTTCGACGGCGCGTTTGGCGCCGAAGACGACGGCGAGAGCTTCATATCTGTCCGCCATCTCGGCGTGAACCGCAGCCGCCCGATCATCCGGAGCGTGGCGACTTATCGCTCGCTCACGTCGTTCGCGTTTCGCGAAATAAAGGCCTTCCACCTCATCGGTCATTACAAAACGAAAACGCAGCATTTACCGAGCGGTTCCGTTGGCTTGGAGGGGGCGAGGACGCATCGGAATTTCAACCGTTGCGATCGTGGAACAGAAATCGTGAGAGCGCGTATTTGCCAGCATTGATCCCTACGCCAACCGGAGGAATTGTCAGATGCGCATCATCACCCTCGCTGCTGTTACCATCGGTCTCGCAGCGCTTTCCGCTTGCAACAATACCCCTCGTGAACAGGCTGCCGACAATGTCGAGGCAAATGCTGAGAACACTGCCGACATGATCGAGTCGAACACCGAAAATGTCGCTGACACTTTGGAAGCAAGTGGCCAGAACGCAGCAGATGCCGTCCGCTCGGCCGGCGATAACACGGCGGACCAAGTCCGTGCGGCCGGTGAGAATAAGGCTGATGCCGTTCGTAACGGCGCTGACGCCGACGGGAACAGCGCGCACTAGAACTTACAAACCACTCGCACGCAGGTGGTTTGCCGAAAGGGCGCTCACGCAATTGGGCGCCCTTTCTTTTGCAGATGTTAATGAAGGAAACGACCGCTGCGTCAGCGCCGCGCTGACGCCGTCGCCGCCGCCACCGCCGTCTTTTCGATCGGCGCATTGTCGAGCCGGTATACATCGTCAGCGAATGCCAACGTCTCGCCGTCCGGCCGGGCGGTCAGATAGAGGATGTAGATCGGCACGCCCTTGTCGACCTGGACTAGCTGCTCCGACCCGTCGTTGGGCAGAACCGGGTCGCGGCCGAGCAGCCAGTGGGCGAGGACCGGCGGCTTTTCGACCCGCACACAGCCGAGGCTGAGGTTGCGCCTCGCCTTAGCGAACAAATCCTTGTGCGGCGTATCGTGGAGGAAGATCCCATAATCATTGACGAATCCGAACTTCATCGCACCCATCATGTTGCCAGGCCCCGACTTCTGGCGGATGTGGGCGTCGACCGTACCGTCGGCGACAGCCTTCCAATCGAGGCTTTCCGGATCGATCGGGTCTTCCTTGTCGTAGCCGAACGCAGCGACGGTCTCGTAGCGTGCGCTCTTGAGGTAGGATACTCCGCGCTTCAGGACGATCGGAGCGACCTTGCGCCGCGCGACGTCCTGCGGAATGTGCCAGTAGGGATTGAAGGTCACGTAGTGAATCGTCCCCGCAAGCAGCGGAGTTGCCGCTTCCGGCTTGCCGACGATCACCTTCATCGTATCAACGACCTGCCCGTTCTCGAGCATCATCAGCTGGGCATTGGCGGCGTCAACGAGGATCGCCTTGCCGCGTGCCGGTACCAGACGCAGTCGATCGAGCGTCGCCCGTACGTGCGGGTTGGCACCCGATTCCTGCTTGAGCGCCGCATCCCGCAACGCCGAGTAGAAGGGGTTTACGCCCGCGATTTGGTCGACATAGGCGCTGAGCGAAGCGGCGCCTTCCGCGTCGCGCAGGATCGCGTCCGCCGAGGGTGCAGCAAGTGCGAGCGCCGGATCGCCGTAACTGACGCCGCCGACTGGTCCCTTAAGCGCGCGCACATAACGTACCCAGGCGACTGAAATCGCCTTGTCGTCCGCGGGTTGGCCGGCAATGATCGCCGCCTCGACGGCCGAAGCCGTCTGCGGACCTTCGGCAAAACCGTCCAGGTCGGCATGGCGGAGGCGGCTCACTATCCGCTCGGCCGCCGCGCGGGAATCTGCATCCCGCAACCACAAGGCCGCGCCGCCGCGCGCTGCGTAGAAAGCATCCACGGCGCTGTCGGCGAGGGTGACGGGGGGCGTCGCTTCAGTCAGCGCCTGTGCGCTGCTTTCAGCACGGGCCGGCGCCGACGTGTTTTCCGCTGGTGCTGTCGGAACCGCCGTTGCCCCCGCGGGCGTAGCGGCTTCCACGGTTGGTGCAGGAGCGACGTCCTGCTCCTGCGCCTGCGCAGGAACGGCGAGCGCGAACGCCCCCAAGGCCGTACCAAAGCGGAGACGTGTGCGTATCATGCCCCAAACCTGCTCTAGCTCACCACCGCGAGAGTGCGCCCAATAACGCAACGGACGCTTGCGCGGGAGGGCTATTCGTCTGTGGATGAACGAAAAATTATCAGCGTGACGCGTAGGCCGCAGTCGTCATTGCGGCGCTGGCGCTGTGGTACGGGGCCCGCGCCTCGGCGACGAACACCCGCTTGCCATCCTCATTGCCCGGCGGCGTATAGCGGCAGATGAGATAATCCCAATCGGTCGAATAGATCGCGCAGCCGACATGGGTCGTACTCGGCCACACCATTTGCGTGTAGTGGCCGACGTCTTCCCAATTGCCCGACCTGCTGACGGCGGGGAATAGGCCCGGCTGCATCAGCTTCTTCTCATTCGCCCACAGGCCGACGATCTGCGCCGGGTTCATCGTCCCGTGCCAGGCCATGGCCAGATTCTCGCGCTCGCCCGGTCGGCTCTCGCGCGGCGAGTGCCTAAGGTCGCCGAGGCGTCCCAGCACCGGCCCGTAGGCTGCGGCGTGCTCGGCAAGCACCGGATCCCAGACGAGCGGCGAATGACCGACCAACGCGCGCTCGTAATTGTGTGCGGCGAGGATCTGCATCGCTACCGCGCCGGTGGCGCCTGTCAGCATTGGAGTTTGCGTAGTCGCGGGTGCCGCCGCCAAAAGCGCCAGGCCCGCTGCGGTAAGGATGCCCCTGATCATGGGGCGGGTTTAGGTTCGCGAGGGTTACCGCCCGCCCTCGAAACATGGTTAACGGCGCGGTAAGAACTGGCGCAAGAAGCTACATTATGGCTTCCTCCGTACCGCCCACACGAATGCGGAAAGGCTGCTGACCAGCGCGGCCAGTGCCATCAAGAGAGCAGGATCGACAACAAGCATTTCACGCGACTCCAGGTTAATCTGTATGTTCCCTATTTGTTCCCTAGATGCAATAGGAAAATGCCTATTCTAGCGAGCAACGGCCACACTGGAATCTTTTCCGCGCGGTTGTTGTAAGATTCACGGGCCTTTGAGTCCCGTTTGGCGATGTTATGGTCGTATCCGGCGATGCAATTGTTGTGTCCTGCGTGGCAGTGCGGAATCATCCCCTCTCTCGCCGCTAGGAGTCCCCCAATGAAGGCGATGGTCCGCAGCTCGCTTGTTCAGCGGTGCATTGCAACCGCTCTGCCACTATGCATCGGGCTCATCGCAATGGTTGCGAGCGCGATTGCGATCGCGTCCCCCGCGATCCGCTACCTCGCCAATTATTCCGTACGCTATTCGGGCGGCGATCAATTCGACGTGGATGCGCGTTTCGGGGTTCCAGCCCGCAAACTCACGCTCTTCTTCTTCCCAAGCGACAAAAACCCTAATGGCCAAGCCGCCTTCATCAAATCCCTGCGCGCCTGGGACCTTGCAGGCCGTCCGCAGGAGCTCAAGTATTTGGGCGAAGCCAATTGGGAGGGTGCCCGCGGCCCGATCAGTCGAATTCAATATATAGTTCGTGCGCATCACGATGAAGTGAACTGGGGACCCGGCAAGGACGAAGTCGCAACGCACTTCGACAATACCTATTTCTTCGCCGGAAACGCCTTCTTCCTCGCGGATTATGCCTGGCCCGATGCGCCCGTTCGAGTGCATTTCCACCTGCCTAAGGACTGGCGCGCAATCACTCCTTGGAAGGGGAATAGCGACACCTTCGAAGGCCCGACGCGAAGGAAGTTGACGTTCAATCTATTCGCGGTCAGCAAGGATGCTCCGCATGTCGAATCTGCCGGACCGATCAAGCTGGTCTGGCTCGCGGACACCCGCCTCGCGCCGGTCGAACCGCGGCTGCACCAGCTGCTGGTCGGACTGCTCGCCGCTTACTCCAATTTCTGGGGCAGTAGTCCGGTTGACTCACTGACGGTCTTCGCTTTTGCCGATCCAGAAACCGACGGCGGGGCCTTCGCGAACAGCTTTGCGCTTCGAATCGCTACACCTTTCGAGACGATCGACAGGGTCGCTTGGCCGCACTGGCTCGGCCATGAACTAATGCATCTGTGGAACGGCAGTGGGCGAATTCGGGTAGCCGATGATGGCTCGACTTTTTGGTTCAACGAGGGCGTTACGGACTATCTCGCGGTGAAGCTGATGCATCAGGCTGGCCTGATCGATGATGCCTTGCTCAAGCAACGTCTCGCAAATTTCGTCAGACGTTATGAGCTCGGCCGCAAGATTTCACCTGGCGTCAAACTGTCCGCGGCCGGCGCAGAGAAATTCAAGAATTGGGAACTGATCTACGGTGGCGGAGCGATGTTCGGCTTATTGCTGGACGGGGAACTCAGCAAGTCCGATCCGCAGGCATTTCAGCGCGCCTTGAGAGAGCTCTATCGTCAGACCGATCAGCCTTACGATCAGCAGCGTTTGATGAGCGTGCTTAATGCCAACTCGAACGGCGCAGCCGGTAACATCGTACAGTGGCTCGACGAAGGCCAATCATGGTCCCGGATTCGCGAACGCCTCCGCCTGTTGAGCATCGACTTGAGCGGTGCCGGCAG
>JBKPON010000057.1:0-17113 GCA_046733135.1 Pseudomonadota bacterium | reverse complement strand
AACAATCGGATCGTTGCCGGTGTTCATCGCGCGCAACTTCGCCACATATTTGGTCGGCTCGTAATACTGCACCTGGCTGTCCCACAGACCGGTGCCGACGAACATCGCCGGATAGGCCTTCTTCGCCACATTGTCGTAAGGCGAATAGGACAGCATGTAGTCGTAATATTCCTTGGTTGCGGGATTGCCCCATTCGTCGAATTCATTCGTCGTGAGCGGGATCGACGTGTCGAGCATGGTCGTCACGACGTCGACGAACGGCACCTGGGCAATGATCACTCGATAATCTTGCGGCGCCATATTGGCGACCGCGCCCATGAGCAGGCCGCCGGCGCTTCCGCCTGACGCCGCGACGCGGTCCTTCGCCGCATAACCTTGGCCGACGAGATATTCGGTCACGTCGATGAAGTCGGTGAATGTGTTCTTCTTGTTGAGCAGATGACCGGCGTCATACCAGGCGCGTCCCATCTCCTGACCGCCGCGGATATGCGCAAGCGCATAGACCATCCCCCGGTCGAGCAAAGCGACGATCGTCGGGGACCATGCCGGGTCCATCGAAAGCCCGTAGCTACCATAGCCGTATTGCAGCATCGCGGCGGTGCCGTCGCGCTTGAAACCCTTTTTGTAGACCAGCGACACTGGGATCTTCGTCCCGTCGCGCGCCGTCGCCCAGACGCGTTCCGTCACATATTGCGACGCATCGTAATTGGGCGCCGGGTTGCGCTTCAGCACCGTGCGCTCCCCTGTTTTCGTGTCGACCTCGTAGGTGATGGTGGGCGTTGTTAGCGAATCATAGGTGTAACGGAGCTTGTTCGCCGTCACTTCCGGATTGGCGTCGATGCTCATCGAATAGGCGGGTTCGTCCGACGCCACGTCGCTGCTCTTCCCATCGTTGCTGAGCAGCCGGATGTGCTTGTTGCCGCTCGCTCGCTCCTCGATCGCGATGAAGCTGTCGAACGGTTGGAATTCCTCGATGAAGACGCCCGGATCGTGGGGCACTAGGTCATGCCAGGCATCGCGGCCCCGGGCCATCTCCGAATCGGCCACTTCCATCAGCTTGTAATTCTTGGCGTTCCAGTTGGTCCGGATGATCCAGCGGTTCCCGACATGGTCAGCCCCATAGAGGAAGTCGCGCTCGCGAGGTGCGATGAGCGTCCACTCGCCCGGTTTCGCCGCACTGGTACAGCGATATTCGTTGCTGACGGTGCTCTGCAGTCCGATGCAGATATATTTGTCGTCGCTGGTGCGTCCGACTCCCAAATAGAAGCTGTCGTCCTTCTCCTCATAGACCAACTTGTCGGCCGACGCGGGGGTGCCCAGCACATGCGATTTTACGCGCTTGCTGAGCAAGGTCACTGGGTCCTTCTCGATGTAGTAGATTGTCTTGTTGTCGTCGGCCCAGACGAGGTTCGGCTCCACATTGGCAACACTGTCGACCAGCATCTTGCCAGTCGTCAGGTCCTTGACCTTCAGCGTGTACTGGCGCCGGCCGACCATATCGAGCGCATAAGCAAGCAGTCGGTTGTCCTGGCTGACGTCCCAGTCGCTGACCGCGAAAAATCCGTGACCCTTCGCCATCGCCGGCTCGTCGAGCATCACCTGCTCCTTGGCCTCGAGCGTGCCTAGCTTGCGAGCGACAACAGGATAGTCCTGGCCGGCTTCGAAACGCGTGAAATACCAGTAACCGCGGTCGTGCACAGGCACGCTGGAATCGTCCTCCTTGATGTGGCCGACGATGTCCTTGAACAAACGGTCCTGAAGCGTCTTGGTGGGAGCAAGGACCGAATCGGCGTACGCGTTCTCGGCATTCAAATAAGCGAGCATTTCCGGACTCTTCCGGGTGTCGTCGCGCAGCCAGTAATAGGGGTCGTCGCGGTCCTGCGGGCCCTTCACGACGTGCGGCTTCTGCGCGGCGATCGGCGGTGCGGGCGTAGACTGAGCCTGCGCCAAACCCGAGATGGCGGCCAGCGCCGCGACAGCAACGAAACGCTTCATTGAGAACCCTCCCCTACGCACCGGCCCGCGCAACAATCTTCGCCCATTCCTCTTCGCCGATCACCCGAATGCCAAGCTCTTCGGCTTTCTTGAGCTTAGAGCCCGCGCTTGATCCGGCAACCACCAGGTCCGTCTTTGCACTAACCGAGCCTGCTGCCCGCGCGCCGAGACGCTCGGCCTGCGCCTTGGCTTCGTCCCGACTCATCGTCTCGAGGCTGCCGGTAAAGACGATGGTCTTACCGGTCCACTCGGTCTGCTTTGAGTCGCTGACGAACGGTTTTGGTGTCGCCTCCGTGAGCAAGTCGTCGAGTGCCTCGCGATTGTGAGGTTCATGGAAGAAATCCACCAAAGCCTCGGCGACGACAGGTCCGACGCCCTCGACCGAAGACAACTCCGCCGCACCATCTTCAGAGGTGGCAAGGCGGCGCAACTCCTCGATGGTGCCGAAGCATTTGAGCAGGTCCCTGGCGGTGACGATGCCAACGTGCCGAATGCCGAGGCCAAACAGGAAGCGCGGGGCATCGGGCTGGCGCTTCGCCTCGATCGCCGCGAGCAGGTTGTCGACAGACTTCTCCTTCCAGCCCTCGCGCCCGAGTAGTTCGTCGCGATGTCGCTTCAGGCGGAAGATGTCGGCGGGCGAATGCAGCCAGCCGAGCTCGATGAATTCGGCGATCGACTTTTCGCCCAGACCCTCGATGTCGAGCGCTCCACGCGAGACGAAGTGTCGTAAGCGCTCGAACCGCTGCGCCGGGCATATCAACCCTCCCGTGCAGCGGACGTCGACCTCGCCCTCTTCGCTCACTGCCTCGCTGCCGCATTCCGGGCAATGGTCCGGAAAAATGTAAGGCTCGCGCGGCTCATCACGGGCCAGATTTTCGATCACCTGCGGGATGACATCCCCGGCACGCTGAATGCGCACGCGGTCGCCGATGCGCAGGCCGAGGCGCTGGATCTCGTCACGATTGTGGAGTGTGACGTTGGCGACAATCACGCCGCCGACTCCGACCGGTTTCAGTCGGCCGACCGGCGTCAGCTTGCCGGTACGCCCGACCTGGATGTCGATCGCTTCGAGCGTGGTCTCCGCTTTCTCTGCTGGGAACTTATGCGCGAGACCCCAACGCGGCGCGCGCGCGACCTGGCCAAGCCGTTCCTGCCAGTCGAGACGGTCAACCTTGTAGACAACTCCGTCAATGTCGAACGGCAGGTCAGCGCGCGCCTTCTCGATCGCACGATAATGGGCGAGCAGCTCATCGAGATCGTTGCAGCGGACGAGTAGATCGGTAACCGGCAGACCGAAGCCCTCGATCCGCTTCATCGCACCATATTGCGTTTCGCCGAGCGGCTGGCTGAGCTCACCCCAGCCATGGGCCAGGAAGCGCAACGGACGGGCGGCGGTAATGCTCGGGTCCTTCTGCCGGAGCGAGCCCGCTGCGGCATTGCGCGGATTGGCAAAGATCTTGCCCCCAACCGCTTCCTGCCGCTCATTTAGCGCCTCGAAATCGGACTTCGACATGTAAACTTCGCCGCGAACCTCCAAAACTTCGGGTGCGTTCGGAATCTGCTGCGGGACGTCCCGAATGGTTCGCGCGTTCGCCGTAACCACTTCGCCCACCGTCCCGTCGCCCCGTGTTGCCGCGAGGACCAGCTCGCCGCGTTCGTACCGTAGCGAACAGCTCAGGCCGTCGATCTTGGGCTCGGCGGTCATTGCGACGACTGTATCCACCGGCAGATTGAGGAAGCGCCTCACACGAGCGACGAAATCCGCCACCTCCTCTTCGGCAAAGGCATTTTCGAGACTGAGCATCGGCCGTGCATGCGTGACCTTGGCAAGTCCGGTTGTGGGGACGGCCCCGAGCCGCTTCGAAGGCGAATCCGCCCGAATCAGATGCGGAAAGCGCTCTTCCAACTCGCGGTTCTCACGGACCAGCGCGTCATATTCCGCGTCGCTGATCTCCGGCGCGTCCTGGTCGTGATAAAGCTTGTCGTGATGCGCAATTTCTCTGGCCAGCCGCATTAGCCGGTTGGCCGCCGCAGCTTCAGTCAGCTCCTCAAGCATCGCCGCTGAACAATTCCTCGAGCAAATTGATGAAGCTGGTCCACGAGCGCTCAGCGGCGAGTGCGTTGTACCGCACCCCTTCGAGCCCGATCGCGTGCGCGTTGGGGTTGGTGAAACCGTGCGCGACATGGCCGTATGCGTGAATCTGCCAATCCGCACCTGCCTCCGTCAGCTCCTGCGCCAAGGCGACCACCTTCTCGGGCGGTACCATCGGATCGTCCCAGCCGTGAAACGCGACGACTTTCGCTTTGATCTCCTCGGGCGGAAGACCCGGTGGGTCGAACAGCCCGTGAAAGGCGACGGCTGCTGCAATATCGACACCGCTCCGCGCGACATCCAGCGCGCACATCCCACCGAAGCAATAACCGGCTACGACGACTCGATCCTCTTCGACTTCTTCGAGAGCGCGCGCCGTCTTCAGCATTGAAAGCAGCCTGCGACGCAGCGCAGCGCGGTCCGATTTCAGGCGATTCAGCTCGCCGAACATTACATCGCGGTCGGCCCCGCGGAATTTCTTGCCGAAGATGTCGGCGACAAAGGCATTGTACCCCAGCTCAATCAACTGTCGGCCAAAACCCAGCTCCAAGTCCGAGACCCCCATCACCGTCGGCACGAGGATGACGGTCGGGCGTTTCTGCCCGTCGCGCCGACCGACAAATACGCTTTCGAGTTGCTCCCCTTCGAATTCGTGCGAGATCGGACGTTCTTTGCTCATTCCATCTCCTTTGCCAGCTCGGCCAGCTTCGCGACCGTGTTCATGTTGCGCGCAGTTCCTTTTGCAGCGGCCGGGATCTTCAGCTTCGACTGCCCCATGCCGGACGGATAATGCACATAAATCTCGCGCCGGCCGAGCGCCATGCGCTCGTCAGCAACGCCGGTCGCCGCCTCAATCGTACCTGCCGGAGCGGTCGCGTCGAGAAAGATGGCGACCACCCTGTTCCCGGGCTCGTCGCTGAATGGATTGTCTGACGTAGCCGCCGCGAGATCGTCCGCCTCACGAAGCATCACGTCGATCGGTTTCCCCATGTGTTTCGTCAATCGAGCTTCAAGTCTCTTTTTCAAAGTCGCTTCGGAATGGTTGCTCGTAAACAGCAAGTTGCCGCTCGCAATGTAGGTCCTTGGAGAGCCAAGCCCGAGCGCTTGAGCCACCGCCTTCAGGTCCGCCATGGCAAGCTTTCGGCCGCCGACGTTCACTGCGCGCAGTAGCGCAACATAGGCGGTCATGCGGCGTCGAGCAGGCGCGCCGCCTGGGCTCGCGCCTCGTCGGTGATCGACGCGCCGGAGAGCATGCGGGCGATCTCTTCGCGGCGTTCGCTGTCGCTAAGCTTACGCACGCTGGTCAGGGTTCCGGCGGGTCCGTGCGACTTCTCGATCCGGTAGTGGTGCGATGCCCGCGCGGCCACTTGCGGCGAATGGGTGACCACGAGGACTTGGGAATTCTGTGCCAGCCGCGCGAGACGCTCGCCAATCGCGCTGGCCACCGCGCCGCCGACGCCGCGATCAACCTCGTCGAAGATCATCGTCGCCGCCGTCCCAGCTTCGGCGAGCGCGACCTTCAACGCGAGGATGAATCGCGACAGCTCACCGCCGGACGCAATTCGAGTGAGCGGACCAAAAGGAGCGCCCGGATTGGTCGACACCTCGAACTCGACCCGGTCCGTGCCAAATGGGCCGGGCTCCGCACCGGCAATGTTCGTGCGGAACTTCGCCGCGTCGAGCTTCAGCGGATGCAGCTCCGCGGCGACCGCTGCGTCGAGCAACGCCGCCGATTCGTGCCGCTGCGCGCTCAGGCCTTCGGCGGCGGCGGCATAAGTCTCTCGCGCGGCAACGAGCTGCTGATCCAGAGCGGCAATTCGGTCGCTTCCCGCCTCGATCGCCGAGAGCTGCTGTCGCATCTGCCGGCCGAGCGCGGCCAGTGTGTCAGCTTCGACCCGATGCTTGCGCGCCAGCCCTCGGATATCGAACAACCGCGCCTCGACCTGCTCCAGCCGCGCCGGATCGAACGTCAAGGCATCCGCCGCCCGCGCAATCTTGTCCTCAGCGTCGCTCGCTTCAATCAGTGCGCGATCGAGGGAGGCGAGCGCTTCGGCCAGCAGCGGATGGTCCGGCGCCCCTCGTTCGATGCGCCGCGCGGCCTGCCTCAACAATGCTAGAGCCCCTTCCGATCCGCCGAGGAGTTCGTCGAGGCCGGTGAGGGATTCGCCGGCCTTGAGACCCGCCTGCATCGCCGCGCGCTCTTCGGCGAGGCGAGTCTCCTCGCCTTCTTCGGGCGCGAGGGCCTCAATCTCTGCGCAGGCGTGTTCCAGATACTCGCGGTCGCGCTCGGCCGACGCGGCTTCGGCGCGCGCCTGGCCCAGTTCCGCTTCGATCCGCACGACCTCGGCCCAGCCCATTGTAACGATGCTCACGTCCAGCCTGCCGAACGCGTCGAGCAGATCGCGGTGTCCCTTGGGATTGAGCAACCCGCGATCATCGTGCTGGCCGTGCACCTCAACTCCCAGCGATCCAACCTCGCGCAGCAGTCCCGCCGGAACACTCGTACCGCCCACGAAGGCGCGGCTGCCTCCGTCGCTCCTCAGGGTGCGGCGAATGATCAGCGGCTCGCCGTCTTGGAGTTCGATCCCCTGCTCTTCCAGCACGCGGCGAATTGGATGATCGGACGGAAGCTCGAGCTCGGCGGAGACGGCCGCGCTTTCCTGGCCCGAACGGACCAGTCCCGTGTCTGCCCGGGCCCCAAGCGCGAGTCCCAGCGCGTCGAGCAAGATCGACTTACCGGCACCAGTCTCGCCAGTGAGCGCGCCGAGGCCCGGCTCGAACTCCAGCTCGAGCCGGTCGACGAGAACCACATTCTGAATGGCAAGCTGCCTCAGCATCCAGGGCCGAGCGCTCGCCTCAGGATCATTGGACCGGACGTGGCGCCTGGGCTTCTGCTTCGGCACGGACCGGATAGGCGCCGGGGAAATGCTTCAGCATCAAGCGCAGCGATTGGCGGTACCAATATGTATCCGGATAATTCCGGCCAAGCACCGCCGCCGCCTTCTTCGCTTCCTCGGGCACACCAAGAGCGAAATAACACTCCACCAGTCGCTCGAGCGCTTCGGGGGTGTGGCTCGTGGTCTGATATTTATCGACCACGCTCCGGAAACGATAAGTGGCTGCAAGCCAATTGGCAGACCGCTGGTAAAAACGGCCGATCTCCATCTCCTTGCCGGCAAGGTGATCGTTGATGAGATCGAGCTTGAGGCGAGCATCCGAAGCGTAGCGGCTCTGCGGATAGCGGCGGATAAGCTCGCCGAACGCGTCCGATGCCTGCTGCGTGATCGCCTGGTCGCGGGTCACATCCTCGATCTGGTTGTAATAGCTCATCGCGATCAGATAGTGCGCGTAGGGCGCTTCCGCGTTGCCCGGATGAATCGTGACGAACCGCTGGGCCGAGCTGATGGCGTCATTGTACTTGCGCCCGAGATAATAGCTAAACGCGCTCATCAGCTGCGCGCGCCGGGCCCAGACAGAATAGGGATGCTGCCGCTCGACTTCGTCGAACAACTTGGCCGCCTGCTCATAATCTTGTTGGTCCAGGCTCCGCTTCGCCGACTGGTATAGGCTGCTCACATCGCGGGCGACGTAGGCCGTGTCGCCCTTGTTTCCGCCATGGGCGCAGGCGGTCAGCGAAGTCACCGCGGCAGCGGCAATGAACAGGACGGCGGGACGGGGGAGCTTGAACATCAATACCTCATTAGCGTGGGCGCCCGGCGGGGCCAAGCGGGCGTTCGTACACTTCCGTCATTGCGAGGAGCAGGAGCGACGAAGCAGCCCGGACCCACCAGTTACTCAACTAGTTCATTCGGTTCGCGATGACGAACAGAGCCTGAATGAGCTAGGCCGGCTGGACCTCAGCCTCCTCCTTCTCCCCGGTTTTGAGGAAAGAGCTCGGCTGGACTCCGAGCCAGACCAGCACGGGCGTCGAGATGTAGATCGACGAATAAGTGCCGATCAGCACCCCAAGGAAGATCGCGATCGCAAGACCGAATATCACTTCGGGTCCGATCAGCATCAGCACCCCCAACGCGATCAGTACGGTCAGCGAGGTGACGACCGTTCGGGCCAGCGTCTCGTTGAGCGAAAGGTTGAGCAGCGGCAAAATCGCCATCTTGCGATATTTGCGCAAATTCTCGCGAATCCGGTCGTAGATCACGACCGTGTCATTAAGCGAATAGCCGACGATCGTCAGAAACGCCGCCACGACGTTGAGATCGACTTGAAGCCGCGTGAAGGCGAAGAAGCCGAGGGTCATCGCCACGTCATGTGCGAGCGTCAGGAGCGCCCCGACCCCGAACTGCCATTCGAAGCGAAACCAAATGTAAATCGCAATTCCGATCATGGCGAAGACGATCGCCTTGGCGCCTTCGCTCGCGAGTTCCTCGCTGACCTTGCCCGAGACCGATTCACCGGCATCGACGCGCGATCCCGGATAGGCTTGAGGGATCGCGCTGCGCAGCTTGGAGACCACGAGATTGGACGCCGACTCCGGACCTGAGGGCTTGGGCAGGCGGATTTGATAGGTGCGTTCGTTGCCCAGCGCCTGGATGCTCGCTTCTCCCACCCCAAGCTGGGCAATGCGCGCCCTGAGGTCCTCGATATGCACCGGCTTGGCGAACTCCGCACGGACGACTTGCCCGCCGACGAAATCGATGCCGAGGTTCAATCCGCGATAGGCGGTGAAGGCGATCGAAGCGATCGTCGCGATCAGCGAGAGCACCAGCGCCCAATTCCGCCAGCGCATGAAGTCGACGTTGGTATGGTCCGGGACCAACTTGAGGAGCTTCATGACCTAGACCTCAAATATGCAATTCGCGCGGGCGGGTGCGGCGGATCCACAGCGCGACCAGCATGCGGGTGAAATAGACGGCGGTGAACACCGAGGTGACGACACCAATCAGCAGCACGACGGCGAACCCGCGTACCGGGCCGGAGCCGAAATAGGCCATGATCGTTGCCGAAATGACATGGGTAACGTTGGCGTCGAAAATGGCGCGCATCGCTTCGCGATACCCCGTCTCGACTGCATCGAGCAGGCGCCTTCCTCGTCGTATTTCCTCGCGGATGCGTTCGTTGATGAGCACGTTGGCGTCGACCGCGGCGCCGATGGTGAGGATGAAACCCGCGATTCCCGGCAGCGTGAGCGTAGCGTTGAACATCGCCATGATCCCGAGGATCAGGAAAGCGTTCACGATTAGCGCGATCGTCGCATACACACCGAAGCGGCCATAGGTCACCAGCATGAAGAGGATCACGCCGAGTGTCCCGACGAGGCTCGCGATGGCGCCTTTGTGAATAGAATCCCTGCCGAGCTCGGCGCTGACAGTTCGTTCCTCGATCACGTTAAGCTTCACCGGCAACTTGCCCGAGGCGAGCGAGACTGCGAGGTCGTGCGCACTCTGTACCGTGAAGCTGCCGGTGATCTGTGCCCGCCCCCCGAGGATCGGCCCTTCAATAGTCGGAGCCGAAAGGATCTTGTCGTCGAGAATGATCGCGAACGGCTTGCCGACATTTTCCTGCGTCACCCGGCCGAAGCGGCGCGCGCCCTGGGTGTTGAAGGTGATGTCGATATCGGGGCGGCCGTTCTGGTCGAAGCTTTGCTTCGCGTCGGTCAGCTGATCGCCCGACACCATCACCCGGCGCTTGACCGCCATGAAGCCGGTGCCGTCGGCGAGCGGCAGCACCTGGCCGCCTGGCGGAGCTCGGCCGGTTTGAACATCCTGAGGATTGGCCGACAGGTCGACCAATTTGAACTCGAGGCGTGCCGTCTGGCCGATCAGCTTTTTCAGCGCCTCCGGATCCTCGACTCCGGGCACCTCCACGAGAATTCGATTGCCGCCCTCGGTGATGACGGTGATTTCCTTGGTGCCGCTGGGGTCGATGCGACGGCGCACGACGTCCCGGGCAACACCCATCGCGTCCTTGAGCGCCTGTGCCGTCCCGCTTGCCGTTGGCGTCAGCACTACCCGCGTCGAATCGAGGACCTGCACGTCCCAGTCGCGATTGCCAGTTAATTGGACCGGCTTGGTGAGCGTCCGCAGTCGCTCCACTGCCGCATCCACCTGCGCCGGATTGCGGACGAGGAAGGACAGGCGCCCACCCGCAGTCGAAATGTCGCCGACGTCAATGCGGGGATCGTGGCGGAGCTCGGTCGCGACCGAATCTTCCATCGCCTGAAGGCGCGTTTTCTGTGCGTCCCGGGCGTCCGCCTCGAGCAGCAAGTGGCTGCCGCCCGCAAGGTCGAGACCAAGACTGATCTTGTATTGCGGGAGCCATTTCGGCCAGCTGTTGGCAAACGGCGTGCTCGCAATCAGGCTCGGGATCGAAAGCAGGACGCCGAGTGCGACGACCAGCGAAACGAGCCAGATCTTCCAGCGCGGGAATTCGAGCATCGATGCCTCAGTCGTTAGCCGGCTTGGCGTTGGGACTAATCACCTGGCTGATCGTCGACTTGACCACACGAATCTTCACGCCCTGCGCAATCTCGACCTCTGCTTCGTCGTCGCTGACCTTCGTCACGCGCCCGCGAATGCCTCCGCCAGTAATGATGTCGTCGCCCTTCTTTACCGCCGCGATAGCCGCTTGATGGTCCTTTACCCGCCGCTGCTGCGGGCGGATCATGAGGACGTAGAAGATGACGAAGATGAGCAGCCAGGGAAGGATGCCCATGAGCAATTGAGCGGTGCCATTCTGACCGACGGGGGCCGTCTGGACCATGCTCATCAAAATCGGCGGGTTGGACATCTAAGGCTTTCAGACTTTCCGTTGAAGAATGGTCGGGGCGACTGGATTCGAACCAGCGACCTCCACACCCCCAGTGTGATGCGCTACCAGGCTGCGCTACGCCCCGACCTGGCCAGCGCATCTAGGCAGGCACTCCGTTCGAGGCAAGGTGCGGCGAGAGGGCAAGTGGCGCGGCGAAGGCGAAAAGGCAAAAGGGGCAAGTGGTCTGGCTGGCTCATCACCGCCATCCTCGCGCTTCCGGCGACCTATTTGCTGGCCGCGCTGCTCGGTTCTCTAGTGTCCGTCAACCACGGCTGGACCGAGGCCGATCAGGGTACGGCTGTCTATCTCGCCGATAATGGCATCCACACCGACATCGTCATGCCGGTGAAGGCGCAGGGCCTCGACTGGGCACCGCTGATCCCCAAGCGCGACTTCGCCGAAGCCGATCCGACAGCGCGTTGGATCGCCTTTGGATCGGGCGAGGAGAGGGTTTATCTGAATACCCCCACATGGTGGGACCTGACCCCGCGGACTCTGTGGTCCGCGCTGGCCGGCGGCAGGCGGGTGATGCATGTCGAATATGTCGCGGACCCGAGCTACGCAGTGCGGGAAATTCGTCTCCGGCCAGAGGAGTATCGCCGGCTATGGACGGCGATCCGCACCGACTTCGCCGCTGGGCAAGACGGCAAGCCAATACACATTACCCGTTCGGGATACGGTGGGGCCGACGCATTTTATTGGGCGAGCGGAAGGGCGAACGCGATCTACACCTGCAACAGTTGGACCGCGCACCGCCTGCGCCTCGCTGGCGTCAAGACCAGCCTCTGGCCGCCATTCGTCCAGGGGCTGGTCTGGCGCTATCGGAGAATCAAAGGTTAGGACTTACTCGGCGCCTTCTTGGCCGCCGCCTCGAACTCCGACTTCGTCATTGCGATGACGAGCCCCTTGTCGCTTTTGCCAAGGCTCGATGCCGGAATCTTCGCCTTGACTGTGCCCGTGGACACAACGACGCCGTCTGCTGCAACGGATTCGACCTTGCCGACCGCACCGCCCTTCTGATCGAAGACCTCGGCACCCGCCTTGATATCGGCGGCTGTCGCCGCCTTCACTTCGGTCGCCGCCGCAGCCGGCTCGTTAGCCTGGCGTGTGAGCGCCGTGCTCGATTGCGGCTCCTGCGCCGGCGGGGCCGCTTGGTCCGACATTTGGGCAATGGCCGCCGCGGGGAAAGTGATGGCTAACGCTGCGACGAAGACGTTCAGTTTCAATTGCATTTGACACCTCCAGATTGGATCTGGAGGTCTAACGACCAGCAATTGCGCCGGGTACAGTCCTTAACGCCAAGCTGTTCAATCCGGGCGATAATTCGCTCAAATGCCGATCGTTAAAGGACGTAACGGCTAAGATCCGCGTTGCGGGCAATGTCCGCCAGCTGCTCTTCGACAAAGGCCGAATCGACCACGAGCGCTTCGCCGCGACGGTCTTCGGCATTGAAGCTCACGTCCTCGAGCAACTTCTCCATCACCGTCTGGAGCCGCCGCGCGCCGATGTTCTCCACCGCCTCGTTGACCTCGGCGGCAATGCGCGCAAGCGCCTCGATGCCATCGTCCGCGAATTCGATGCTGACCCCCTCGGTACCGAGCAGCGCCTGATATTGCTCGGTGAGGCTGGCACGGGTCGCAGACAGGATGCGCACGAAATCGTCCCGCGTCAGCGCCTTGAGTTCGACCCGGATGGGGAGACGGCCCTGGAGCTCGGGCAGCAGGTCGGCGGGTTTGGCGATGTGGAACGCGCCGCTGGCGATGAAGAGGATATGATCAGTCTTGAGCGGCCCGTATTTGGTCGCGACCGTCGTGCCTTCGATGAGCGGCAGCAGGTCGCGTTGGACGCCCTCCCGGCTTACCGACCCACCGCGTACGTCGCTCACCGCGATCTTGTCGACCTCGTCCAGAAAGACGATCCCGTTCGCTTCCGCGTCGGCGAGCGCCGCTCGGTTGATATCGTCCGGGTCGAGACGCTTGTCGGCCTCTTCGTCCCTCAGGCGAGCGAAAGCGTCGGGAACTTTGAGCTTGCGGCGAGTGCGGGGCGTCTGGCCCATCGCGCGTCCCATGATCGATTTGATGTCGAATACCTGCGCGCCCATGCCGGGGATCTCGAACGGGAGCGATGGCTGCTCGTCGACCTCTATCTCCACCTCGGCACTGCCGAGACTGCCGTCACCGAAGCGTTGGCGGAAGCTCTGGCGGGTCGCTTCGCTCGAACCCTTGCCGGTGAGCGCATCGAGCAGCTTCTCCATCGCCGCTTCCTCGGCCGCCGCTCGGACCTTTGCTCGGCGGCGGTCGCGTTCCAGACGCACCGCCTCCTCGACCAGGTCCCGCGCGATCTGCTCGACGTCGCGGCCGACATAGCCGACCTCGGTGAACTTGGTGGCCTCAACCTTGACGAAAGGCGCGTCGGCGAGCTTCGCGAGGCGACGGCTGATCTCCGTCTTGCCGCAGCCGGTGGGCCCGATCATCAGGATGTTCTTGGGCGTGACCTCGTCGCGCAATTCCGGCGAGAGCTGCTGACGGCGCCAGCGATTGCGAAGAGCTACGGCCACCGCGCGCTTGGCGTCGTCCTGCCCGACGATGTGATCGTTGAGCGCGGCGACAATCGCCTTCGGAGTGAGCTTGTCCTTCAGCACTTCGGAAGGCTCCCCGTGGGGGATGGATGCATGATAGTTCATTTGCAGCTGTAAATCGGGAGCGGTTGCAAGCTGTTCAAGCGGTACAGCGGAAGGCCTCGAAAAAGCGCTTCTGCGAATCGAGGATGCCGTCGATGGTCTGGGGGTCCGGAACGGTCGACCATTCGTCCAGTTCGAACGTGCCGCCGAGAATGATCCCGTCGGGCCGGGGGAACATGTAGCCAGCGCCGCCGGTGTAGGCGTAGCGCACTTCCGGCTGCGGCAATAGGATGGCGAGCTGGCCGCGGGCGGGCCTGAGCTCTGTGTCGCCGAACAGCTCGCGCGAGCCGAGGCCGGTGCAGTTGAACAGGAGGCCCTCCGGCAAAGCGGCAATGTCCGATTGGGTCGCGAAGCGCCGCACCTCGATCTTGCCGCCCGCGATCTGGACGTCGCGGATCATCTGCCGAAGGTAATGGCCGGTCTCGACGTACATGGTATCGTAGCGGCGCGCGCGATCCAGCGGGAACGGATAGTCGGCCGGGGAGAGCACGCGATTGATCGGCGGGAAGGTTTCGATCAGTTTTGCCTCGGGGCTGTCGCTCTCGACATAGGTCGGAAGCCAGCGAATGCCGTATTCGTCGCCCACCATGATCTGGAACCGTCGCCAACTATAGTCGAGCGCTCGGGCGAACTGAGCCTTCCACCCGGGAGTGACTGAGTCCTCCTTGAACAAACCGAACGGGTGGAACTGGCCGCCCGCGATGTTCGACGTCGTATCGGGTGGGAGCGCGGCGGCGTAGATGGTCACCGGGAAACCCGCTTCCTGCACCAGCCGCGCGGTCGACAGGCCCATGACGCCGCAGCCGATCACCGCCACCGATCCGCTGTGCCCCGGAAGTCCGAGCTCAATGGCGAGCTTCGAGCTGCCCCAGCTCATCGTGATCCCCGCGCCGCCGTGACCGTAATTGTGCACCACGCGCTTGTCACCGAGCAGCTCGGAACGGACGACGAAGCCCGAACGGCGGTACGGCCGAAGCCCGGCGACCGTTCGAATGACGCGGCTTCCATCGACCTTCACGGGCGCCAGCGGCGTGCAGTTGGCGAAGGTCCGCGGCCTCGCTCCAACCGTTGCGCAGCCGGTGAGCAGCGCAGCGGAGCCAGCGGCGAAGGTTCGACGGTCGAGCAGCACAGGAGGACCCTACCAATTCGTCATTCCCGCGAAAGCGGGAATCCACGTCGCTTCGAAACAGTTGCGACCCGGATCAAGTCCGAGATGACGAAAATGAATTAGGCCTCAACCGTCTCGACGGTCAGCCGGTCGTTGGTGAAGACGCACACTTCCGATGCAATCTGCATCGCGCGGCGGGCGAGGACTTCCGGATCCTGTTCATAGTCGGCGAGGGCCTTCGCGGCGGAAAGTGCGTAATTGCCACCGGAGCCGATGGCCGCGATTCCGCCCTCGGGCTCGAGCACGTCGCCATTGCCCGTCAGGATTAGCATCTGCTCGGCATCGGCGACGATCATCAGCGCTTCGAGATTGCGAAGATATTTGTCGGTCCGCCAGTCTTTGGCCAACTCGACCGCGGCGCGAAGCAGCTGACCCTTGTACTGCTCGAGCTTCCGCTCGAGCCTTTCGAACAGAGTGAAAGCGTCGGCCGTTGCTCCGGCGAAGCCGCCGATGACCTTTGCCTGTCCATTTGGGCCGTCCTCTCCGATGCGGCGGACCTTCTTCGCGTTGGGTTTGATCACCGTATTGCCGAGACTGACCTGCCCGTCCCCGGCGATGACGGTCTTGCCGCCCTTCTTCACGCCCAGGATCGTCGTTCCGTGATATTTTTCCATGCCCGTCAGGTGGGAGGCGGCCGTCAGCCTTGCAAGCGCTCGAACCGGCGGTCGGGGACGAACCAGGACAATGAGATGCCGATATAGATCAGGATCGAGATGAGCGGATGGACGAAGGCTGCCCCGAACCCGATCGTATAGCCCGCAAAACTCAGCCATTCCTTGAGCCGCGGACCGGTTGCGGCCTCAACCAAGGAATCGCCATCCGCGTGGATCAACGCGCGCTCCAGCAGCATATAAGAAATCGCGGCCATCATCAGCACGCCGCCATAGGCCGCGACGGGTAGCGCCACGATCCCGGCCTCGCCCATCCAGCGGATCTCGAACGGGACGAGACTGAGCCAAAACAACAGGCTTAAATTTGCCCAGAGCACGCGACCGTCCACCTTCTTCGTCCCCTGGAGGAGATGGTGATGATTGTTCCAGAAAATGCCGATGTTGATGAACGACAGCGCGTAGATGCCAAGGAACGGTGCCATCTGGCGCACTCCGGCGAACGTCGGTTGCTCGGGCAGGCGCAGCTCCAGCACCATGATGGTAATGATGATCGCGATCACGCCGTCGGTGAACGCGTTCAGGCGATCTGGCTTCATCTGATGGCGCAGTCCTCAGTCAGTGAGTTGCTCGAAGCGCTTGTCGGGCACCAGCCAGAGCGCTGCAACTGCGAAGTAGATGACGACGGAAATCATCGGCCAGAAGAAGGCGATGACGATCGAAACCACATAAGCGGCGATGGTAACCTGACCCTTCCGGCCGCCAGCCGCGAGTTTCGCAATGGGCGCGTCATCGTCGTTCGCCGTCAACAGCTCCGAGCGGAGCCAGGCGACCGACAACGCGCAAAGCAGCATGACGACTCCGAAAGCGAGCACGGTGTCCCGCGTTATCCCCGCCTCGCCGACCCAGCGGACGACGAATGGCACCAGGCTCAACCAGAAGAGGAAGAAGAGGTTGGCCAAGAGGACTTTGCCGTCGACCCGGCGCGACACCTGGAGCAAATGGTGGTGCTGGAACCAGTAGATGCCGACCTTGATGAAGGCGAGGGCATAGGCCGCGAACAAGGTGAGTTCCGGCTTCAACGCCGCCATTCCCGCACCGTGCGGCACCGGCAGCGCCAGCACCATGATCGTAATGATGATCGCGATCACGCCGTCGGTGAAGGAGTTGAGCCGGCTGGTGTTCATTACGGCGCCCCCCAAAGCCCGTGATTGCGATCAGCGTAAGCGACGAAGCACTTCGCGCGTCAACGGGAATTTGGCTGAACCCTCGCTTGCGCTTCGACCCATCTGATCAATTCGTCGAGTTGGATGGCTTGTTCAGTCGCGGTGAGGCGGTCGTCGGAAGAAAGTCCGTCTTGGTGGGCGGTCTGACGAGGTCGGCTGGCGGCGACGGATAGGCAGGGCACTGGCGCTGCTCCGCGATCGCCGGAATCGGCTGCGGCACCTGCGGTCTGGAGGCGCACGCGCTGAGCGATAGCGCGAGCGGTAGCAACACGGACCTTGAAGTCATCGTTCGTCCTTTCGGAAATGGCGCGCTGTTCGGCGGCAACGCGTTGGGTGGTCGCGCGGTCGGCCGCACGGGCCTGCTCAGCCGCGGCGCGGTAATTGGCGACGGTGGTGGCGAATGCGGTCTGTTCCGCGTGATAGAGCTGCTCGAGCCGGCCGCTCTCCTGCCGCCAGTGGCGAGTCTCGCCTTTTTGCAGAAACAGCAGAATTCCGAGGCAAGCTGACACGGCCAAGCCCGCGATCCCTTGAATGCTGGGGAAGCGCGGGATCATGCCCCGGATTCCGCTTCCAGCG
>JBKPON010000056.1:0-12118 GCA_046733135.1 Pseudomonadota bacterium | reverse complement strand
GCTTCGTCGGCCTAATGCCCCACCAGGCTGGCAGCAGTGCTCAGCGGATCCGCATAGGGCTGACGGGCCTCGCGTTCGCTTTCCTCCTCGTCCTGCTCGGCTCGATCATCAGCCGTTCGAGCCGGGACGATAACGCAAATTCGGTGCAGCAAGCCACCACCAATCAGCCGAGCGAACCGCTTGCGGAGCTGGGCGTGGCCCCCGGCGCTTCTCAAGACACCAACAACAGCACCACCAGCAGCAAGAAATGACAAGGGCGCGCATGCGCGTGCTCCTGATCCTCGCTGGGCTGATCGGGGTGGCGGCAATTGCATATTCGCTGGGTCGGCCTGCTCCCGAGCCGCTAGCTCCGCGGTCACCGGCGCAGCGCCCAACACTACTCTTGCTGACCAGCCTTCCGCTCATCTTCAGCGAAGATTTCTCCCTTCAGGGCGGAGGATCGCCCGCGCTCAAGGTACTCGAAAGCCGCTATCGAGCCGCACCGATCAGCGTCACCGAGCCGGCTGAGTTGAAGAAGGGCCGACTGTTGCTCATGGCCCATCCGTTCGCCCAACCAGCGGAGGATCTCGTTGCTCTAGATCAATGGGTGCGCGGCGGCGGGCGCGTGTTGCTGCTGGCCGACCCGATGCTCGAATGGCCGAGTGCGCGTCCACTTGGCGACAAGCTGCGGCCGCCGCCGATGTTCATGGATACGGGATTGCTCGCCCATTGGGGTTTGCGCCTCGACGCCCCCGATGAGCGCGGACCGAAATGGCGCAAACTTGGCGGACATGAAGTGCTGACCGCCTCTCCCGGTGCGTTATTCGGTCGATGCGAGATCAGCGAGGATCGGCTTGTTGCGCATTGTCGCATTGGCAGGGGAAAGGCGACGATCGTGGCCGATGCGGACTTGCTCGACGTGCAGAACCTCGACGGACCCGCCCGGCACAATCTCGATTCGATCCTCGCCGAACTTGCCGAGCTCGAGCGTTCGTGATTCGTTTACTCGATTCGGTAAACAACAGACTTATCCACAGGTTAAGACACCAGAACAGAATAGGAACAATCGCCGGTTTTGATTTGTGAAAATCCGCGAAAATCCGCCATTGCCCATGGTTTGCCCATTAAATCCCATAAAATCCCATTGTATCCCGTAGCGGCTTGAGTTACCAACACATGCTGTAGCGGGGGCTGCCCCTTCGGTTCCGGAGCCCGACGCGGACGCGGTGATGCCGTGTTTCCGCGCGCGGGGAAGCTTTGCGCTACGCAGGGGACGGTAAGTGGCGCTTGAGCATCTATTTCAAGGCAGCGCTTTGAACGCGGTCGATGCGAAGGGCCGCGTCTCTATCCCCGCATTCCTGCGCACCGTTATCGAGCGCCGCGGCGATGCCCGCACGATCACCCTTGCCAAGCACGAGGCCTTCCCCTGCCTTAGCGCCTATGACCCCGCTTATGCGGCGTTGAAGCACGTCAAGCTTGAGCGACTGCTCGAAAAGGAAGAGACCAGCGCCGAGGCGCAGCTCGAATATCAGCAGCGCAACCTGATGGCCTTCGCCGCGACTGAAGAAGTCCCCTACGACAGTTCAGGCCGCATCCTCTTTCCGCCGATGATGCGCCGCAAAGGGCAAATCGACGACCTGGCCTTGTTCCTCGGCACCGGCGAGACGTTTCAGATCTGGAACCCGCAGTTGCTCCTTAAGGACCCGCGGATACCCGAGGACCTCAAAGACATCGCGCGTTTCCGCCTCGAAGAACGAGGCCAGTCATGACCAGCACCGGCGCGAACACGGCCCCACATGTGCCGGTGCTGGTCAATGAAGTGATCGCGGCACTCGACATTCGCGAAGGCGAAACGGTGGTGGACGGCACTTTCGGAGCAGGCGGCTACACGCGCGCCCTGCTCGGGGTGGGGGCGGGACGAGTGATCGCGTTCGATCGCGACCCCGATGCGATCGAACAAGGTCGGTCACTCGTCCCAGACCCGCGGCTCGCATTGGTCAACGAACGATTCAGCCAGATGGATCGCGTGCTGGCCGAGCGCGGCATCGGGACGGTGGACGCCATCGCCCTCGATATCGGCGTCAGCTCCATGCAACTGGATCTGGCGGAGCGCGGCTTCTCCTTCCAGTCCGATGGGCCGCTCGACATGCGAATGAGCAAGTCGGGCCTGACTGCTGCCGAGTTTCTGAATGCCGCTGACGAGTCGGAGATCGCTCGTGTCCTTCGCGAATATGGGGAGGAGCCGCGCGCCCGTGCGATTGCTCGCGCAATCGTCGCTGCCCGGCCTATCGAGCGGACCATCGAGCTGGCCGCGATCGTCCGTCGAGCCGCCGGATTCCGGCCGGGGGCGAAGAGCGATCCGGCGACCCGCACGTTCCAGGCGATCCGCATCCATTTGAATGCAGAGCTTGATGAGCTCGAAGCCGGGCTGCAGGCCGCCGAGCGCGCTTTGGCGCCCGGCGGTCGGCTTGCAGTCGTCACATTTCACAGCCTCGAAGACCGGATCGTGAAGCGCTTCCTCCGTGAACGGAGCGGGGGAACGCCGGCCGGTTCGCGCCACCGTCCCGCGCTCACTGACCCGCGCGAACCGACGTTCGAGCGGATTGCCAAGCCGGTCTCCCCGACGGGGCGCGAACTGGCCGCGAACCCGCGCTCGCGCTCGGCGCGGCTGCGTAGCGCCGTTCGCACTTCGGCCAAACCGTGGAAAGGATCGTTGCAATGAGCGGTGGACGTAGCTTCCGTTCGCTCTTCATGGTCGCGAGCTGCGCCGGCGCGGCGCTCGGCTGCTACCTCGTGTCGCTGCGCGTCGCTTCGGAGCGGGCAACGCTCGAGGGCGTCGAAACGAAGATCGTGCTGGCTCAGCGCGACATCCGCTTGCTGCAGACCGAGATCGGCACCCGGGGTCGACTTGCTCAGCTCGAACGTTGGAACGTCAAGGTTCTGGCCCTTTCCGCACCATCTGCCGACCAGCTCCTGAACGGCAGCTTCCAGCTCGCCAAGTTGACTCAGCCGCAGCACAAGGTCGACTTCCAGCCGCCAGTAGTGTTGGCGGCAGCGCCGCAGCCTGAGCGCGCGCCGATTAACGAACCGGCGACAGATGACGCCGGCGCGCCAACGCCGGCGTTGGCCAGCTCCTTGCTTCATCAGGCAAGCCTCAAGACCGAGACGCGCGAGGTCCCGGCAGAGACGGCGGCTGATTCGCTTCAGCCGTCCGCGCCCAAATCCACGGATCGACCGGCCACAGCGGCGAAGCCGGCACCCAAGAAATCCGCGGATGAGCCGGGCCTCGCGGCCGCCCAGCGAGCGGTCAAAAAGGGTTTAAACGCGGCTAAGACGACATCCAAGAAAGCCGTGGACAAACCGGTGCTTGCGGCTGCAAGGCCGGTGACAAGGCCAGTGCAGCTAGCGAAGACTGATCCGCTTGCACCGCTTCCGGGCAAGCTTTCGGCCAAGTCAGCCAAGGACTCACCCGCCGACCGATGAACGCACCGTCGCCCGCTCTCGTCGCGCCCCGGCCCGAGCGGCTTCGACTCGTTGGTCAGCGCCGGCAGATGCTCGCTGTCATGCACCAGCGGCTGATGTTCGGCATGCTGGTCTATGCGGGGATCGTCGCGCTGATCGCGCTCAGGGTCTTGTGGCTCGCGGCGTTCGGCGACCATGCTGGCCGGAAAGTCGGCCTGACGACGTTGATTCCGGAGCGCGGCGATATTGTCGATCGCGACGGTCAGCCGTTGGCGCGAACGATCGACGCCTGGACCATCGCCATCCATCCAAAAAAGGTCATCGGCGACAAGCTCGCGCTTGCGCGCCGCCTCGCGACGCTGATGCCTGAGCGGAGCGAAGACCAATATTTCGCAATGCTCCGATCGGGCAGGACCTTTTTCTACCTGAGACGCCGGGCCTCGCCTGGTTTGGTTGAAGCGGTAAACGCCATCGGCGAGCCGGGTCTCGCCATCGAACGGGAGCCCGATCGTCTCTACCCGCAGACTACCCTCGCAGCGCACGTCATCGGCTTTACGGACATTGACGGCCGCGGCGCCGCCGGCATGGAACGGGCATTCGACTCCTATTTGTCGAACCCCGCGACACGCGGCACGCCGCTCACACTGTCTATTGACAGCCGAGTCCAGCAGGCGCTCGAACACGAGCTGATCGACGCGGTGACGACCTTCTCCGCAATCGGCGCGGCCGGGGTCGTGATGGACGTCCGCACGGGCGAAGTGCTCGCCCTGACGTCGCTGCCGCAGCTAAACCCCAATGCCGCCGGGCAGGGAACACCGGAAGCTCGCTTCAACCGGGCGACCCTTGGCGTTTACGAGCTTGGGTCGACCTTCAAGCCGTTCACGGTCGCGATGGCCATGGACAGCGGCATCATCAAATCCTTCGGCCAGATGTACAATTGCCCGAGAGAGCTCCATGTGCTCGGGCATACGATTCACGACTTTGAGCCTTTTGGCAGGCCCTGCTCAGTGGCCGAGATCATGCAGGAAAGCTCGAACATCGGCACTGCCCAAATCGCTGCGCAGGTTGGCGCGGAGCGCCAGAAATACTTCCTCGGGAAAATGGGTTTCCTCAACCCCGTGAGGGTCGAGCTCAAGGAACGCGGCCGCACGTTGACACCGGGATCGCGGTGGGGCCCGTTCGAAACGATGACGGTCGGCTATGGGCATGGGATCGCGGTCACGCCCCTGCATTTGGCAACTGGCTATGCGACCCTGTTCAACGGCGGATTTTATCGCCCCGCGACCCTGATCAAAGTCGATCGCAACCACCCCCCGGCTCCTGGTCGAAGGGTATTCAGCGATGAGACCAGTTATCGCATGAGGGCCCTCCTCAGGCTCGTCGTGACCACTGGCACCGGGACGAGGGCCGACGCGCCCGGTTACCGGGTCGGGGGCAAAACCGGCACTGCAGAAAAGCTGCTGAATGGCCATTATACCTCATCGGCGGTAGTCACGACCTTTGCCGGCGTTTTCCCGATGGACGAACCCCGTTATGTGATCGTTGCCATGCTCGACGACCCCAAGCCGACGAAGGACACCTACGGTTTCCACACGGCCGGCTGGAACGTCGCCCCGGTGGTGAGCCGTACCGTCAGCCGGATCGCTCCAATGCTCGGCGTCCTGCCCGACAAGAACCGCGAGCCGAACATGGCCGAGGTGCTTCCCTTCGTTCAAAAAAAGGCGAAGTGACCAAATGCTCCTTTCCGATCTCGCAGAGGTCGACAGCGATTCCGAGGTGACCGGCTTTGCAATCGATCATCGTAAGGTCGCCAAGGGCAGCGTATTCGGAGCCTTCAAGGGCGCCGTCTTCAACGGTGAGGACTTCATTGGTCAGGCGGTCAACCGGGGTGCAGTGGCGATCGTCGCCCGGCCCGAAGCGACCGTCGAGAACGTGCCGCATCTCACCGATGACGACCCGCGCCGCCTCTTCGCCGAGCTCGCAGCGAAATTCTACGTGCCCTATCCCGAAACGGTGGTCGCGGTCACCGGTACCAACGGCAAGACCTCGACCGTCGAGATGACGCGCCAGATCTGGCGCATGTCGGGCCACCGCTCGGCATCCATCGGAACACTCGGTGTGACCACGTCCGACGACCAGGTGAAGACCGGCCTCACCACTCCGGATATCGTCACGTTCCTCAACAACGTGGCGGGCCTCGAGCGGATGGGCGTGACCCACCTTGCCTACGAAGCTTCATCGCATGGGCTCGATCAGCATCGTGCCGAAGGCGTGCCGCTCGCCGCCGCCGCCTTTACGAACTTCAGTCGCGACCATCTCGATTACCACGAGAGTATGGAGGCTTATTTCGAGGCCAAGATGCTGTTGTTCGAACGCTTGCTTCCCGCCGGCAAACCTGCGGTCGTCTGGACCGACGATCCCAAATCCGGCGAGGTCATGGACCGCGTCCGGCGTGCAGGACACGAGTTGCTGACCGTCGGTCGGTCGGGGGAGACGATTCGCCTCGTCGAGCAGACTCCGACGGCGCTTGGCCAGCGGCTCGCGCTGGAGCATGGCGGCAAGTCGTATCGGCTCGCGCTACCGCTGATCGGGGCTTACCAGGCATCCAACGTGCTGACGGCCGCGGCGCTGGTGCTTGCGACTGGAGGCGAATGGAGCACCACTTTCTCGGCGATGCAGCGCGTCTCGCCAGTCCGTGGTCGGCTCGAGCGCGCAGTCATCAGCCGAGCCGGAGTGCCGGTGTACATTGATTATGCGCACACGCCCGACGCACTCGAAGCGGCCATTGCCGCACTCCGCCCGCACGTCGAGGGTCGGCTGATCACTGTCTTCGGTGCGGGCGGCGATCGTGATCAAGGCAAGCGGCCTCAGATGGGCGCCGTCGCGACACGCATATCGGATGTGGTGATCGTCACCGACGACAATCCCCGCAGCGAAGACCCCGCGACGATCCGCTCGGCGATCCTGGCAGCTGCGCCGGGGGCCACTGAGGTCGCGGGCCGCCGCGAAGCCATCGCCGAGGCGATCCGCGTCGCTCGCGCAGGAGACATTATCCTCGTCGCGGGCAAGGGTCACGAGACAGGACAGATCGTTGGCGATCGAGTGCTTCCGTTCGACGACGCGCTGGTTGCTCGGGAGTGCGCTTCGTGAGCGCCCTCTGGACTTCGGGCGAGATCGCGCGGGCGACAGGCGGCACGGCGAGTGTGGCCTTCGAGGTTACTGGAATCACGTTCGACAGCCGCGAAGTGCAAGCCGGTGACTTGTTCGTGGCAATGCCGGGCACCGTTCACGACGGCCACGAATTCGTGGACGCTGCATTCGGAGCCGGTGCTTCCGGTGCCATCGTTTCTCAGCCAGTCAGCGGACCGCATGTGGTGGTCGAGGACCCATTCGCCGCGCTTCAGGCCCTTGGCAGAGAATCGCGCAGGCGCAGCCAAGCGACCATCTTCGGTGTCACCGGCTCGGTCGGAAAAACGAGCACCAAGGAAGCGCTCTACGCCGCTCTCGATCGCACCTCGCCGGGAAGAGTTCACCGTTCGGTCAAGAGTTACAACAACCATACGGGCGTACCGCTCAGCCTCGCGCGAATGCCGCCAGATGCCAAGTTTGCTGTGCTCGAGATGGGCATGAATAATAAGGGCGAGATTGCCGCGCTCACCCGGCAGGTCCGCCCGCACGTCGCGATCATCACCGCGATCGCGCCAGCGCATATTGAGAACCTCGGCTCGGAAGAGGCGATCGCTGACGCCAAGGCGGAGATTTTCGAAGGTTTGGAGCCGGACGGAGTGGCAATCGTCCCGAACGACACGCCGCATCGCGACCGCCTGGTGAAAGCCGCGCGCCGCCGGGCGGATCGAATCATCACCTTCGGCGGTGGCGATGCCGACGTGCATGCCGTGCATGCCGTGTCCGCCGATGGCGGCGGAAGCCTGATCAGCGCCGCGTTGCTCGAGCGCGAGCTCACCTTCACGATCTCGCAGCGCGGTGAGCACTGGGTTTCGAACGCGCTGGCGGTCCTCGCCGCGGTCGAAGCGGTCGGCCTGGACGTGGCGATAGCGGGCCTAGCCCTTGCCGATCTGGTCGGCCTTAAGGGCCGTGGCGAGCGGCACGTGCTGGAGTTGGAAGGTGGCGAAGCCCTACTAATCGACGAGAGCTATAACGCCAATCCGGCATCGATGGTCGCCACGCTGAAGAGTCTTGGCGCCGAGCCGGATGTCGCTCGGCGGATTGCGGTCCTCGGCTCCATGCGCGAACTTGGCGAGCAAAGCGACGCTTTGCATGCGGGCTTAGCGTCCGCGGTTCTCGACGCTCATGTCGACCGACTGATCTTGATCGGCAATGAAATGCGGCCGCTGGCGGAAAAAGTCGTCGGCAAGGTCGCGCTCGACTTGGTTTCCGCGGTCGACGAGGCCACCGACGTGCTGGTGCGCATCATTCGCCCGGGCGACGCGGTGCTCGTCAAGGCCTCCAACTCCGTCGGCCTTGCGAAGCTGGTGGAGCGAGTGACAGGGGAGCGGGCGACATGCTCTACCTGATCGCCGAGCAACTCGGCTTCCCCGGTATCCTCAATCTCATTCGCTATATCAGCTTTCGCGCCGGCGGAGCGGCAGGCACGGCGTTGCTCATCGGACTGCTGCTCGGACCCAAATTCATAAGCTGGTTGCGCGTGCGCCAGGGCAAGGGTCAGCCGATCCGGACCGACGGACCCCAGAGCCACCTCGCCAAGCGCGGAACGCCGACCATGGGCGGGCTGCTAATTCTGATCTCGCTGTCGATCTCTGTCCTGCTCTGGATGGAGCTGACTAATCCATATGTTTGGGCATGCCTGATGGTGACTGCGGGCTTCGGGTTGATCGGCTTCCTCGACGATTACGACAAGATCAAGAAGGCGCACCACGCGGGCCTCTCCGGCAAGACACGGCTCGCACTAGAGTTCCTCATCGCGGGCTTCGCCACGTGGGTCATGGTGCGGACCGGCAATTCCGACCTTTATCTTCCGTTCATTAAGGAACCGGTGGTCGACCTCGGCTGGCTTTATATCGCCTTCGGCGCGTTCGTCATCGTTTCCTTTGGCAACGCAGTGAACTTGACGGATGGCCTCGACGGCCTGGCCACCATGCCGGTGATCATTGCCTCGATCGCGTTCCTTCTGATCTCCTATCTGGTCGGTAACGCGAGGTTCGCGAACTATCTCGGAATCCCGCACATCCTGGGTGTCGGCGACTTGACGGTGCTCTTGCTCGCAGTGGTTGGGGCCTGTCTCGCTTTCCTGTGGTTCAATGCCCCACCGGCCGCGGTTTTCATGGGTGATACCGGAAGTCTCGCCTTGGGCGGAGCGCTGGGCGCGGTAGCGGTCGCGACGCATCACGAATTCGTGCTGGTGATCGTCGGCGGCATTTTCGTGGTCGAGGCGCTGAGCGTCGTGATCCAGGTCGCGGTCTACAAGCGCACCGGCAAGCGCGTGTTCCTGATGGCGCCGATCCACCACCATTTCGAGCATATGGGCTGGTCGGAGCCGACCGTGGTGATCCGCTTCTGGATCATCAGCTTCGTGCTCGCACTGGCGGGTCTTGCGACCCTCAAGCTCAGGTGATCACGGCCAAGGCTTTCGCCGGCAAGCATTATGCGGTCTACGGTCTGGCGCGCTCGGGGCTGGCGACTGCGGCTGCGCTCATCGCGAGCGGGGCCGAGGTGACCGCTTGGGACGACAGCTTGTTTCCCGGCGAAGGCCGGGACCCAGGCCGGTGCGAAGCAGCGGTTCCCGCTGTCCTGGACCCCGGCCTCCGCCGGGGAACAGAAGTCGCGAACCTAAACGAAGTCGACCTCAGGCAATTCGACAGTCTCGTCGTCACGCCCGGCCTGCCGCTCAACCGTCATCCGATCGCCCAGCGCGCGCACGATGCGGGCGTCGAGATCATCGGCGACATCGAATTGTTGGCACGCGCCCGGCCCGAGCTGCCTCCGCACAAGGTCGTCGGCATCACCGGAACCAACGGCAAGTCGACGACCACCGCCCTCGTGCACCACATCCTCAAGACCGCCGGTGTGCCGACGACGATGGGCGGCAATATCGGGCTTCCGATCCTCGCCCAGGACCCGCTGCCCGAAGGCGGCGTCTATGTGCTCGAGCTGTCGAGCTATCAGATCGATCTGACGCAGAGCCTCGATTGCGAGGTCGCCGTGCTGCTCAACGTCACGCCCGACCATCTCGACCGGTACGAAAGCTTCGAAGCCTACGTCGCATCAAAGGCGCGACTGTTTGAAATGCAGTCGATTGAGCACGAAGCGGTGATCATGGCGGATGACAATCCCGGCCGGGACATCGCTACCGGCACTTGGATGAGGCGGCAGAAAGAACGGCGCTGGCGCGTCTTGCATGGGAATATAGGCCTCAATCAATCGCATTGGCCGACGCTTCAAGGTCCGCACAATTCGCAGAACGCGGTCGCGGCGATCGAGACGTGCGGCATACTCGCGCTCGGCGAAGGAGAAATCGAAGAAGGTCTCCGCACCTATCCCGGCCTTCCCCATCGCATGGAACGCGTCCGCGAAAAGGATGGCGTCCTCTTCGTCAACGACAGCAAGGCGACCAACCCGACTGCGACCGCGCCGGCGCTAGCCGCGTTCGAGCGGATCCGCTGGATCTGCGGGGGACAGGCGAAGACCGACAATCTCGACGAATGCGCGCCCTATTTCGATCAGGTGCGCAAGGCCTATACCATTGGCGAGGCAAGCGAATTGTTCGCTAGGCTCTTGTCGTCGCACATGGACGTGGCAGAGTGCGAAACAATGGAGCGCGCGGTTCGCGCAGCGGCGGGGGAAGCGGAAGCCGGCGACACCGTTCTTCTCTCGCCCGCATGTGCGAGCTTCGACCAGTTCCGCGATTTCGAGGACCGGGGCGACCAATTCAAACGGCTGGTGGGGGACCTATGATCGGCAGCATCTCTGGCAAGATCAAAGAGAAAGCATCGCTCATCGATCCCGACCGCTACGGACGCTCGGACACGAGCGCGATCGGGCGCTGGTTTTGGGAGATCGACAAGGTCCTCTTGCTGCTGCTCGCGGTGTTGATTGGCATTGGCCTCATCGCCGTGGCGGCAGCCTCGCCCGCCGCCGCTCAACGTTACTCGGGCGGCAACGTCCGCTTCTCCGAGCTCTATTACTTCTGGCGCCAGCTCGCCTGGATTGCGATTGGCGTGCCGGTGATGATCGGCATCTCGATGATGCCGCGGGACCGGGCTCGACGAGTCTCGCTGTTCGGCGCTGCTTTCTTCTTCGTTCTGCTGATCTTCGTGCCCGTGCTTGGGCCGGAGGTGAATGGCGCTAAACGCTGGATCAACTTCGGCCTCGGTCAGGTACAGCCGTCGGAGTTCCTGAAGCCCTTCTTCGTCGTGTCCATGGCCTGGCTGCTAAGCTTGCGTGAAAGCGACAAGTCGCTGCCGGTCTATTGGATGTCCGCGGCGGTGACCGGTGCGATCGCCTTCCTCTTGATGAAGCAGCCTGATTTCGGCAGCACGATCATCTTCTGCGCGGTGTGGCTGGCGATGCTCGCCTTGGCGGGAGTCTCGATGCGGCTGCTCGGAATCCTCGCCGTAGCCGGTCTACTCGGCGTCGTTCTCGCTTATTTCTTCTACGACGTCGCGACTGCCCGCATCGACGAATTCCTGTTCGGCACCGGCGACACCTTCCAGACCGACAATGCGATGCGCACGCTCACGGCTGGTGGGTTGTTCGGCATGGGTCCGGGAGGCGGGACCCGGAAGTTCGGCCTTCCTGAGCCGCACACGGATTACATCTTCTCGGTCATCGGCGAGGAGTTCGGACTCATCGCCTGCCTCGCCATCGCGCTCCTTTATCTCGGCATCGTCGCGCGCGTGCTGATCAAGCTCCTCGATGAGGATTCCAGCTTCGCCATCCTCGCCGCAGCGGGCCTGGTGATTGAGTTCGGACTTCAGGCCTTGATCAACATGATGGTCAACGTCCAACTTGCCCCCTCCAAGGGCATGACCCTCCCGTTCATCAGCTATGGCGGCTCGTCGATGCTGGCTCTGTCGATCGGCATGGGCTTGCTTCTCGCCTTCACGCGCCGGAACCCGTATCTGACCCGCTCACCCTATGTCGTGAAGTGGAGCGGGGAGTCGTTAACAGCATGATGATCTTGGCCGCATGAACTTCGAACTCGCTGCCGGAGGCACCGGCGGCCACATGATACCGGCCCATGCGCTTGCCGCCGAGCTCAGGCGCCGACGGCACGGTGTGATGCTGGTGACCGACGAGCGGGGCGCGCGCTGGCCGGGCCTGTTCGAGGGCGTGCCGGTCCACATTTTGGCGGCGGGCAGGTTGGGCGGCGGGCCAGTCGCCTGGATCAAGGCCGCGCGAGCCGTCCTCCGCGGCCGGGCCGAGGCCAAGGCGATCTACAAGGAATATTGGTTCAACGCTGTCGTCGGCTTCGGCGGATATCCAGCGTTCCCGGCTTTGCTTGCGGCGAGCGCCATGCGCATCCCCAGCGTCCTTCATGAACAGAATGCGGTTCTCGGTCGTGTCAATCGGCTGCTCGCCGGCGAAGCCAAGGCGATCGGCACGGCGTTCGCCGTGGTCGACCGGCTCAAGAAAAGTTATCGGAACAAAGTCGTGCTCGTCGGCAATCCCGTGCGTGAGGAAATTGCCCGGCTAGGCG
>JBKPON010000055.1:0-4238 GCA_046733135.1 Pseudomonadota bacterium | reverse complement strand
AGCGAATCTCGTTCCGCTTGTGATGTGGGGCTTTGGGCTTGGGCGGGCCGATTAGTGCGAAATGGGGTGTTGTTCTCCGTGGGATGTCGGGCCGGACCGGAGTTCGTCGACGGAGTCCACGCCTTGGTCGATGCGGGCTGGCCGGTTGCGCGGCGACGGGCCAGCGAGCAGCATCTCATTGCATTATCGGGGCAAAATCATGCGGGACCAGGGAAAATTGAACATCGCGTCCGTGCGCGCGGCGGCCATGTTGTTGGCTGCATCCAGCCTATGGGCGATGACACCAGCCTTCGCGAAGGACGCCGCGTCGACTTCAGCCAGCGTCGATACCGTGCACTTCGGGAACTGGGGGGTCGACCTCAGCGCGCGCGACGACAAAGTGAAGCCCGGCGACGATTTCCAGCGCTACGCTTCGGGTAAATGGCTCGACGCGCATCCCATCCCGGCGGATCAGCCGTCGAACGGCGTCGGTTATGAAGCCTATCTGAGGAACCAGGATCGGCTGCGGTCGATCGTCACCGGCTCTCCCGCGGCGAGTCAGATCGGCGGACTTTATGCGAGCTACATGGACGAAGCCCGGCTGAACCAGCTCGATGCCGGACCGCTGAAGGCCGACCTTGCGCGCATCGACGCGATCCAAGACAAACCGGCATTCACGCGCGACATGGCGCGCGCAAACGCCGACTTCGGCGCGACCTTGTTTGGGCCCGGCATCGGACCCGATCCGAAGCAGCCTGACGTCAACACCTTATACATCGGCACGTCCGGTCTAGGCTTGCCCGACCGCGACTATTATCTTCTCGACAAATACAAGCAGCAGCGTGATGCCTACCGCGCGTATATCGAGCGGACGCTGAGCATGATCGGCACGCCGGACGCCGGCCGGGCCGCGGATCAGGTTCTCGCGTTCGAGACCGAAATCGCGAAGCTGTCGTGGCCCATCGCCGACCTGCGCGACATCGACAAAGTAAACAATCCCATGACGATCGAGGAGCTGAGCGCTTATGCTCCCGGAGTCGAATGGACGGACTATCTTTCGGCGGCAGGAATCAAAGCCTCGAAGTTGATCGTCACCGACAAAAGCGCGGTGAAGGCGCTTGCGGCGTTGTACGACAAGACGCCGATCGAGACGCTGAAGACCTGGCAGCGCTTCAAGATCACCGACCAGGCCTCGCCCTACCTCTCGAAGCGGTTCGACGACAGCGAGTTTGCGTTCGCCAAGACGCTTAGCGGGGTGCAGGAGCAGCGCCCGCGCTGGCGGCGGGGGATCGACCAGGTCGACGGACGCTTGGGCGAGGTGCTCGGCGAGACCTACATCCAGCGTTACTTCTCGCCACAGTCGAAGGCGATGATGGAAGAGCTAGTCGCAAACCTCAAAAAGGCGGCGGCCAAGCGCATCGAGGGCAACAGCTGGATGGAGCGGGCGACCAAAGAGGCCGCGATCGCCAAGCTCGCCAAGATGGACGTGATGGTCGGCTATCCGGACAAGTTTCGCGATTATTCCAAGCTTACCGTGAAGCCGGACGACCTCTACGGCAACGTCAAGCGAAGCATTGCGTTCGAGTGGGATTATCAGCTGAGCGATCTCGGCAAACCGGTCGACCGGAAGAAATGGTCGATGAGCCCGGCGACAGTGAACGCCTATAATGGCGGGCTGGAGAACAAGATCGTGTTCCCGGCCGGGATCCTGCAACCCCCGTTCTTCGATCCCCAAGCGGACGCGGCAGTCAATTACGGCGCGATCGGCGCGATCATCGGTCACGAGATCATGCACGGCTTCGACGACCAGGGCCGGAAGATCGACGCAAGCGGTGCGGTACGGGATTGGTGGACGCCGGGGGACGCCCAGCGCTTCAAGGCGCTGACCGCGGAGCTTGGGAAGCAATATGCATCTTACGAAGCGGCGCCGGGCATCTTCATCAACGGCGATCTTACCATGGGTGAGAACATCGGTGACATGTCGGGCCTCGAGGTCGCGTACGAAGCCTATAAGATGTCGCTGAACGGCAAGACTGCGCCCGTGGTTGACGGACTGACTGGCGATCAACGCTTCTTCCTCGCCTTCGCTCAGGCGTGGCGGGGCGCGCAACGCCCGGACGCGATTAAGACGCAGGTCGCGTCCGACCCGCACAGCCCACGGCGATTTCGGGTGATCGGTCCCTTGCGGAACCTCGATGCGTGGTACGATGCGTTCAAAATCGCCCCGAGCTCCAAATTCTACGTCCCGCCGGAGAAACGCGTCAGGATCTGGTGAATCGTCGGACGATCTTCCCCGGGGGGAGTGGCGCAACCCGCTCCCCCTTTTTTCCTCAGGCCGGCGTTCCGGCCGCCGGTGAGTATAAAGCAAAAGTTGCGACCTCCTCGTAGTGCGCCCCGTGCCGCGAAAGGCGACTCTCGAAGAGGATGAAGCAATCGACGTCGAAGGGATCGGAATTGAGCGTGGCGTGACGCTCGAGAAACCCTTCAACCTCGCGAGTCCGGCGGCCCCTCCAGCGGGCGAGGGTGATGTGCGGATGGAAAGAGCGGTGCTCAGGATCGAGACCGGCGGACTGACACGCTCTTTCGATCTTGGCGGCAAGGGCGGCGAGCTGTTCCTTCGGCTCGACTCCCGCCCAAAGCGCGCCGGCGTTGCGCTGCTCGAAGCGTCCGACGCCCTTAACGCGGATCTGAAAGCGATCGAGGCGGATGCGGGACAGCGCGTAGGCCAAGTCATCCGCCACTGGACGGTCAACCTCGCCGGCAAAACGCAACGTCAGGTGCAGCTGCTCGTCATTCACCCAACGAAAGTCGGCACTGTCATCCATCGCGTCGACGAGCAAGTCGCGGATGCGTTCCGGGGGACGGATGGCAATGAACAAACGGTGCATCGGCCGATTTTAGACGCGTGGCTGGAGGCAGTCACGAAACCAACCTAGCGCCGGTGCAGTTCTTTTTCGTCAAAGCTTATCCCGGACCTCATCGATCCAATTCGCAGCAATCGGGGCGAGGTCGGTCGGAAGATCGTCGAGAGCCCGCTCAATTACCTGCTCCACTTCCCATGACCATCGGAGCGGCCGGTAACGCACGTCCTCGACGATCAGCAGCGAGGCGAGATCACGCTTGAAGTCGATTGTTTCTTCGAGTTCGCAGGCCTGGCGGACTCGGCCGTGCGCGGTCATGCCAATCTCCTCGCGCAGCTCACGGAGCACGGCGTCCCGCGGGTGCTCATGTTCGCTCCTCCCACCCCCGGGGAGACGCCAGCCGGGGGCATAGCGGAGCCTGACGAGGATGACCTTGCGCTCAGGTGTGAATGCGAGGGCGTGGGCTCCGAACGTACGCGGGCGGCGCACGAACCAGCTAAGCTTCAGAAGCTTGTGCCCCGCGATGAGAAGCGGGCGCAGGAGCCGGTCCGACAATCGTGTAGACACGCTCGACGGACTAGCGGCTCGGCGGAACGGTTCCAATCCGCTCCGGCGCATGCCAGAGTTGCTCGTCATGGAGGGGGCGGCAATGAGCGGTCCAAGCAAGCTCAGCGACAAAGACTATGAAGAGCAGTTGAAGCCGATGTCCAAAGAGCTCAGCGCGATGGCTCGCTGGGTCTCGGAGACGGGGCAGCGCATGGTGGTCGTGTTCGAAGGGCGCGACACGGCGGGGAAGGGCGGCTCGATCGACATGTTCGCGCGCCTGCTCAACCCGCGCCAGTGCCGGGTGGTCGCTCTCCCGGGTCCGAACGAGCGCGAGCGCACCCAATGGTATTTTCAGCGTTACGTCGAGCACCTTCCTGCCGAGGGAGAGATCGTGCTGTTCGACCGCAGTTGGTACAATCGCGCCGGCGTCGAGAAAGTGATGGGCTTTTGCACCCCTGAGCAGACGCAGGGGTTCCTGAATGCGGTGCCAGAGTTCGAACGCCACATCGTCGACGACGGCATTTTGCTATTCAAGTATTGGCTGTGCTGCGACCAGGCGGTGCAGGAGGAACGGTTTCTCAACCGACTTAACAGTCCCATCAAACGCTGGAAGCTCTCGCCGATCGATATCAAGGCCCGCTCGCATTACGAGGACTACACCGAAGCACGCGAAATGATGTTGGCGGCGACGCATACGGAATTTGCACCCTGGACGCTCGTCGATTTCAATGATCAGCCATTGGGGCGGCTTACCTTGCTCCGCGATTTGCTCGACCGGGTGCCGGACACCGAGCTTCCGCTCGCCGACATTCCCTGGCCGCCGCTTGCGAAGCCACCGCTGAAGGAACGATA
>JBKPON010000054.1:0-15119 GCA_046733135.1 Pseudomonadota bacterium | reverse complement strand
GTCCAGCACCGCCGCGACCCCTTTACCCTCGGTCATTCGCTGCGCTACTTCGACGAAATCCTGCGTCCGGTAATTTACCGCCGCTTCAGCGCCGATCTCGACTGCCCGAGCGCATTTCTCGTCCGTTCCACAGGTAACGATCACCTTCAGCCCAAACAGCTGGCCGAGTGCGATGGCCATCGTCCCGATCCCGCTCGTTCCTCCATGGACCAGGACCCAATCCCCGTCGGCCGCGAACCCGCGCTCGAACAGGTTCACCCAGACGGTAAACAGGCTCTCCGGCATTGCGGCGGCTTCCACGTGGGAGAGTCCGCTTGGGATAGTCAGGCAGGTGCCCATTGGCGCGGCGCAATATTGCGCGTAGCCGCCGCCGGCCACGAGCGCGCACACCTTTTGTCCCAGAAGCTGCTCGGCGCCCTTGCCCGTCTCGACGACTTCGCCCGCGATCTCGAGACCGAGGATGTCGGGGGCGCCCGGCGGTGGCGGGTAGAGCCCACGCCGCTGCAAAAGGTCGGGCCGGTTCACTCCAGCGGCAGCGACATTGATCAACACCTCGTCGCGGCCGATCCGCGGTATGGGCCGCTCGACCAGTGCCAGCTCCTCGGCCCCGTCGGGCTGCGGAGCGACCACCGCCATCATCGAGGAAGGGACTTTCGTCACGGTGCCGTTCTTATTGACTTGGCCGGACAGAGGGTCAACGATTCGGGCCCATGGACCTCGAAGATCTCTTCCCGAGCAAGCCCGGCGACCCTCTCGTCGAGCTCGCCAAGCAGGACCTTGATCCCATGTCGATCGAGGAGCTCAAGGAACGGATCGAGGCCTTGAGGGCGGAGATCGCACGCGTCGAGGCGCACATGCAGCGCGCCCAAACCCATCGCTCCGCCGCGGAAGAGCTCTTCAAGAAGAATTAACCATAATCCGACGATCGTGTGAGTCGCGCACTTGATTGGGCGCGCGGTGCGTATGACATTAACCCAGAAGCCCGGCGCCCCGCCGGGCGCGGAGTCTTAGCTTAATGCCCAGTTTTGCTCGCGAACTCGAACAAACTCTCCACAACGCCCTGGGAGAGGCCAGTCGCCGCCGGCACGAGTATGCGACCCTCGAACATCTTCTAATTGCCCTCATCGATGATGAGCATGCGTCGAAGGTGATGACCGCCTGCGGCGTCAGCCGCGACGAGCTGCGCGCCAGCGTCAAACAATATCTCGACAATGAACTGGGTGCCCTGGTCGCCGACAGCGCGACCGATCCGACTCCGACGAGCGGATTCCAGCGCGTGGTTCAACGTGCGATTCTGCATGTCCAATCCTCCGGCCGGGACGAAGTGACCGGCGCCAACGTCCTCGTCGCGCTCTTCTCCGAGCGCGAGAGCTACGCGGTCTATTTCCTGCAGCAGCAGGACATGAGCCGCCTCGATGCCGTGACCTATATCAGCCACGGCGTCGGCAAGGGCGAAACGGCAATCGAGCCGCGCTCGCCGGAAGGAGCCGAGGACAAGAGCGAGAAGGAGGGCGGCAAGAAGGAATCGGCCCTCAAGCAGTTCACCATCGACCTCAACGAGAAAGCGCGGGCGGGCAAGGTCGACCCCTTGATTGGCCGCATGCCCGAGGTCGACCGCACCGTGCAGATCCTCTGCCGCCGGTCGAAGAACAACCCGCTCTATGTCGGCGATCCTGGTGTCGGGAAGACAGCGATTGCCGAGGGCCTGGCGCGAAAGATCATCGAGGGCGATGTTCCCGAGGTTCTCAAGGGCGCGACTATCTACGCGCTGGACATGGGCGCGCTTCTTGCGGGCACTCGCTATCGCGGCGACTTCGAGGAACGGTTGAAGTCGGTAGTCTCCGAACTGGAAAAGATGCCGCACGCCATCCTTTTCATCGACGAGATCCACACGGTGATCGGCGCCGGCGCAACGTCGGGTGGCGCGATGGACGCGTCCAACCTGCTGAAGCCGGCGCTCTCCAGCGGCACGATCCGCTGCATCGGCTCGACGACCTATAAGGAGTTCCGCAACCACTTCGAGAAGGACCGCGCCCTGCTGCGCCGGTTCCAGAAGATCGACGTCAACGAGCCGACCGTCGAAGACACGATCAAGATCCTGGCGGGCCTGCGGTCGTCGTTCGAGCAGCACCACAATGTTCGCTACACGCCGGATGCGGTGAAGAGCGCTGTCGAGCTGTCGGCGCGCTACATCCACGACCGCAAGCTGCCCGACAAGGCGATCGACGTGATCGACGAGGTCGGCGCCATGCAGATGCTGGTGCCGCCGAGCCGCCGCAAGAAGGTGATCACGCCCAAGGAGATCGAGGCGGTAGTCGCAACGATGGCACGGATTCCGCCGAAATCTGTGTCGGCTGACGACAAGCAGGTGCTCGAGCATCTTGAGGCGGATCTGAAGCGCGTTGTCTTCGGGCAGGACCTGGCGATCGAAAAGCTCGCCAGCGCAATCAAGCTATCGCGCGCCGGGCTGCGCGATCCCGATAAACCGATCGGCAATTATCTCTTCTCCGGCCCGACCGGCGTCGGCAAGACCGAGGTCGCGCGCCAGCTCGCCTCGATCATGGGTATCCCGCTGCAGCGCTTCGACATGTCCGAATATATGGAGCGCCACGCGGTCAGCCGGCTGATCGGCGCGCCCCCGGGCTATGTCGGCTACGACCAGGGTGGGCTCCTGACCGACGCGGTCGACCAGCATCCGCATTCGGTGCTTTTGCTCGATGAGATCGAGAAGGCGCACCCGGACCTGTTCAACATTCTGTTGCAGGTGATGGACCACGGCAAGCTCACCGACCACCATGGCAAGACGGTCGACTTCAGGAACAGCATCCTCATCATGACCACCAATGCCGGCGCGTCCGACATGGCGCGCGAGAGCATCGGTTTCGGCGCGGCGAGCCGCGAGGATGCTCAGGAGGACGCGGTCAAGAAGATGTTCTCGCCCGAGTTCCGCAATCGCCTCGATGCGATCGTGCCCTTCTCCTACCTGCCGCCGGCGGTCGTGGCGCGGGTGGTCGACAAGTTCATCCTGCAACTCGAGCTGCAGCTTGCCGACCGGAACGTCCACATTGAGCTCGACGACGAGGCACGGGCGTGGATCGTCGAACGTGGCTACGACAAGCTCTACGGCGCGCGGCCGATGGGCCGCCTGGTCCAGGAGAAAATCAAGCAGCCGCTCGCTGAAGAACTGCTGTTCGGCAAGCTCGTCAACGGCGGCGAGGTCAAGGTCCGCATCAAGGACAATGCCCCGGCGTTCGAAATCGTCCCCGCCCCGCCCAAGCTGTCTAAGACGAAGGCAAAGGCCAACGCCAAGCCCAAAGCCGACAAGCCGAAGGTCGCGGCCAAGCGCAAGGCGGGCGGAGAGGCTCCAGCGGCGGAATAGGCTACTAAGTGATCAAGCGTGAAGGGCCGGGAGCGTAGACCTCCCGCCCTCTCTTCGCGTTCGAATCAGGTTAGTTATTGCGGCCGCCGTCGCCGCCCGGTTTAGCCAGGTGGCCGCCAAAACCCCGCCATTTCGCTTGGTTCGGTCGGCGAACCCCGGAGAAGGGCGTCCTGATGACCCTCGATGAATCGCGGCAGTTTGACGGTCCATTACATTGTTCGGTGGAAGAGTCGGCGCTTCACCGGCGTTACTGAAGCCTCCATCGACTGGTCCTTGCGGCGCTGTATCCGGCGCATGATCCGTGGGTACCCCAGTCCACAAGGATCGCACGGTGACCACGTCGCGCACACTGCTTCTCTTGCTCTTGGTTGTAGGGACCTTTTCTTACCCAGCTGCATCGACGCCTGCGCTCGGACCGACCCGCTACTTCGCGGGCTCGGACCTCTTCAGTCTCGAGGTCGCGACCGATCCGCAGATCAGCGCCGACGGACGTACCGTCGCCTACACGCGTAGATCCGGCGATATCATGACCGACAAGGCGCGATCGACCATTTGGCTCGTTGACGTGGCGAGTGGCCGGCAGCGTCCGCTGCTGGCCGGATCTGGCTATTACTTCTCGCCGCGGTGGTCGCCGGACGGGACCCGTCTGGCCTATGTGGCATCTGAAGGCGGCACCGCGCAGCTCTACGTCCGGTCGATGGCCACTGGCGAAAGCGCCCGCATCACCGGCTTGCCCGACAGCCCGGGCGCGATTGCCTGGTCGCCCGACGGGCGCCGCATCGCTTATACGATGTTCGTGCCGGACGACGGGCCGAGTCTCGGCAGGGCTCCCGATAAGCCGGAGGACGCCAAGTGGGCCGACCCTTTGCAGATCATCGACAAGATTGCCTACCGAACCGATGACGAAGGCTATCTGAGGCCCGGCTATTACCAGCTCTTCTGGGTGCCCGCCGACGGAGGAGCGACGATCCAACTGACCTTCGGTGCGACCCATGCCGCAGGCCCGGTCAGCTGGACTCCCGACAGCCGCTCGATCTTGTTCAGCGCCAACCTCTCGAAGAACTGGGAGCGCGAGCCGGTCAACAGCGAGGTCTATCGCATCTCGATTGACGGCGGCGCGCCCGCTGCGCTCACCAGCCGCGATGGGCCCGATATGTCTCCGATCGTTTCGCCGGACGGAAGACGCATCGCCTATCTGGGGGCTGATGACCATCACCGCATGTATGGTAACATCCGCCTTTACGTGATGAATCTCGATGGTTCGGATAAGCACGTCCTTACTGCCGGTCTGGACCGCTCCCTGGCCAATCCAATCTGGGCAGCCGATAGCCGATCTATATACGTCACATTCATCGATCGCGGGTCGGGTAAGGTAGCGCGCGTCGACCTTCGTGGCACCGTAACGGAGATCGCCACGGGCCTGGTCGGCAGTGATCTGGATCGCCCTTACTCTGGGGGCGAATTTAGTGTCGCTGGGAACGGAGCGGTCGCCGCTACCGTTGGCGACCAGGTGCATCCGTCGGAGGTCGCAGTCGTCACTCGAGCCGGCGCGCGGCGCCTCACTCATCTCAACAGCTTCCTCGACGCCAAAAGGCTGGGTCAACCGCAAAAGTTAGAGGTCACTTCGAGCTACGATCAACGCCCGATAGACGGGTGGATGGTCATGCCGCCGAATTTCGATCCGGCGAAGAGATACCCGATGATTCTCGAGATCCATGGAGGGCCCACCGAGTCGTACGGACCCGCATTTTCAACGGACGATCAGCTGTACGCGGCCGCAGGATATATAGTCGTCTACAGCAATCCGCGAGGCTCCACATCTTACGGCGAGGAGTTCGCGAACCAAATCGACAAAAACTGGCCGAGCCATGACTATGATGATTTGATGAGTACCGTCGACGCCGCGATCGCAACGGGGCATGTCGATCCGGACAATCTATTCGTCACCGGCGGCTCATGCGGCGGCGCTCTGACGGCTTGGATCGTCGGCAAAACCGACCGGTTCCGCGCCGCAGCGGCCCAAAAACCACCGGTCAATTTCAGCAGTTTTGAACTGACTTCAGACAGCTCGCTCTTCTATTCGATGTACTGGTTCGCAAAGCAGCCGTGGGAAGATCCGCTTAGCTTTTGGTCGCACTCCCCGCTCAGCCTTGTCGGTAACGTCAAGACGCCCACCCTCATTGTCGTGGGAACGGAAGATTATCGGGCACCCGAAAGCGAGGGCGAGCAATATTATGAAGCGCTACAGCTTCGCGGGGTTCCGACCGCGCTGATCAGAATTCCCGGGGCGAACCACGAAAATTTTGCGGCGCGCCCAAGTCAGTCGGCAGCAAGAGCGAGTGCCATCGTCGCCTGGTTCGACCGTTATCGGACCCACAAAGCCGCCGTGCCGGTCGCCGTTAATGAAGAGCTTCCCCGCGGGGGCGATGCTAACTAGTGGCATCCTGCTACATAGTTTACGGCCAGCCTGAACCCCCATCACATCGAAATGATCCCCGCCCCGCCCAAGCTGTCCAAGACGAAGGCAATGGCCAACGCCAAGCTCAAGGCCGACAAGCCAAAGGTCGCGGCCAAGCGCAAAGCCGGCGGAGAGGCTCCAGCGGCGGAGTAGGCAAGCTCCTGCCAGGTACCTATTGCTGGAAATTCACCTCGGCCGATAGGCAAGTTCCTGCCCATCTCCTATTGTTGGAAATCCGAGAGCCGGACGCAGCACTTATCTGATGATGCGTAGCACGACTGCTACCAAAACCGGCTGTAGGCAACCGCCGGCGTGACCGAGGCCGCGGTGTTGTGGCCCTTGGGCACGATCCAGACGCCGAAGATCACGCCTGACCGGTCGCTCCAATTATATTCGACCGCTGGGGAGAAGCCGACGTTCCAGCTTTTCGGGACCGTTTCCTTGACCAATGGTCCGCCGGGCGTGTCGTGTCCGACGATCCGCGTCCTGCCCCAGAAGTCCGCCTCGACGTCCACCGCCAGGACCCATTCTTTCGTGAGGCTATATTCGACCGCGCCGATCAGCGTCGTTTTCGTTCCCGGCCGGACGTGACCGCGGAAACCCGCTTCCGTGCCGTAGACGCTCCGCCCGGCGACCTCCGTGCGGAGCGGAAAGGATTGGAGCACATTGATCCGGCCACGCAGCAACCGCCCGTTCTCAAGCAGGAAGTAGTGCTGCACATTGACTCCGACTTCAGGGGCGAAGGAACCGGCGCCGTGCCCGTGCTTGAGCGCGCCGAGATGGTCGTGCTTGCCGGTCGGAAGCACGGCGTTGAGGACCAGCGCGACGGTCGGCACACGATGCTCCGGCGTGAAGTGGGTGAGACGCAGCTGCGACAGCAGCTTGAAATCGCCGAGGGAGGCGCCGCGATTGGCCCTGTCGGTGCCGAACGCGAAATTGGGCTGCACTCCCACCGTCAGAGAATCGAACAGCCCGTACTGATAAAAGCCACTCGAGCCCGGATGATGGTCGCCGTCCGAAATGACATCGAACAAATAGGGCTCGGTGTAGAAATGTCCCCGCGGCAAGGTTTCGGCATTGGACGCGAGCAGCGGGCCGGTCCAACGCGCCGACTTCATCGCGGTCCGCCACTGATCCGCCACCGCCAAATCAGACGGGGGAGCCTCAACCGCCTTCGCCGGCGACGGCATTGAAGAAGCCCACGCGGCCGCGAAGACCGCCAGCACATATTTCATCGAACGGCCCTCCAGAGCCAGTCACTCGGTCGCCGCGGGATAGGAAGAGGAGACCGGGGCGGCATCCGGAACGGACTCGTCAAACTCGAATCGGAGAATGAACAGAAGGCGAACACCCTTCGCCAATAAAATTACAATGGAGGGCCATAAGGGCCGTGAAGACGAATCCCTTTGAGAGCCAGCCTGCACCTCGCTAGAGGGCGGCGCGTTGCCTTCAAGGGGAGTAGAGTCATCGTGAAAAAGACCCTGTTGTGCGCCGCGAGCATCATCGTGCTCGCCGCTGTTCCTGTGACCGCCGCTTCGATGGGTGGGTTCAATCCTCAGCGGCTGTCCGAACACGTGAAAACTCTGGGCGCCGACGATTTTGAGGGGCGCGGGGTGAATACGCCCGCGGAAACCAAGACCGTCAATTACATCATCGACCAGTTCCGCTCGGCGGGTCTCGAGCCCGGCGGCGATGTCGTTGACGGGAAGCGGACGTGGACCCAGGCCGTGCCGCTGCTTCAGTCGGAGATCGTCGGCACGCCGCAGCTGTCACTTGCTTTCGGCAACGGTCAAACAGTACCGCTGACGCAGGGCGACCAGATTGCGGTCCGTGCCCCCCTCAACGGTCAAACCGCGGTCAACCTGACCAACGCTCCGCTGCTCTTCGTCGGCTATGGAGTCTCGGCGCCCGAGCGGAACTGGGACGACTTCAAGGGCCAGGACGTCAAGGGCAAGCTGCTCGTCGTCCTCGTCAACGATCCCGATTTCGAGGGAGGCGACGGCGACTTCGGCGGCAAGGCGATGACCTATTACGGCCGCTGGACCTACAAATATGAGGAGGCCGCTCGCCGTGGCGCCGCCGGCGTCTTGGTCGTCCATGAAACCGAGCCGGCGTCCTACGGTTGGAACACGGTCAAGAACTCGAACACGAATACGATGTTCGACATCGTGCGCCAGAATCCGGCGGCCGAGCACACGCCGTTCGAAAGCTGGATCCAGCGCCCTCTCGCCGAGCAGATATTCGCCGCGTCAGGCCTCAACTTCGATCAGGCTAAAGCTCAGGCAAGGACGCGCGGCTTTCAGCCGATCCCGCTCAAGGCAACGCTCAACGCCAACGTCCAGGCGCAGACGTCGACGATCAACTCACACAATGTCGTCGGCCTGCTGCCGGGTACGAAGTATCCCGACGAGACCGTGATCTACACGGCCCATTGGGACCATCTCGGCATCGGTAAGCCCGATGCCAACGGCGACCGCATCTATAATGGAGCGGTCGACAATGCGACGGGCATCAGCCAGCTGATCGAGCAGGCGCGTGCCTTCGCCCGAGGGCCGCGGCCCGACCGCTCCGTAGTATTCCTCGCCGTCACTGCGGAGGAGAAAGGTCTGCTGGGTTCCGAATATTATGCGACCCATCCGCTCTATCCGCTCTCGAAAACGGTCGGCGTGCTCAACACGGACTCGTTGGGGGTTTGGGGACCTGAGAAGAATTTCAGCATCTCCGGGACCGCCAAGCTCGACTTGCTCGACGATCTTGTTGCGGAAGGGAAGCGCCAGGGCCGTTATTTCACCGCCGATCCGCATCCGGAGAGCGGCGGCTTCTATCGCTCGGACCATTTCTCCTTTGCGAAAGTCGGCGTTCCGGCGATCAGCTTCAAGCCAGGCAACGATCTGGCGACTGGCGGCACCGCGCGCGGCGAAGCCCTCGACAAGGACTATACCGAGAAACGGTACCACCAGCCCGACGACGAGTTCAACGCGCAGTGGAACTTCAGCGGCATGGCCGAGGACGCCCAGATGCTGCACCTCGTCGGCGAACAGCTCGCCAATTCGCGCGAATGGCCCAACTGGAGCCAGGACAGCGAATTCCGCGCCACGCGCGATCAATCCGCGGCGGAGCGCACCGGCACGGTTCCGGCTGCGCCTGAAACGGTCCCTGAGCCGAAGAAGGGCGAGCGCGGTTGAGCGAGACGCTCGAGAGGCTTGAGAAGATGCTGCAAGGGGAGTAGTTCGCCTTTTGTTCCAAGAAGGAGAGCGTCAATGGCCGACCTGATCTTCTACACCCATCCCCAATCGCGCGGGCAGACGGTCCGCTGGATGCTCGAGGAGGTCGGTCAGCCGTACGAGACCGATGTCCTCGATTACGCCTCGACGATGAAGGCCGAGCCGTATCTGTCAGTCAACCCGATGGGCAAGGTCCCCGCGATCAAGCACAAGGGCAAGATTGTGACGGAGGTGGCGGCGATCTGCTGCTACCTCGCCGATGCCTTCCCCGAAGCGAAGCTTGCTCCACCCCCGGGGGACCGCGCCGATTATTACCGCTGGATCTTCTTCACCTCAGGGCCCGTCGAAGCCGCCTTCAGCAACAAGGCTGCCGGCTGGGAGCCGACGCCGGAACGCCAGCGGATGTTCGGCTATGGCAATTACGACCTGGCCATCAACACGTTTGAAAAGGCGCTTGGTGGGAAGGAATATATAGCGGCGGATCATTTCACCGCGGCGGACCTGTTCGTCGGTGCGAACGTCAATTTCATGCTCGCCTTCAACTTGCTCGAGCCGCGGCCGGTGTTCGTCGATTATGCACGCCGCATGACCGATCGCCCGGCGTATGACCGCGCGAAGGAGATCGACACGAGGCTGATCGCCGAAATGCAGGCGCATCAGGCCCAGGCCCCGCAGCCGGCGTGAGGCCGAACGGAGGATCGTTCGATGAACTTCGACCCAGCAACCCGCCAGCAGGCCGTCCTCCTCTATGATCGCTTCACTCACGAGGGCGCTGACCGCCGCGCCTTCGTGGCCGCGATGGTCAAGCTCGCTGGTAGCGTCGCCGCAGCGGAGCTGATGATCGCAAGCATCGCCGCCTCTCCCGCCGCCGCGGCGATCGTGCCCGAGGACGATAAGCGCCTCACCACTAGAATTCAGGAGCTGGTCGGCGGTTACAAAGCCTATGTCGCGGAGGGGCGTACGCGGTCGCTCAAGCCAACCGTGCTGGTGATGCACGAGAACCGCGGGCTCAACGATCATATCCGCGACGTCGCGCGCCGCCTCGCCCTCGCCAACTTCCGCGCCGTCGCACCGGACATGCTCACCCTGTCGGGTGGAACGCCGGCAAGTGAGGATGCGGCGCGAGACGCGATCGGCAAGCTCGATCTCGCCAAGTCGGTCTCGGATGCCGTTGCAATGCTCGGCGAGCTCTCAAAATCGAGCCGCGGTGGCAAGACCGGAGCCGTCGGCTTCTGCTGGGGCGGCGGTTTCGTCAACCGGCTCGCGGTGGCATCCGGCGACCAACTCGACGCCGGTGTGGTTTATTACGGCCCAGCGCCGGACCCGTCGGAAGCGCCGAAGGTCCAGGCTCCGCTCGAGCTCCACGACGCCGGGCTCGATGACCGAGTCAATGCGACGTCATTTCCCTGGGTGAACGCCCTTCGCGCGGCGGGCAAGACGGTGAACTTCTTTCTCTACGAAGGCGTCAATCACGCCTTCAACAACGATACCTCCGCCGAACGGTACAATAAGGAAGCGGCCGACCTCGCGTGGAAACGCACGTTGGATTTCTTCGGCAAATATCTCGCCTAGCTATGCGGCCGCGGCCGCTGCCGCCGCGCCGCGCAAAAAGAACATGATGTAGACGAGCCGCCCGTTTTCGGCCCTATTCCCGAAACCAGGCCCAGACGTGTGCCAATAGTGCGGCTGGAGCAGAACCAGCCGATTGAAGCGCATCGGGACGGTCATGGTCAGCTCCCATTTCGACCGATCCAGCGCGTCCCTTTCGAGGATATCCGTTTTCATCTCATCGTATGACGAATATCCCGCCTCCTCGAGGCTCACCTGGTCCATCGGCACCCTGTCGAACCCAGTCGGAAGATGACGGTAGAATTCGGTCCCGCCTCGGCAATCTTCCGGCCGGCTCAGGTAGAGGATCCCCGACCAGTGGGCCTGGTCGATGTGAATTCGCCCCGGCTGATTGTCCGATGCCAGCGCCAGCCGGCAGCTCGCGTGGGAAAAATCCTTGGTCCACGGCGCTCGCACCGGCTCCCGAACGATGCCCGAGATAACCTGGTCGAGCCCCTCAATCCTGATTTTCTCTACGGAATTGAGGCCGGGGAAGCGTCCCTCAACGGAATAGTTGAGCGAAAGTGCTTCGGCTCGCACCGCATCCGCGTTCCTCAGGAAGTCGTCGATGATGAAGAGATGGGGAACCACACGTTTAGTACTAATCGATCTTTCTCGCATCGAGCAAGAAAAAGGGCCGGCGTTTCCGCCGACCCTTCTCTTTAACGCCTGCCGGGAGCCTAGCGGCGGTCGCCCATGAAGCTCAGCAGGAACTGGAACATGTTGATGAAGTCCAGGTAGAGCGAGAGCGCGCCCATGATGACGGTCTTGCCCATCATCTCCGTTCCCTGAACGTAGAAGTACATGCTCTTGATGCGCTGCGTGTCGTAGGCGGTGAGGCCGGCGAATAGAAGCACGCCGATCGCGCTGATCGCGAGCGCCATTGCGCTCGACTTCAGGAACAGGTTGATCAGCATCGCGACAATCAGGCCGACAACGCCCATGATCAGGAATGTGCCGATGCCCGACAGATCGCGTTTGGTGGTGTATCCGTAGAGACTCAGCGCGACATAGGCGGCCGCAGTCGCGAAGAAGGTCTGCGCGATCGAAACGCCCGTGAACACGATGAACAGCGTCGACATGGACAAGCCCATCACCGCCGCAAACGCCCAGAAGAGCAGTTGCAGCGTGCCTGTCGACATCCGATTGACGCCGAAGCTCATCGCGAAGACGAAGCCGAGCGGCGATAGGGTGACGATCCAGCCCAACAGGCTCATTCCTTGCCCGTCCGGTTGGATCAGGACGCCCTGCGCATAGGGCGCGAACAGCATCGCGATGATGCCGGTCAGAAGCACGCCCGATGCCATGTAGTTGTAGACCGAAAGCATGTACGACCGAAGGCCCGCATCGCGGGTGACGCTCGGGACGCCTACGGTGGCGGCATTCACTGCGCCACTCCTCTCGGCAGTGCTGCGCGGGTCTTGCCAATTGGCCATTTCATCTCCTCTCGCGCGGGCGAAGGGCCCGATCGCTACCGCAAATATATCGTGGATGCGCTGGGGGACTTCAAGCGAAACCGGTAGCAGAGCCGCGAACCTCCCATGCGGCGGCGAAACTGCGGAGAATGGGTCGCCAGCCTGACCGAGCCCCGAAAGCCGCCGGTAACGGCATTGCCGATCGGCAATGTGGATGCAACAGTGCGCCCCATGCCTCAGGGCAGAGCAACGAGGTGGCTTCAACAAACCGTGCGATGCGCGGTATTGGGCCTCTTCGTCCTCATCGGCCTCATGGGACCCGCAAGGGCCGCGCTCTCCACACAGGCTCAGCGCATCGTCGCCGTTGGCGATCTCCATGGCGATTACCAGGCCTGGCTACAGATCGCCCGCGCAGCAGGTTTGATCGATCCCAAAGGCCATTGGACCGGCGGCAAGACCATCCTTGTCCAGCTCGGCGACGTAACCGATCGCGAACCGGACTCGCTAAAGATCATCCGTAGCCTGCAACAGCTTCAGCGGGGGGCGCCGCGGACTGGCGGCAATGTCGTGGTCGTCCTCGGCAATCACGAGGCGATGAACCTGCTCGGCGATTATCGCTACACGACGCCGGGCGAATATGCGGCCTTTGTCGATGATCGCTCCGTCGCTCGCCGCGAGAGGGTCTACATGGCCAACCGAACGCAGCTCGAAGCGGCGGCACATGCGACAGACCCAAAGGCGCTGCCGTCCGAGGTCCGTGAGCAATGGCTGGCCCGAACTCCCCTCGGCTCGGTCGAGCATCGGCTGGCGTGGAGCCCGTCGGGCGAGCTTGGCAAATGGGCGACGCACAATCCGGCCGTAGTCAGAATCGGCGACACCTTGTTCGTCCACGGCGGCCTCAGCGCCGAATACTCAAAGCTGCCGATCGAGGAGATCAACCGCCGCGTCGCTGCCGCCATGGCGTCGGGCGAAGACGACCCCAAGTCCATCCTCAACGATCCGCTGGGCCCGCTCTGGTATCGCGGGCTGGTGGGCCGCGACCCGGATGCGGAGGCCACCCGGGCGGCCGCGCCGCGTCCACCTCCAGGTTTTTCGGACGAACTGAACACCGTGCTTGGCAATTACGGGGCAAAGCGGATGGTCATCGGCCATACGCCGAGCCTGGCGGGCATTGCCATCACCCATGGCGGGCAGCTTGTCCGCATCGATACCGGCATCTCACGCTATTACGGTGGCCCGCTCAGCTGGATCGAAATCATCGGGGACGCCGTGATTCCTCATACTGTGGCGAGGATATAATGAAGAAATTGTGGCTCATTGCTGCCTGGCTGCTCGGCGGCGGGACGCCAGCTGTCGCGCAGGTTCCGCCCAAGCCGTTGTTCGCCGCGTCCGACCCGCTCCGCCTGACGATCCAGGCACCGCTCTCGACTCTGATCCACAATCGGGAAACGCGGGGCGCGATCAGCGGCACCCTGGCCGATTCCAATGGGAACAGCCTGCCCGTCAGCATCGCTTTGCGGGGTATTACCCGCCGCACGACGGAGATCTGCGATTTCCCGCCACTGCGCGTCGAATTCACGACCTCGCCGCCGGCGACTTCGGTGTTTGCCGGGCAGAGACGCCTGAAGCTGGTCACCCATTGCCGCAACACGCCGTCGTTTCAACAGAACCTTCTGCTCGAATATGCGGCCTATCGAATGTACAACGTCCTGACTCCACGAAGCTTCCTCGCGCGGCTCGCGAATATCGATTACCGAAACCCGGACGGCCGCCCGATCGTTTCGCGCGCTGGCTTTTTCATTGAGGACCTCGACGACGTCGCGAAGCGGAACGGCACGCGCGAGGTGCGCGCACCAGACCGCATCCCAATAGCCGATCTCAGCCCGCCGGACGCCGCACGTTACGCACTCTTCGAGCATATGATCAGCAACCACGACTGGTCGATGCGTGCTGGGCCCGTCGGCGACGATTGCTGCCACAACGCCAGGCTGATCGGCACGCTCGGCCCAGGCACCGTCATCCCTATTCCCTATGATTTCGATTTCTCAGGGCTGGTCAGCGCTCCCTACGCGATGCCGCCGGAAGAGCTTCGCATCAACAGCGTCCGGCAGCGCTTCTACCGCGGCTATTGCAATCACAACCTTCAGGCCGCGGCCGCCGCGGCCCAAATCCGCGCCGCGCGTCCGGCACTCCTCAGCGCGCTTGCCCAGGTGCCCGGCCTCGAGGAGCGGACGCGCGCCCGCGCGGCGAGTTTTCTCGACGGCTTTTTCGCTGACATCGCCACCGACGCCAGCGTCAGCAGCAAGATCATCAGCCACTGCGTGCTCGGCGGCCAGCCTTAAGATCGTCAGGCCTTTGGCTTAGGCGGCGCAGGCGGCGCCGCCTCGTTGATCCCGTCATAATCGGCGAGATAGCGCTTCATGCCCTTTCGCTCGCCATATTCGGTTATCCACAAGCCGACGAAACAATAGTTGAAGGCGACGGTCATGACGGCCGCAAGCTCGACCGCGCCGATCCCCGCCGACAATCCGACCCCGACCGACAGTAAGATGAACAAAGCGTCGCCCGAGCTCTTGAGCGAATTGCGAAAGCGCACGGCGCCCGCGATTCCCGCGAGCGAAAATGCAAGCGCCAGCGAATTTTGAACGATGATTACGATACCGGTCACCACCATCGGCAAAACCAGGATCGTGTTGATCAAGGATTGGTCGTATTCGACGTCGTCGCGAACGCCCATATAGACCCATGTTACCGGCAGCGCCGCCAGGAATGCGCCGATGATCGCCACCACCAGCCAGAACAGGCTCTCTCCGAGGTTGCCGACATGGGCAGCGCGCACGGCGGCGGTCGCCTCCAACGGGTTGGCCGACGGCTGTTTCACCAGCGCCTCGACACCGCCGATCGGAAGGTAACCGACGATCGACGGCCAAATCTTCACGGCGGTAAAAACGATCACCCCGAGCACAACATAATAGATCGTCAGTTTGGCCAGCAATCTCGACGCGCGCATCCCGCTCCCCTTCGCACCGGTGCCT